>CAZZXL010000106.1:0-17392 GCA_964658035.1 uncultured Acetobacteraceae bacterium
CCTTGCTGATTTCTAACACTCAGCTAAGGGGTACGTTTTGCGCGGGCAAGATCACTTCCTATACCGAGCCAATGGATTCGCGTATCGCTTGGGTTATGAGCAAAATGGTGAGCTATGAGAACCCTTATAGGGATCCAAATGATCACCATCGTTCCTGCGCTCCAGGCTGCAGCTTTCAGCTCCTTCCGAGCGTAACCTACACTTAAAGACAAAAGAACTAGATAAATCGAAGTCTCTCTTAGAGGAGTATCGACAGCAAAAAGCAGTAAAGCTAATCCCCACCGCCCTTCCAAGAGGCAAAGACAAGCTACTCCGAAGAGTGCGAAATGTGCTAGATCGTACGGATACCAGAACTGCATCTCATAGCGCGCCGCATAGGTGACATAAAGCATAGCCAGCGTTAGAGTTCCGGGAACCCACCACAAGTCCCGAAGATAACGTTGACCAAACCAGAGGGAGGCTCCTGTCATGCCCATGATCGAGATGACTCCAATAAGCACACATAACACTTTTTCAGGTGTGTAGTCTTCCGGCGGCTCTTGCATGTGTGGTGTTTTTCGAAGGCTCAGGTCCAACATTTTTGCCGCATGCTGTAGAAGCAGATTGCCATGCGCCCACCTCAGGACTGGCATCATCCCAACGCGACCTTGAAAAGGCATCGCTTCAGAGCCTTGTTCATAACGCTCAAGATCCAAAAGACTTACGTTCACAGTGAAATACTCCGCGCACAATGGACGGAGGATAAAACAAATAAGAAGTAAATCAACCATGTGCTCAACGAAGTGCGCCTTCGTTGCTGTGGCCTCAATTCATCCTTCAATATGAATCACCTGGGATAGTAGGCGATTCTGCCTACCGAAGTTGCCAACGTGGAGGGTGGTTTCAAAGGCTTATACCCGAGCGACACTCAGTGTACTACCTCAGTCTGAAGACTCAGCCTCTTGCGTCAGTATGCTGTTTCATGATCGTAGATGTATCTTCAGATACATCTACTCGTGACACAGATTTAGAGGCCTCCTCTGCTTTAGCGAGAGAGACAGAGAAGTTGCGCAGTTCCCCGCTTTGAAGCGCGGCCTGTTGTAGACCGACACCACCATACCCTTTGCCAGTGCTTGATTCTCATCAGCGATGCGGTTATCGAGATGTCCCATCACAAACGACGCACACTCGAATGGCTCTTTAGACTGATCGAAGGAGCTGAGCGCATTCGCCATGCTGTTCTCTTTCTTTATCTCGACAATAGCCTGTAGTGCCTGCTCTGTAGCAAGACCCCGAATATCGTCTACGAACTCATTGCGGAAGGAAATGTAGTTCTTCTTGTCATGTTCATATTTGACGTAGTTGGTGATGGCTAGCTGGCATTCAAAAAACGATGTAGTGAAAACAGGCTGAGATCAAAGTTGCTTTTCCCTCTGATTGACAAATCGGTCAGAATCTCGCCAAGTACCGCTGCGAATTTAAAACCATGACCAGAGAGCCCGGCAATCAGCGTGACGGCTGCATGCCTTGGATGAGTATCGATGATGAAGTGCTCATCGGGAGTCATCGTGTAGAGGCAAGTTTCAGCGTGAAGCAAACGTCCGGCGAGCCGCGGGACAATTTGGGCCAGGCGCTGTCGAATGATGGACTCATCTTCTGAACGTATCGTTCGATCTATCGTCTGCGGCGTGCATATCTCCTCGCTGCCGTGCAAGGCGACTTTTACTCCTGTGGAATCAGGCCCAGTGAGCGGAAATCCGTACAACAGCGGCTGTCCCGCGGGGGCTTCTATAAGAAAGACCGGAAGCCGGTTAGGGCGAAAATCGTCCAGATTGCCCTCCGGTGCGAACCAGCAAAGCACTTGCCGAGTCACCCGGAATGGCAGGTTGAGGTCAGCCAGTATCTGCGGCGCCCAGGGTCCGGCGGTGATGATCAGTCGCTCAGCCGAGTAGGTTCCCTGAGCGGTGCGCACTATCACTCCTGCATCTTTCGGTTGCGCGTTCCAGGAGAGCACGGGCTCATTTGAATGAAGCTTGGCTTCATGTTTTTGTGCCTGTCGCAGTTGCTGCGCGATACAGTCTTCAGGAACGAGATAACCTGCGTTTTGCTCTAGAAGAGCTTGCGACTGGTCAGCCACATGGAAGAGAGGAAAACGTTGACGCAATGCCGCTGTGTCAAGTATCTCGTGAGGCAGATCAAACTGCCGCGCGCTCTCAGCGCTGCGTTCTACCAGCTCACCTCCCGGCATCCCGAAAACAAGCGCGCCCGTTGTGTGAAGCAGTTCCCGTTGCGTATCTTGCTCCAGCTTGCGCCATAGCTCGTGTGCGCGCAGCAACAATGGCACATAACGGGCATCCTCAAAATAAGCCTGGCGATAGATGCGCGAGTGGCCGTGTGAAGAACCGAGATCATGGGGCGGTGCAAATTGATCGAAACCGCGGACCCGGATGCCGCGCTCAGCAAGTTGCAAAGCGGTTGCACTACCTACAGCTCCTAACCCTAAAACGATTACGTCGACAGCTCGGTTCATTGCACTCCTACATAGCCTGCAAAGCTCTGGAAGGCAATGCGTGCTCTTCCAGCGCAAGGTGATTGCACAACGTGCGATAGTTAATTTTCAAGAGCCGACAGGCTTTCGCCTTGTTGCGTCCTACTTGCTCGTACACATACCGCGCGTATTGATGCTCCAGATCGGAGACTGACAACTGGTTCTCCATGGCGTGCTCCAACATAGGATCCAAGCTGAACACCGCCTGCGAAGAGCCGTCCGTGAGGGCTGCTTGTGAAGTGAATTCATCCCCATCTGACAAAAGAATCGATCGCTCGATGGCATTTTTAAGTTCACGTACATTACCCGGCCAGGGCTGCACTGCAAGTTGCCGCAACAGGCGCCCTGACAGCTCCGTCATGGGAAGCTTCTGTTCCAGACGGAAGCGTTCATTGAAATGCTGAACAAGCGCGGGCATATCTTCACGGCGGGTTCGTAATGGAGGAAGGCACAGCTCTATCAGCGCCAGACGATGATAGAGCTCACGCAGGAATGTCCCTGCCTGGATGGCGGCCTGCAGATCAGCCGAAGTCGTCGCGATTACCCGGCCGGCAAAATAAAGTGGGGTGGGTCCGCCGGTCCGAGAGAATTGCCGCTCATCAAGAACTCGCAGTAGCTTGGCCTGCAAAGAGAGCGGCATATGATCAACTTCGTCGAGTAGCAATGTGCCCTCTCCGCACTCCTCAAAGCGGCCGGCGCATGCATCAATTCCAGGAGCAGCCGATTGGTCAATCCCAAACAATTCTTTCGACTGGAAAGCTTCCGGTATGGTGGCGCAAGAGATTACTACAAACGGATGCTGTCGCCGCGCTGAGCTTTGGTGCAGGTAGCGGGCCATCACGCCTTTCCCAGTGCCTGTCTCACCCGTCAGCAGGATCGGTACGGAGCTTTCGCGCACTCGTGAAGCAACGCGCATCACCTCCTGCATGGCGGCGCTCCGGCAAACAAATGGGAGCATCTCGATCTCGTCGTGATCTTTGCTGGAGCCGCGTCCCACCTGTCGCGTTAGCTCGCGACGTGCTTGCTCGTTGCTCAGCGCGAGCGAGCAAATGTGGCCAGCCCTTTCCATCGCCTGCAGGATCTGTCCGTTGGTTGCGCTTGGACGATAGAACCCAACTTCCACGGTGCCAATTACATGCTCGTCACGCAAGATGGGCACCCCGAGGAAGGAGTGGAAGTGGCGGTTGCCTCCGCGTTCCCGTCCAAGCATGCGGACCCTAGCTTCTTTGTCGATGTTGGGGACGATCAAGGGTCGCTTGTGCTCGACGATCCACCCGGTATAGCTCATCCCTGGCGCATACCACCGTGCGTTGTTGCAGGTTGCATCGCCTACATGAGCAACAACGCAGTAGCGATCGGGCGCACCTTCGGCACAGACATAGCCAACGTCGAAATTCATTGTGTGCCGCAGCGAGCGTAGTAGCTGAAGCATGGTTGCTTCCATAGCTTCGGGAGACGTGTGCGAAGCGGCAAACTGCGCCAGCTCGCGAATGAAGGCAGGTCTCGCGGCGTATGCAGTTTCCCGAGCGGGCATGGTTGGGGTGGGGGAAGTTGCGCGAAAGAGGGCCTGGAGTCGGATGATCAATTCCTGCGCGCTGAACGGCTTTGGGATGACCTCGTCAGCGCCTAGCGACTGTAACAGCAGACGCGTTTCGCGGTCGTTGATACTGGCGGCTACCAACGAAGGCACACTTCGCCAGCGGGGATGAACGCGCATCATTTGCTGCCCTGCAAGCGCCTCTCGATCAAGGCAGTGGAAGTCAAAAAGAACCGCGTCGCTCAAGCTTTCGTGGCGCAGGAGATCTGGCGTCATGGCAGGACGCCAATCCACCAAGTAGCCGGCTTCCTCCAGCAAAATACGAGTGTAGCGGGCGCTTTGAATATTTTCCTGCACTAAAAGGACGCGGAGAGTATGGCCCCGGGACATGAACGATTCCTCCTGCAAAAACAGCTAATAAGCTTGCATGATATGAGCGGCTTAGTGGGGCGAGGATACAATTTCAGCGAGTGGATTCAATTCTCGAATGTTGAGCCACACAAAGACGCAGAAAATGCCCATTACCGTCCCGGAGCTTAATGCAATAAGCCATCCAAAATGCTCGACCAGAATCGGCACAAGCGAGGTCGAAAGGATCCCACCGAGAACACCTGCCGCATTCATGATCCCTGAGAGAGTTCCCACGCTGGCGCCGCCGAGGTGAGTGGCAGTAGCCCAGAACGAAGACTCTGCTGCCATCAGAAAAGCGATGCTCAGCGATAAGGCGGCTACCGAAAACGAGGGCTTACTCGCGTAGACCGCCAGAAAAAGAAGCAGACCGCTCAACGCGTAACCGACCATCACGACGATCTTGGAGCCAGCCAGCCTTCCGTACTTCGCACCCAAGAGATCGCAAGCTTTGCCACCGACCGGCGTCAGAACGAGCGCAACAAGCCACGGAACCGCCGCCATCCAGCCACCGCGAATCATCGTGAAGTGACGTTCTTCGACCAAATAGATATAAAGCCAGAACACGAAGATAAACAGTACATAGCCTTCGCTCACGTAACTGAGAATCAGCAGGTAAACATTGCGCTGACGCAGCAGAGTGAGCAGAGGAATAGTCTCTTGCGCCGGCGATTTCTCACTGGTCGCGCCGTAAATGTAAATCAACTCGGCGGAGTTAACACTTGCGTGCATTTGCGGGGTGTCCCGCGAATAGCGAGACCACGTAAACGCAATGATGAATGCCGGAACCGAAGTAAGAAAGAACGACATCTGCCAGCCGAAGCGGAGCATCAGCCAGGAAACCAGCGGCGAGGTGAGCGCCGATGCCGTGCAGGTTCCAAGGATGAAGAGAGAACTGCCAAAGGCGCGCTCCTGAGGCGGCATCCAGCTCTGCACTACCTTGTTGCCAACCGGGAAAGTGGTTGCCTCGCTGATGCCGAGCAGTAAGCGGAC
This sequence comes from uncultured Acetobacteraceae bacterium, assembly GCA_964658035.1. Lineage (GTDB taxonomy): Bacteria > Acidobacteriota > Terriglobia > Terriglobales > Acidobacteriaceae. The sequence goes on from CAZZXL010000106.1 coordinate 5,466, forward strand.
GATCCAAAGCGCAATAAACGTCAGCGTCAAAGCACCTGAGAAGAAAATGGGGAGTAGGCCGGTAGCGATAGTAGTTAGAGCCCAAAGCATTGCAGACGCAGCAAGCGTAACCCGCGCGCCCCACTTGTCTCCCAGAAAGCCCCCAGGGACCTGAAAGATAGCGTAGCCGATGAGGAAGCTAGTAAAGATCTGCCCCATTTGGACCTTGGTGATGCCGAGGGCCGGAATCATGAGCTCGGCTGCGACTGAGATGTTCGCCCGATCGAGATAACTGACGAAGGAAAAACTTGTCAGGCCGGCGAGCATCCACCAACGCACTTTGCTGCGACGGGTAGCTTCGCTCTTCACTACGGATGTCACTGCAGGCCCATATATTTCTGGAACCATTCCAGGCTGCGTAAAGTCAGATCGGTGCGATCCGCAGGTTTGAAAAAGCTGTGGCCTTCATCGGCATAGATCACCAGTTGTGTCGGTACACCGAGCTCTTTCAGGCCATGCCAGAGTTCCATGGATTGCACTGGCGGTGCTTCCCCATCCAGTTCACCTACCAGAATCAACGTTGGCGTCTTGGCATTCTTGATATAAGTAACAGCTGAAACGCGCATGTACGCGGCAGGATCGTCATAGACTGAAGCTCCCAGGTACGGGATCATCCACTTGTCAATGGAGTTCTGCCCATAGTAGCTCTGCATGTTGCTCGCGCCTGCGCCAGCAACGGCAGCACGAAAGCGGTGGGTCCGGGTCACGGCCATCATGGAGGTGGAACCACCGTAGCTCCAGCCGAGGATGCCGACTCGATTGCCGTCAACGGGATAGCGTTTCACAACTTCATCCACGCCAGTGACCAGGTCCTGCAGGTCACCGAAGCCCCAATCGCGGCGATTGGCCTGCGTGAATTTCTCCCCATGGCCGTAGCTGCCACGGTCGTTGGGAAACAGCACAAAATAACCCAGGCTGGCGAAGATGGTGGTGTTGAAGTCCTCCGCCTTCCAACTCGGTTGCGCAATCCAGGCGGGACCGCCATGCACGGCTACTAACATCGGATATTTCTTCGAAGGATCGTAATTGGAAGGAAACAGCAGCCATCCCTGCACGGGAAAGTCGCCGGTCTTCTCATTGCTCCTCCACGTGACACTCTCTGCTTTTGGCAGGGTCAGCGGAACGGCTGCGTTCAGGTGGGTGATCTGCTTGAGATCGCCGATAGCGCCGGCCCAGACTTCAGGAAACATTGACCAGGAAGTGCGTACACAGGCACCCGTCCAATGATCGCCGTGCCCGGCAATCGCAAGGCTCGCTGCTTCTGGACTGGCAAGGATGGTCTCGCCTTTACTCCAGACTTCTTTTGTCTTAGCGGCTATCGTACTGAGGCCGCTGCCATTTACTTTGCCGGGAACGATCTCGAGCGTATTAATGGTCGTTGCCCCGCCCCGATATTCGCTGAACAGCATCTCGCGGTCAGAAAGCCAGGTGAACCATGCTGGCGAAGAGGTACGCCCGGGTGTGAGGTCGCGGGCTACTCCTCCATGCGCGGGAAGTTGGTAGATCTCGCCACCAGTCGCTCCCTCATCGCTCATCAGTCCCTGGATAAAGGCGATCGACCTGCCGTCAGGCGACCAGCGCGGTAAGGCCATCTGCAGTTTCGGCTTGAAAATTGACACCGGCTGCGGCACAGCGACGGGCTGCGTGTAAAGCTTCGCGATATACCAGTTATCGTCTCCGGGAGGCGGCGCGGCAGTGTAGGCGAGCGAGTTGCCGTCGGGCGACCAGTCATATTCAAAGATGTAAAGATTTGCCGGTGTGATCTGCCGTGTTTCTCCATTGCGCGAATCGACCAGAGCCACGCGCTGGACATCTCTGTTCTGTAAATCATCGATCACGCCGATGGCTTTGTCTTCAGCAGCTAACGGCGTGGGAGCGCGGCTGCCGCTCTCCACATAAAGCAAAGATAGACTCTTGCCATCCGGTGACCATTGCAGGTGAGAGACATAGCCTTTCAAGTGGGTCAGTGGATGCGGCGCCTGATTATTGTGGATGTCGGCAGTAAACACCTGCAGCTGGTTGGGCGAGTTGCAGTCAGAGAAGAACGCGAGCGTGTGATTGTCAGGAGCCCAGGCGGTGCCTTTGGCATTGCAGCTTTGTCCGGCAGCGGGTACCGGCAATGATTGAGCTTTTTCAGGTGAGGCCAAAGGCGCTGTAAAGATCTGCGCGCGCGTTGCAGTAGAACCGGGAACGGTCTCTTCCACTGTCCAGGCAATCTGTAATCCGTCCGCGCTGAGGGTGACGTCAGAGGGGGTCTTGACCTGTGCCTGCTTGGCTTCGAAATCCATGATCTGTTGACGGCTGTGTTCTGACATCAGTGGCTTTGAAGCTGGTTGTTGAGCATGGGCGCCAGGCGGCGGCGCAGCAGCCAGCGAGAGGATAAAGACCGCATGAACGGGATGCCGTCTGCAAGCTATGACACTCGGGGTCGCTTTCTTTTTTCTCATCAAGAAGGTCATTAGAAGGTAATTCTCAATCCTGCCTGCATCTGGCGCCGCGCTCCCTGTTCAAATGTGCCCGAACCTCGTTGCCGGATGTTGGTGCGGTTGGCCTTTGTTGTTCCGTTGATGGTATTCGGCTCGCCGGAAAGAGTTCCGTTCAAAATGTTTGCAGGAGGATCGTAGGAGCTGCGATTGAAAACGTTGAAGACGTCCCACGACGGAGAAAACGTGATCCGGTCGCGGGCGACTTTGTAGTTCCAGGAGAGCCGGACATCGGTAAGCAGCAGCAGGTCGAGACCGACCTGATTAGCGGGAGCAAGAGGAAGTACCGGCATCACGCCGCTCAGCTGCTTCAACTGCGATTCGCTCATGAGTTCCTGCGCTACCACCAAGTTTCCCGCTGGCGTTGGTTGTCCGGCATACGAGCTGTTGTACTTGCTGATGGCATTGTTCAGACCTTTTGCGCCTTTAAGACTGCGGCCAAAGGCCCCTGGTCCTGCGGTAGGAAGCAGGTCGCCGGTGGTTCCGTCACCCGTCCAGTCACTGCAGAAAATCTCTTCCGGGCCGCCGCCGCACCCCTTGAAGGCCGTAGGGATCAAAGGATTGTTGGATAGCGGGGAGAACCAGTGGGTAATCTGGCTGAAGACAAACCCTTTCTTTATCTCGGTCGTGGTGCCGACGTTGAGCATCGAGGTGCGGTCCAGACCATCCGGGCCGACGAAGCGATTGGGTTGCAGGGAGTCCCACGTCGATGGCGATGCTGAGACATCGGCCTCGGCAGTACCTGGCGTCCTGAGATTGCCTACATTGCGTGACAGAGTATAGGCGAAGGTCAAAGTGTTGTCATTCATCCAACGGAATGCTTCGACGCTCGGTTCGCCGAAGCGACCGTCGAGCCGTAAGTTCAGCCCGTTGTACGTATTCATGCCCCTGTGATCGTAAAACAACATGGTGCCAAACTTAGGATTCGCACCGCGAAAGGCATAGCCCGTGGCAGCGCTTCCCTCCCCTAGGCCGTTGGCTCCGTACATAGCGATCGTAGCGCCTTTGCCGATCGCGCAGTCGATCCCGACTGAGCCTGCCGGGCATCCGAGTGAAGCATTGCCTGCGGCGATCGCCGTCCGCGCAGCATTCGTGTCGAAGCTGGCTGCGTTGGCAGCCCCCAGGTGATTGTCGTCCTCCACCATGGGAAATTCATACCCGTGTACAAAAACGTATTCCCCGGTGAATACCAGGCCTTTGCGAAGCTGCCGTTCTACAGCAGCGTTGAATTGCGCCACGCGAGGATTCTTGGTTCCGGCCGGCCAGGAGGGACTGTACAAGGCATGGTTGAGGTCGAAGGAACTCGCAGAGGATGTATTCTGTGCCGATGCCGCGACGTAGAGCTTGTTCAGGTTGTTAACTGCCTCGGCAGCGTTCCCGATCGACTCGTTGAAGAGCGGGCTGAGCGCGGTCCCGGAAGTGCCATTGGGAAAGCCGTATGCTGTCGCCAGTGGGTCGCCCGCTGCAAACGCACTGCTGCTGCGCGGATCAAGGAACGCGCTCCCGGCGCCTACCGTCTGGGTCTGGTAGGAAATGCCGGCTGGGATAAAGTTGGTAGGATCTCCGTAAAAACCGTCAATGGTCAACTCCTCGAAGTAAAGTCCGGCAGCGGAACGGACAACCGTCTTGCCGTCCCCGCGAACATCCCAGGCGCCGCCAATCTGCGGACCAAAGTTGGTCTTCGGAGCATGACGATAGCCACTCAGACCGGGCGAAAAGGAATTGAGGAGGGCGGGATGGTTAATGTCCGGAGCGAACTGCCCGGAGAAGAAAACATAGCGCAGACCTGCATTCAAAGCGAGTGAATGAGTGGCCTTCCACACATCGTGGATGTAGCCAGCCGGCCTCCACTCAGGAAAGGCTCCATGCGGAAAGCCCAGCGCGCCGGGAACCGTGTAGTAACCCAGGCCATTCGCCAGGCTGATTGAAACGAGTGGAAATTGGGTGGGATCAGTCAGGCCCTGGCCCAGATAACTGTCGCTGTCTAACTCAGGACTGTTCAGGCGCAATGGATAATCTGTACCCAGTATCCAATAGGTCAGGTCGACGCCGAAGGCGAGAGTATGCTGCCCGAGCTGAATGTCGCCATCGTACTTTGCTTCATCATTGTGCTGCTTTTCAAATTGACTGGAGAGGTAGTTTACGCCGTAGGCAAGCGTAGCCCCGCCATCGATCTGAATCAGGTATTTTCGGCCGCTCGCGTCCTCAGGGGCCGGCGCAAGCGGGTTGGGCAGTAGACGTTCGGAGTAGGAGTTGAAGCCGAACGAGAAAGAGTGCGTTACGTGGGTGCCCGCGTAGGTGGCGCCAAGGCCATACACAATTGCCTGGGTCTTGTTATCGAGCGAGTCGATGTAGGACACACCTAATGACGGGTAGCCGACCACTCCATGATTTGGAGAATAGCTGTAACGACCGAAGGCTCTCCACTTGTCGGAGATCACTCCATCCAGCCGCCCTATGACGAACTGCTCACGAAACGGCTTGCCGTAGAAACCGTTCAGCGAGGGGAAAATGGTGTCGGCATAAAAGGAGTCGCGCGAGTCAGTCAGCTCATAGTCGGTGAAATAAAAAAGCCGGTTAGGCAGTAACGTTCCGCCCAGGCTGCCGCCCAGTTGGTTGCGATCATAGGGGGAGCTTACCGGACCAATCCGCGCGCCCAGCCGGGAGTCCCGGAAGAATTCAAAGGCTGACCCGTGAATCTGGTTCGTGCCGGATCGAGTGAGAATATTCACGGCGCCGCCACTCGCTACGCTTTGTGCCGGGTTCAGCGTCGACTGCGCCACCTGGAACTCCTGCACTGCATCCAGGCCGGCATTCTGCACCGGTCCCCCCACGGTGTGGTCTTGAATGGACAAGCCATCCAACTGGATCTGCGTTTCACGCCCGGAGCGTCCTTGAAAAGCGGCGATCGTGAAATTGCTTTTGGTGGGATCGATGTCATTGCCATCGCGCAACTGCACACCCGGCGAAAGCTGTGCCAAGTCCATCATGTTGCGACCCACGATCGGCAATTGCTCGATCTGCTTCTGCGTGATGACTTCGCCCGACTCGGTGGATACCGTATCCAGGTCAGTCGAACCAGAGGAAACGGTCACCTGCTCCGCAGCACTGCCAAGCACGACAGTGGCATTAAGTGATGTCACCCGGGAGATAAGCACCAGTACATGCACAAATGAAGTCTGCTTGAATCCCTGCGCTTCAACACTTACCTGGTAGGTATCAGGATGAACTTCCAGGAAGCGATAGGTGCCACTTTGATCGGAAGCGGCTACCAGCTTCTCGCCGGTGGTTTCATCCGTCGCCGTCACGCGGGCGCCTGACACCACCGCTCCGGTGGGATCGGTGACTATACCTTCGATGCCTCCAGTAGTTTTCTGCGCATGCAGAGAAATGGCGAACAACGATGCCACAACGATCGCGATTGCGCTGCGTCGGCAGGAAAGATTACGTTGACGGCACATGGAGAGAGCCTCCGGAGCAGCAAATTTAAAATATGAAGAAGCTGATCTAAATACTGGAAAGCCTCCACTACAAGGAAAAATAGTGATTAAGCTTCGGAGACGCAAGCTTTTAAGGGGTCAAGCGCCGAGAACTACTCGTGTACATTGCAGGACGCAATCCAACAAGGGCGACGTGGCCACGTAAGCAAACAATTTAAACAGTATGTCTTAACGTTGTTAAGGGTGTAACACTTCGTCTCAGAAGGATCAAGAAAACTTCCCTAACGCGAATGAGCATTGCATAAGTGCAACAACTATCCCTGCAAGTCGAGCCACATATTTGCACTCGTGCAGGGTCTTGGGGAACGCAAAGGAGATCCGATGTTTCGCTCTGCTAGACTCCAAGGAAAACAGCCTGCGCTCACGTGGCAGCGAAAACAGAGGATTGATGCAAAAACAGATTCGAGCAGAGATCGACGGTCTGCGAACCTCGATGACAGAGTTCTTGCAAAAGTTGGTTCGGTTTCAATCGCTACCCGGTCACGAGCAAGCCGCACAACATTTCATTGCAGACAAATTACGCTCACTGCAGTGCGAAACTCAGATTCTCGAATCTCAGTTTGCAGAGTTGGAACATCACCCGGCATTCTCCGATGACGGGGTTCCTTTCAATGACCGGCTCAACGTCGTAGCTAAATGGACTGGAACGGGTGGCGGCAGAGACCTCATTCTCAATGGTCACATGGACGTCGTTCCAATCGGCAATTCCGCGCTCTGGAAATATCCGCCGTGGGACGGCGTCGTTGAAGAAGGAAAACTCTATGGGCGTGGTGCCTGCGACATGAAGGCGGGTTTAGCAGCGGGTGTTTTCGCGATCCAGGCGTTGCGTCAAATGAGCTTTTCCCCGGCAGGCAATGTTCTATTTGAGAGCGTCATCGGCGAAGAGAGTGGTGGAGTCGGTACGCTCACCACGATCGTGCGTGGCTTCTCCGCCGATGCAGCAGTGATCATGGAACCGACGCGTTTGCGCGTTTGCCCCATTCACTCTGGGGCACTGAGTTTTCGTATTCGAGTGAGCGGCCGCGCCATCCACGCCAGCATGAAGCGTTTCGGGGTAAGTGCAATTGAGAAGTTTCAGAGTATATTCAGCGCAATCGAAAAGCTGGATAACTCGCGTCACACGAGCTACGCAAATCCATTATTCGAATCCGAGCAAAACGTTGCCCCCATTTGTATTGGCACCGTAGTTGCAGGCGACTGGCCCTCTACTGTTCCGGAAGAACTCGTGGCAGAAGGCCGCTTCGGTGTTTTTCCACAAGAGTCTGTCGCCGAGGCGCGTGCCGCACTTGCCGCGTGCATCGATCAAGCGGTTTCGGAAGATGAGTGGCTCACCAACAATCCTCCCACCTTGGAATGGTTTGAGGGCCAGTTCGAAGCCGGTGAGACCAATATCGACGATCCGATCATCCATTTTTTGAGTGACGCGCACGCTCGCGTCTCGGGAAAGCCGCCGATCCTGCAAGGTGTGCCGTACGGATCCGACCTACGATTATTCACCCTCCATGGAAAGGTGCCGGCCGTTCTTTATGGGCCCGGAGACGTGGCATTCGCCCACACAGTTGAAGAGCATGTTGATCTTGAAGAGGTCGTTACTTGTGCGAACATTCTTGCATCGCTAATAGTTGATTGGTGCGGTGGACTTTTCGCGAACCTTGGATAGACATAATTCCGGGTTCCATCCGCCAGTGGGATGGCAGAGCTGTAGCGAGTTCCATAGTAGCGGTTCTCTGATTCGATGTACCGGATGATCGGCGGTATGCTCGAGCTGTACTCGCTGCGATGCCGCCGCTGCTCCTGAAGTGTGGCGCGACCAGCACCCCCACGGTCACGAACAGGTACAGCTCGACTTCACTTCAACGAAGCCTGCGGCTAAACTCGTTCCTTTTCGGAGGAAGAAAAGACGGTCGCAACAATGGTGATTGATCACCCACAGGCTTGTGCGAAATAGAAGCAAGTCGTTGAGAGCTACGGCAGCAACGCATGACAACCGATGAAAACGTAGAGAGGTGGGAGGACGCCGAGTTCCTTGTCAGTGCTAGGTGTGTTCCCCCCAATGCTCGGAGGTGATAGGAGGCGCAGAGCGCCAGTCGATTGGCTGGCCGGGAGTGCGCGACTTGGGACGGCGAGCGGACCTCTGCAGTTGCGAGAGGTTCTGAGAGAGCAGAATTAGACCGTAGCCAGAACCACGAGCGTGATGACGAGAAATCAGATCGAAGAAGACGAAGAAGAAGGCTGCGATGGCTAGCGCTGTATCGAAACCAACGGCCAAGAGGTGTTGAAAGTAGCACGGAAGTGTTCGATCTGCTCTTCAGGCCGGCGTTCTGATTGGATGCCGTGAGAAGGTCGAGCTAGCCGATCAATTTCAGGACGCAGGCGGCCGTTCTCAGCAGACAAATCCGCCAGTGGGCGGGTCGTGCGGAGAGTAAGCGATCGGCAGCAAACCGGCAACCGCTGGAGGGTATCCGGCGCATTCATATCGCCAGCAGTGGCAAGTATGGATCACCACGAGTCCATGCCGTCTTGTACCGCAGCGGCCCGAACGTAGGCCGTAGCCGCATTGAAATACTGATGCGACGTGCCGGCCTTTTCAGTTTAGCTGCGTTGCCACGACGCGCCCGAGCCACGGACAGTCGACATAGCTATCCGATTGCTCCCAACCTGCTTGCGCTCAACTTTACAGCGCAGGCACCCAACCAGATCTGGCTCGCCGATCTCAAGAATATTTCTACCGGAGTGATGCGTACGGTATAAATTTCAGCCCAGCATCGACGGCACCAGGGATTCACCTGATCTCAATAAAGACTCACTCAAGACAACACGGGGCATGGAGAAGTGGCAACCGCTACGCGCTGCCCACTTCTCCACACCCCCGACGGCGGCTATCTGAACTCAGAAATAGTTGCGCTACACTAACTCATCCAACGGCACGAAAGATCGGGCACTCCAGTAGAGGGGTACTTTTGCCAGGCTTCCTATCTTGCTGCACTCTTCAAGGTGTCTTTAGAAGATGCGGACGCCTGGCGCGCACAAGCCGCGCAGACGGTAGGAAAAGCTCACGATGTATTTTTAGAGAAGCGCAAATTGGTTGTACGAGCTGTATCGCCTAATGGAGGGTCACCAGATGCGCAAAAGATGTGGGAAGACGCGGGAGGTAAATCTCCTGAAACCGTAAAAGGAAAAAACTATTATCTGCGTTGAAGGTTGTTGCCAAAGCAAACGGCAAAGATGAGAAGCTGCTTGATGCCTTCACTATTCCGGAGGATTTTGAGCTCGCTCCGGATCTTAGAGCTGTCATCGAAGCGTCCATTGAGAACAATATTCACAGTGCTACTGAAGCAACGCTGAGAGTGAGTCCCTAGGTGTTTTATATGGGTTGGATTTTCGTGAATAACGCTCGCTCCCGAGCTAGCTCGCTTCGCAATTCTTCCTCAGTCGGTAGGTACAACATGTACTTTGAGGCGAACATCTGTTGGCTTTCATGAAGTATAGAGTAGCGGGCTACTATTTCATCTCTCTCGGCACAGAGAATCAAACCCACAGTCGGATTGTCATCTTGCCCACGCTTAAGGTCGTCGAACATACGCAGATACATGTCCATCTGTCCTACATCCTGATGTTCCAACCTACCCATTTTGAGATCGATGAGCACGAAGCATTTCAGCAGAAAATTGTAAAAAACCAAATCTATAAAGAAGTGTTGTGATTCTGTGGTCACGCGATATTGGCGTCCTACAAAAGCAAAACCCTTGCCGAGTTCGAGCAGAAAGGGCTGAAGGTTTTCGATGATCGCCGATTCCACGTCAGACTCGTGAAGTTGGGTTAGGTCTGGAAGATTCAGGAAATCTAGCACATACGGCTGCTTGATAACATCTATTGGATGATGAACCATCTGGCCTTCATCCGCTAAGGCAAGTATGCCTGCCTTATCGCGGCTCTTGAGTAAGCGAGCAAATAACAAGCTGTGTATTTGCCGTTCAAGAGTCGCCACGCTCCATTCGGACTTTTCGGTCTCGATCTCATAGAACAGGCGCTCACTGGCATCGTCAATTTTGGTGAGGGCACGGTAGTGCGTCCAGCTCAGGTCAGGAGAAAAACCTTTACGTCGATGGGTTTTATCCAAGGCTGTCGTCAAGTCGTCCAGTACCCCTTCTTGAGCGCTCGCCCCCAATTCATCACTCGTTGAGTGATGAATCTCCGGCGTCCGATCGCTGAAGGCCTGATAGAAGAGACGAAAATAGCGCAAGTTGGTCGCCGAAAATCCGCGACCAAAGCGTTTTGTCAGTTGCTCAGACAGTTCGCCTAGCAGTCGCTCTCCATATTCCGCGCGATCTTCCCCACCCTGTAACGCGACGACCACTTCGCGGCTATGAGCCAGTAGGCAATGACCATGTTGCTGTTCACGGATCGCGCTACATTGGCCCGGGCCTGCTCCATAAACTGGGAATGCTGCTCGCGAGAAGAGAGCGCATCGCCGCCACATCAGAAGATGAATTCCATAACTTCGTGCGGACCGAGAGGTCAGCTTGACCACCTGACGAGGAGGCCCTCTAGACCTAACTCCTCGGAGGTTCGCTCGGCGCTCAATCTTATTAAAAAAAGATCGGTCCGTTTTGGGGATCTCACGGGTACCAGATCACCGCATGGTTCAGAGGTGCGAATTCCCTTGCGAGATAAACCTTTTGAGCAAGTCTTCTATTAGGTCGCTAAAATCGCGCTCGTCCTGATCTTGCAAGAGACGCATTTTCACCTTATTGTGCAAATCTCTCGGAATGTAGGCGCCAACTTGTGTGTAGAAGGGCGAACTCCTCTTACCAGGTTGACGACCCGAGACCGTCTTTTGACCCGATAGAGGCTCGACTATAGTGGGACCGGCGAGCGATGATGGTGATAGGGCCTTAGTCGAGTCAGCAAGCGCCGGCATCTGACCACTCGCCTTTATAAGCGAGCGAAACTGGTTTGGTTTATCTGCCACGATGGACGCCACATCCTCGAGCAGTGGCCCGCTCCGATCCTTGATCGCGCTGCGATCGAGCAACTCTTCGGAGTTCGACGCCGTAGTGCCATCACTTTGCTCGCTGCGCTTGATGGCTACAAAGTAGGCAAAACCTATCTGGTCGAGCGTGCGACCCTGCTCGCGCGGCTTGAAGAAATTGCAGGTCCCAAGATCGAGCGGGCCGCGACCAGGCGCCGAGTCCAGGTCAGCGACCATCTCAAGGCAATGAAAGCGCTTGCCAAACCGACGCTGATACACATTGCCTTGCCGCCGCCACCCGCCCAGCTCGAAGATCCCCGCCTGCCGGCTGGAGTTACCGTCGCGGCCACGATCGAAGAAGGAGGAAACCGCATGGTCTTTGCCTATCACTGCATCCTGTCCTTGAAGCCGGCCGCGAGCTTGCCCAGGTCATGATGTCGAAGCTTGAGGCCGAGCAGATCGGGGCACGTCTCGTCCCGACTAAGGGTGTGCGCTTTCCCGGTTCGGCACCGCCGCACCACGTGCAACCGAAACAGATACCATTCCTCCACTCACTGCTCGACGTTGTCGAAATGGCCAGGAAAGCCCTCGAAGCAGCCCGGGCCGCCTCTGCACGCAGAGGCTCGATTTTGCTCGAGCAGAGCGCCCCTTTGCGGCCACTCCGCTTCAAAGCAGCCGCTACTCCTAGAGGGATGGAAGCAGCCGGGTCTTGAGCGAAGGACGTACAGGACGGCACACGGGACACAGACCATGTGTTTTCATCACTCCTGCACTCCGAATAAGTTGTTCTGCTTCCCCCAAGCATGGCTACAGTCCAGAGAGGAGTGCTCTCGGTGAAACACTATCGCTTTTACGGTAAAACGCTATCGCTTGTGGAACATAGACCTTTTGAAATGAATACTTACGCTCTCACGTAGTTACCTGTAGTTCTTA
>CAZZXL010000106.1:17402-17837 GCA_964658035.1 uncultured Acetobacteraceae bacterium
TCCTGTAGTAGGTGACGCCGACGATGTTGAAATGTTCAATCAAAACGTCAACCAAGGATTCAGTAACTGGACGCCACAGTTGTCGAAATCAGCCGTGTTGCGCGTTGCGATCGTGTAGCCATGTTCCTTGGCTGTAGCTGCGATCATGGCATCCCGGTCTGGTCGGCGGTCAGGGATATGCATTCCAGCGCACAGAACCGCCGTGGTGCTCCCGAAGGGCAGTACCTGTGAGGAGAACTCCTTCATCACACCCTGCAGCCAGGGGCGCAGCATCTGGCCTTGTTGAGCGTCTTTCCGCTCCATCAGCAGAACACCCGTCTCCAGTTCAAGGATGCTGACGGACGAAAGATAGAGCTGATTGCCAGGGACACTAGCCGCCCAGTGGCGTACGGCGGCAGATGGATTCGCCTTGCCCACCCGCAGCTCCGAAATCAC
>CAZZXL010000107.1:0-17586 GCA_964658035.1 uncultured Acetobacteraceae bacterium
CGGCACAAGGCCGGCCCTTGTTGCGGTACAAGGAACTGTTGTCAGATGTCCAGGTTCTTTACATCCAGCGCATTTTCTTCAATGAACTTACGACGGGCTTCGACATCTTCACCCATCAGCGTCGAGAAGATGGTCTCAGTCTCGGCCAGGTCTTCAAGCTTCACGGAAAGCAGTGTGCGTTTCTCGGGGTCCATGGTCGTTTCCCATAACTGGGTGGCTGTCATCTCGCCCAGGCCCTTGTAGCGCTGCACCTGGTACTCGCGACGACCCTGCTCGATGATGTAGTCGAACAGTTCGCGGGCCGTCTGCTTGATCACCGGCTCCTGCACTCCGCGCGGGGCCTTCTTCTGCGCTTTCTCAGTAAGTGCCGACCCGGTCTCAGTGTCTGAACCCGTTTCAGCTTCCTCACCGGCTGCGGCGGCCTCAGCTTCTTCCTCGAGTGCGGCCTTGCCTTTGACTGCAGGCTCTATTACGAACGGCGCTACCAGTTCATCCTTGATCTGGACATACTTGCTCATCATCTGCCGGTATTCAGGAGATGATGCCAGGCTCCAGTCGACCCGCCGGATAGAGCCCTGCGCATCCTGGTAGCTGACCATCCAGGTCTGGTGCTCTTCTTCATAGGACGGCGCGTTCACAGCTTTGAACTGGTACTGTTTCGCCATCGCCTGCAGTTCAACGTAGAGCTTCAGCAGCTTCGCGGGTGGCTCGCCTGCGAAGACCGGCATCTCGCCTTCGGCAGTTTCCGTGCGGGAGGCGGGCGCTTCAAAGTCTGCACGCTTAACCAGTTCCAGGCGGCCCAGGGCAGTGGTGACCTGTTCGTTGCGCAGCCGCTTGTCCACCTTGTCGAAATAGCCAAGATATTCGCTGAGGTGGCCCATGAAACGCGTGCGTGCAGGTACATCGAGCTTCGTTTTATTCGGACCGTAGCTGATATCGGTGCCATCGGCTGCCCGCTTTACCATCACCTTGACGAACTCGGCATCGTCCTTGATGTACTGCTCGAAGCGGCCCTTCTTGATGCGATACAACGGTGGCTGGGCGATGTACACATTGCCGCGGCGAATCAACTCCTGCATGTGACGGAAAAAGAAAGTCAGCAGCAGGGTGCGGATATGCGAACCATCGACGTCGGCATCGGTCATCAGGATGATCTTGCCGTAGCGGATTTTGGTCGGATCGAAGTCGTCCTTGCCGATGCCGCAGCCCAGGGCGGTGATCATGGCGCGAATTTCTTCGTGGCCCAGCATCTTGTCGTAGCGGGCCTTCTCCACGTTCAGGATCTTGCCCTTCAACGGCAGGATGGCCTGGAAGCGGCGATCGCGTCCCTGCTTGGCCGTGCCTCCGGCGGATTCGCCCTCGACCAGGTAGAGTTCGCAGCGGTCCGGTTGGCGCTCACTGCAGTCGGCCAGTTTGCCCGGCAGTCCGCCCCCATCAAGCGCACCTTTACGGCGGGTCAGATCACGCGCCTTACGCGCTGCTTCACTGGCACGCGCTGCTTCAATCGCCTTGTTGATGATCTTGCGCGCAATTGGTGGATTCTGCTCCAGGAACGCGCCCAGGCGCTCGTTGACAAAGGCCTGCACCGTGCCGGCAATGTCCGAATTGAGCCGGCCTTTCGTCTGGCCCTCAAACTGCGGCTGCGAAAGCTTCACGCTCACTACCGCAACAAGACCCTCACGGACGTTGTCCCCGGTCAGGTTTTCTTTCACATCCTTGAACAGGCCAAGTGCCTGCCCGGCAACGTTGATGGTGCGGGTCAGCGCGGTGCGAAAGCCGGAGAGGTGAGTGCCGCCATCAACCGTGTTGATGTTGTTGGCAAAGGAGAAAACTGTCTCGGAGTAGCTGTCGTTATACTGCAGCGCGATATCGATTTCGACATTGTCGCGCGTAGCTTCCATGTAAATCGGTTTTTCGTGGAGGACCATTTTGCCCTTGTTCAGGTGCTTGATGAACTCCGCAATGCCGCCAATGTACTTGAACTCCGTCCGCTTGGCTTCGCCGGTCTTCGCGTCGGTCGTGCGTTCATCGGTGAGCCAGATCTCGAGCCCCTTGTTCAGGAAGGCGAGTTCGCGCAAACGCTGCGCCAGGGTGTCGTAGCTGAAATCAGTGACGGTAAAGATGCTGCGATCGGGCAGGAAGTGGATCTTTGTGCCGCGGCGTTTGCTGGTACCGCTCTGACGCAGCTTGGAAATCGGCAAACCCTTCGAGTAATCCTGTTCGTAGGTATGGCCGTCACGCCAGATCTCGACAGCAAACTCCTGGCTGAGTGCATTCACGCACGAGACGCCTACACCGTGCAGACCGCCCGAGACCTTGTAATTTGAAGCATCAAACTTGCCGCCGGCATGCAGCTTGGTCAGCACTACCTGGACGGCAGGCATGCGTTCACCGGTCGGCAGGATCATGTCATCGACGGGAATACCGCGGCCGTCGTCTGACACCGTAATCGAGTTGTCAATGTGGATCGTCACTTCCACCCGCGTCGCATGACCGGCGAGCGCTTCATCGACAGAGTTGTCGACCACTTCGTAGACCAGGTGGTGCAATCCCTGTTCGCCGGTCGAACCGATGTACATCGCCGGACGCAGACGGACGGCCTCTAGACCTTCGAGGATGGTAATGTTTTCGCCCGTGTAGGTATTCTTTACGGCTGCGGCAGCCGGCATCTCCGCGAGTGCAGCAGTGGTTTCTCTTGTCGACATAGAACTCCGTCAATCAGTGAGGCCGCCGTCGCTAACGGGACCTTAATTGCTTCTAAATGATTGAAAATGAAAGAGGTTACAGGCTTAAAACCTTTACCTGAGTATAGCATGGTTGAATGGTATCGGCGTCCAGGTTCGTGAGTACGCCTGCACGTAATCCTACGGCAGAACAGTCGCTTAAGGGATCCATTCTGCACGGCTGTACCGGAGAAAGCTGCTTCCCCGTTTATCAGCAGGTAATATTGCGGGTTACCTTAGTGTTATGCATTGATTTATATATCGTAATCTCGTTGTATTGATTAGACTTACTGGATGTACTGGGGGATACTCAAACCCAGCAACAGCTTGATCTGGTTGCGCAAGTAGACACCGGAGGTAACACCCATGAAGCTCGCGATTCGTACCTTTGCTCTTACCCTCGTCGTTACAGGCATGGCTGCAGGCGCCTATTCGAAGACAACAACGTCAGGAAACCAGGTAGTTCCCACGCGGTGCCCCATGCCTACCTGCCCCCTCAACTCGGGTGGCTGCGGCATCTGGAAGTAACTGCCTGAGATTACTGCGGGTTAGTGTCTGATCCGATCAGTTTGAGTATGCACCGGATTTCGAGCTAAACTCTGTAACTAAGGCAGCCAGCTTGAACCTTTCGCACCTCATCTCGGACGCCAGTCTCGTCGGTTGCGCCATCAACGTGGTGGCGCTTACCGCATTCATCCGACACCCGGCCCTGCGTCGTCAGTTTTCAGCAATGATGATCTACCTGGCATTCAAGGTGGTTGCAGACGTGACACTGCTGACGCTGATGCGCGTTCAATTCTTCACGCCCAGCATCATGTACGACGCCTATTTTTCGGTTTACTGGCTGAGCTTCCTGGTAGGAAGCGCCACCCTCTACTTCGCCATGCGCCAGATCTTCGATCATGTCATGGAACCTCTCCCAGGGCTCAAGAAGGTCGGCAGGATCCTCTTCAGCTGGGTCGCCATCACTGCGACCATCATCGTGGTGACATCGGCGCTGCATCCCTACGGCATCTCTCTTCGCGCCATCCCGCTGGCCATGATCGAATTGATGCGCTGCACCAGCATCCTCGAACTGTGCATGCTGGCTTTTCTGGCCCTTTCCGTGCACAAGTTCGGTCTTTCCTATAAGAGCCATGTCTTCGGTATCGGGCTGGGGCTGGGCATGCTTGCCGCTACAGACTTCATCATGTCTGCGATGACGCGTTTCGGAGCGCCGATGGTGTCGACTCTGAGCCTCTTCGGCGAGCTTGGATCGCTGTGTGCGCTGCTTCTATGGACCGCTTACTTCTTCCTGCAGGAACCGGTACGTAAGACCCTTATGATGCCGGCGACCTCGCAACTCCTCCGCTGGAATGAGATTGCCATGGCCATCGGGCACAGCAGCGGCCAGGTCGTGATGACTCCGGCGGCCAGGCCGTTCTTCCTCGACGAAGTGGAGAAGACCGTCGATCGCGTCATGTCGCGCAATTCGATGGATATCAACTGACCGCCGTCGGGTAGATCAAGCGAATAGCGGGGTGGCGATAAAGCAGTAGAGAACGTCGCTATCAGCTACACGTTCTACTGCTAAGCCTCCATCTTTATCGCCGCTAACCAGACATTCCGCAACCGCCATTCGTGCTATCGCTACACCTCTATCGCGCAACCAGCTCTATCACTTAATCGCAAATAACAAGGGCCAGAGATGTTTCTCTGGCCCTTGCTATTTGCGATGTTAACCAGCCTCAGTCGGCTGCGACTTCCTGAACAGCAAGCGGTTCGACGGCAACAAAGCGGCCCGTCCGTCCCCGGTCGATGAACTGTACTTTGCCGGAAATCTTGGCAAAAAGGGTGTCATCCTTGCCACGGCCCACGTTCAGGCCGGCCTTGATTGGCGTCCCACGCTGACGAACAATGATGGAGCCGCCGGTCACAACCTGGCCGGCAAAAATCTTCACGCCAAGCCGCTGCGCATTGGAATCGCGCCCGTTCTTGGAACTGCCTAGTCCTTTTTTATGTGCCATCGTAAAACCTCAACTGGAGCTGTGCTCCGGAAATGAATAGCTCGGAGCTCAGCTCCGGTGGGCGTTCCGTTACTTCGATTCTTCGCGGTAAGTCAAACCGTTGACTTCAATCTCATTGATCCGCACAGCCGTGTATGCCTGGCGATGACCCTGCAGCTTCTTATACTGTTTCTTCCGCTTGTAATGGAAGACCAGGATCTTATCGCCGCGACCCTCTTCGACCACGGTCGCAGTGACCTTGGCGGCAGAAGGTTTGGTGATGCCGTCTGTATCGTTGGAAAACGCCAGAACGTCGCTGAATTCAATCACATTGTTCTCGCCGGCGGGGGCCTTTTCAATGCGGACCACTTCGCCAGGAGTGACTTTATACTGCTTACCACCGGTACGGATGACGGCGTACATACAACCTCCAGCATTCTCTTCACAGGCCCGGCAATGCTTCATAGGGCGGCCGTGAGAGTGCAATTCCTTCAAATCTGTGTGGCCAGAAACATACCAGGCACTTGCAGCTACCGCGCCGGACCGCTCCAACTTCCACATATACCACGCGACGGAAGTGAACGGCAGGTCGGGAACCGGTCATCACCTCTTGCAAGGTCAAAGACGGGCAGGCAGGATGGCCGGACTCTTCGTAGTCTAACCGCCGCTGCGCATTTGGTCAATCCTCCGATTGCAAGGCTCGAAGGTAAGCGGCGCAAGGTGACTGGATCAACCCCTTCCGGCAACAAAGCTGCGAGAAACCGCTCTCGTTCCAACCGCAAGTACGGGCTCACACTGGTTTATGGCTGAATGCAGACCGAAACTGCCGTGGTGTGAGTTCCTTCCATGCTCGAAACTGTCGATTGAAGTTAGCCAGATTCCTATAGCCGACCTGCTCCCCGATAAGAGCAATCGGTTTATTCGTATGAACCAGTAAAGCGCACGCATTGCCGATGCGAAGGCGAGTGACATACTCCGTGATCGTCATGCCCGTCTGGTGCTTGAACAAGCGATGTAATGAGCTTCGACTCAGTGCCCCGACACCAATCAAGTGATCGATTGCAGGCTGTGCTCTGTAGTGCTTGTTAAGGAAAGTGAGCACACGGGCAATACGCTCCTCTTTCACATCGGGGAGAGCACGGACAGATGGAGAAGTGAGAGGCTTCGCGTTGCGGTCTCTTGAGAGTAAAAGAAGGAGATGCAATAGCGCGGGTAAGCGATCCTCGGCTGTTTGCGTCAGCATTCGGCAGATCATGGGCCGCGCTTTTGCCCGTACTTCCTCGGAGAACTCAATCGCCCGGGCCGCGCCCTCGAGCAATACCCGGATGGGCTGAAGTTCGTGGCAGGAGCGAATCAGGCTTTGCACAAATGCCTCGCTGAACCAGAGCACGAGTGCCTGGTGGACGAGGCCTACTTCGCAGTCTGCGCCTGAACACCAGGTGTGGGGAATGCCGGGGCCGATGAGCACCAGATCTCCGTCTGCATATGGAGCAATGCTATCGCCGACAAAGCGCTGGCCGCGGCTATCCAAAGTGAGCGTCAGTTCGTACTCGCTGTTGTAATGCCACTCAAACGGGATCGCCGGTAATTGTCGATTGAACAGGGTCCACGAACCTTCGTTCGAGGCGGCGATATATTCCAGATATGGCTTCATGGCGACCGCTTGCTGGCCGAATTGTACCCCCCTGTGGCCGTTCGCGTGGGACTTGAGTATTAGTTTTAGAGACGCGGAGCCGACATCAGGGGCGGCGAAACACCTATTGTTCTGTAAGCGCAAGTGCGCACAGGAGGCGGTTGTGAAGCATACAGCAGTGAGCGACCAACAGGCGGCGGGCCAGCCCGGTGACAACAAACTGACGCCCCGGATACAGCGGGAGCCGCTTCACCGTATCCAGAAGCAACTGCCCCTTCGTGTCCTTACGGAGGCTGACTTCGTGCACTGGCAGACCTACGGATTCGTGGTGGTAAAACAGGCCGTCCCCGCAGAGAACGTCGACACCCTGAAGAAGCTGTTATGGGATTTCCAGGAAATGGATGCGAGCGACCCTTCCACCTGGAATGCTCCACAACTGCGCGACCACGCCATGAAGGAACTGAACAACAGCGGCATGGTGGAGATTTACAACCACCAGGCGCTGTGGGACAACCGGCAGTGTCCAAGGGTCTATGACGCGTTTGTCGATGTCTGGGACGATGAGAAGCTCTGGGTGACGATTGATCGCGCCAATCTGAATACCCCGAACAGGACCGGGCGCGCCTTCAGCGGCTTTATCCACACCGATGTTGACACTACGCTTGATCCTCTACCGGTGAACGTGCAGGGCGTTCTTTCCCTCGTCGATAGTGACGAGGACACTGGCGGCTTCCAATGCGTGCCAGAGCTTTTCCGTACCTTCGAAACCTGGAAGACACGGCAACCGGACAAGCGTGATGGCTTCAATCCGAACGTAGAGGGGTTCGAGGTATATCCGGTCCCCATGAAGGCGGGCGACCTGCTCATCTTCAACAGTCTTCTTGCGCATGGCATTCGGCCCAACACGTCTCAGAACAAGGTGCGCATGGCCCAGTACATTTCCATGACCCCGGCTGATGAAGCCAACATTGAACTACGCGAACGACGTGTTCAATCCTGGAAAGAGCGTCGTGCTCCCGAGGGCTTTGCCTTTCCGGGCGACCCCCGTGAATGGGAGCGCACGAAATACGAGACAGCCGTACTCACACCGTTAGGCCGTAAACTGCTCGGCGCGGAGAACTGGCGGTAAGCTGGCCAGGCTGGCGGACCGCGTACGCTCACGAAGGCCCGGCGATGAGGAAGCCGGACGGCCACGTGTTTCAGCGCAGCGGCTATCGAGCAGTGGCTTGAGGGACGGGAATCCTCTCTTTTCGCGGCTCCGCGGACTGGAACAGATTTACCGCCAGAATGGTGATTAACGGCTCAAACGGGTGCCGGAAACGGGCGTGCACCGTCACAAAATAGTAGAGCAGCGGCAGCAGCAGGAAGATCCACCCGAACAGCACCGCTCCCGGGACCCTTTGCCGAAAGGCGAGCACCAGGCCCAACAGGCCGGCCGCACTGATCAGGTCATAGTTGAAATTCCGGCCAACCTCCACATACCAGGCATCGTCTGCCGGATGGGGCACGCCGGCCCAGAAGAAGTAGGCCCGTTTGGCTGAGTTCCGCAGGAACAAGCCGGGATCGCTGTGAATGATGGCCTTCGCCCGGTCGCCGCGCAGTTTCGCATAGGGCAGTTCACCCACCTGCTTGTAGAGCCGCAGCTGCAGCGTCGACTGCTCGGGGTGGTTGTACTCCATCAGGAAACCATTCGCCCCCGGACCGTTGCCCAGGTACAACTCTGCCCCGAAGTTGCCGCGCAGGGGCACAAACTGGTGAAAAGCCAACCAGTTGCGCGCAATCCACGGAGTAATGCAGGCCAGGAAGAGCACCCCTGCCAGCGTTGCCCCACCGACGCGCTGGCCGATCGACCCTCCCGCGGCTCGAGTGTTTCTGAGCAACAGCCACAGACCGCACACAGGAAGAAAGATCGCCACCGAGGGATTGCTGAGGGCGATCAGACCCCAGGTGATGCCGAACATCGCCCACAGCTTCCAGTCTGGGGAGGAGCTCTCAAGAGGCGCAGGATCTTCCCCGATATTGCGCAAACGCAAAGCCAGCAGCAGCATGCAGGTGAAGAGAAAGACCGTGATGTTCATCTCCCACACCCAGCGGACGGCATACTGCATGGCCGCGGGGTACAGCGCCCACAGCCACGCCGCCCACTTCGCCACTTTCGGGTTGAAGCAGCGGGCGGCGATCTCCCACGTGGGCCGGGTGGTCAGCGCGGAAAAGAAGCAGTTGACAGTCAGGATCACCCACGCAGAACCAAGCGTGTAAATGCCAAAGAGCTTGAAGACGCCGGCGATCAGCAGCGGGTACAACGGGCCTGTCCACGCTGTCGGCCCGGTATGGCCGGTAAAGGGATCGGCATAGCCGTAACCGGTGTTGAGCGCGCGGGCGATACGTCCCATCTCCCAGCCGAAGGTAAAGTGATTGTCGAAGGTACGGATGTGATACGTCCGCGCCAGCGTCATGTAAAGAACGCGCACGGCGAACCCGGCCCAGAACATGATCCAGGGGGCTTTGAAGCGGCTGGCGTTGCTTCCTGTGACCGAGGGAGAAAAACTTGTTCGCTTGAATTGCCGGTCGGCCATGGCCGCAGTCTACCTCACGGGACTGTGTGCCGGTGAGGGCGGTTTATGATGCTTCCACACATGACGACCACCCGCCGCCGCTTTCTAGCCAGTGCCATTCCCGCTGCCCTCACGCCTGCGCTTGCTCCTGCCTTGGCGCTTGCCGCACACGCCCAGGCAGGTGAACTGCCCAGGGAGCTTTCGCCCCAGGCTTTGCCGCCGGCCATTGCCGCTCTGCATGATCGCCGCGCCGAGGCCACACCCATCACCAGCGCAGAACGGGAAGTCCGCATTGCACGCGCAAAAGAACTTATGGGCGAGCATCACTTTCAGGCCATCTGCATGGCGGGCGGCACCACGCTCAACTACTTTACCGGCGTGCGCTGGGGCAATAGTGAGCGGATGCTGCTGCTGGTGGTGCCGGTCAAAGGTCAGCCCTTTGCCGTGTGCCCGGCCTTTGAAAAAGAGCGCCTGCAGGAGAGGCTGGCGTTGATCCCAGCCATGGCGAAGACGCGGCTGTATACCTGGCAGGAAAATGAAAGTCCCTACGACCTGGTGGCGGCCGGGTTGAAGGAACTGGCGCTTACGACTGGCGTGATCGGCATGGATGAGACGACGCCCTATGTTTTTGCCGATGGCGTCAGTCGCGCGCTGCCCGGCGCTACGCTCGTGAATGCGCGACCTGTGACGGCTGGCTGCCGCAGTATCAAATCTGCGGCAGAGCTTGCGCTGATGCAACTGGCGAACAACGTGACCCTGCAGGTGTATCAAGCTGCGTGGCGCAGCGGTCATCCCGGCATCACCACCCATGACTTCCTCGACCTGATCGCAGCCGGTTATGCGCGTGTCGGCTTTCCCGGTGAGGCGAGCTGCGAGACCGGCGAATCTTCAGCACTGCCGCATGGTTCCATCAAACCGCAGACCATCCGCGAAGGCGCGATGGTGCTGATCGATGATGGCTGCACAGTTGAAGGCTACGAGTCTGACATTACGCGCGCTTTCGTCTACGGCAAGCCGTCTGACAAGATGCAGAAAGTCTTCGCCATTGTGCATCGTGCGCAAGCCTCTGCTCTTGCGGCCGCCCGTCCCGGCGTTCCATGTGAAGCAGTCGATGCGGCCGCGCGCAAGGTCATCACCGACGCCGGCTTTGGTCCCGGGTATGCACACTTCACCCATCGTCTCGGCCATGGCATCGGGATGGATGGACACGAATGGCCGTACCTGGTGCAGGGCAACACGCTGCCACTTGCCGAGCACATGACCTTTTCCGATGAGCCCGGTATTTACATCCGCGGCGAATTCGGGCTGCGCCTCGAAGACGACATGTACATCACGGCCGATGGCGCGAAGCTGTTCACCGGTCCCAGCAAGTCTCTGGAAGATCCTTTCGGTGCTTAATACTTTTGCCCGCTAGTGATTCGCTGAGGGCTTGCTTGGAATTCTGAAGCTTTTCGTCAGCAGCGTAATTGGCGCGGCGATCAGGGTAATGATGCCGATGATGTAGAAGCAATCCATAAAGCCAAGCATGCGCGTCTGGGCACCAAGCTGGCTGTAATAGCGTGCATAAGCAGCGCTCATTGCATCCGCATGTGAGAAGCGGTGCTGCTGCAGGTAAGCCGCGGTCTGCTTGATGGCGTCCTGCAGTCGATGCGAAGTAGGCGTCAGGTTTCCACCCACCACGGATTGGTGGAAATCGGTGCGGCGCTCGGCCATCGTGGTGGCGAAGGAGATCCCGAAGCTGCCGCCCCAGTTGCGGAAAAAGTTGGTCAGTGAAGAAGCCTTGTTGTTCTGTGCCGGACTTAGTTGCGAATAGGCGATGACCGACAACGGTACGAAGAAGAAGCCATAGCCCAGCCCTTGCAGCGCGCGGGCGAGCGCGTAATGGGTGTAGTCCGTCTGCAGGTTGAAGCGGCTGTAGTGGATGAACGAAATGCCTACGACCATGACCGCGCCAAAGAGCAGGATGCGCGGCTGGATGATTTTTCGTTGCACCAGCTGTGCGCCTACCGGCGCAAGAAAAGTGATCACCAGCGCGCCCGGGCCAAGCACGAGTCCTGCGTCGATTGCCCGGTAGCCGTAGAGCGATTGCAGCAGCTGCGGGATCATGGTCGTCGACGCGAACAGGCCGAAGCCGAAAATGAAATAGAAGATATTTGCCAGGGCGAAATTGCGGACCTTGAGCATTCGAAAATCGATGACTGGATCTTTCTGGTCCAGTTCCCAGAAAGCTGCTGCTGCCAGGCAGCCAACGCCAATCACAAACATGGCAATGATGAAGCGCGAGCCGAACCAGTCATCTATCTGGCCGCGATCGAGCAGGACTTCCAGCGCAGCCGAACCAAGACCAATCAAGGCGATGCCGATCCCGTCGATACGCAGCTTGCCGTTCACGCGCACGGTCTTGCGCTCTTCTGCAAATGCCGGCGGATCGTGCACAAAGCGGCTGGTCAGGAAGAGAGACAGCAGGCCGATCGGAATATTGATGAGGAAGACCCAGCGCCAGTTGTAGTTGTCCGTAATCCATCCGCCGAGCACCGGGCCGATGGCCGGCGCGGTCACAATTGCAACGGTATAGAGGGCAAAGGCAGACGCGCGTTTGGACGGCGGAAACGTGTCGACCAGGATGGCCTGTTCGACTGGTGCCAGTCCGCCGCCGCCGATACCCTGCAGGACCCGCGCCAGCAGCATAATGCCGAGGGTGGGAGCCACTCCGCAGAGAAAAGATGTGACGGTGAACAGCGCCACACAGGCCATGTAGTAATTCTTGCGGCCAAAAACGCGTGACAGCCAGGCTGACATGGGCAGAACGACAGCGTTCGCAACCAGGTACGTCGTCAGGATCCAGGTCACTTCATCAAACGATCGACCGAGGCCGCCTGCGATGTACGGCAGCGACACGTTGGCAATAGACGTGTCGAGCAGCTCCATGAACGTGGCGATAGTGACCGTCAGGGCTACGACCCATGGATTGATGACGGGCAAAGCCCTGGTTCTTGGAACGGGAGATGCGATCGCTGTTGCCAGGTGAACCTCTCTTATACTGGAAGAGACTGAATGGTCGCTTCTGCATCTGATTCAGAGACGAAGCATACGATTCGCCTATCCAGGGAGAAAGCTGTGGAAACAAGCCAGGTATGGACGAAAGGCGACCGGACGCGTCAGCGGATCATCGAAAAGGCCGCGCCCATCTTCAACCAGCGGGGCTTTACCGGTGCCTCGATGCAGGAAGTCATGGAGGCAGCCGGCCTCGAAAAGGGAGGCCTGTACCGGCATTTTGCCAGCAAGGAAGAACTGGCCGGCGAGGCGTTCAAGTATGCCCTGGGTCAGTCCGTGCGCCTGCGAACGCACGATCTCGGGCACGTCCGGGGTGCGATTGCCAAGCTGCACTACCTGGTTCGCCGATTCGTGGAGGCGCCGTCTGCCGTTCCCGGCGGCTGCCCGTTAATGAACACGGCCATCGATAGTGACGATGGCAATCCCTTCCTGCGCCAGCTTGCCTCTGAAGGTCTAAGAGAGTGGAAGGGGCGACTCTGCAGGATCGTCGACCAGGGTGTGCGCGACGGAGAGGTCAAGCCCGGGACCGAGTCCCGGCAGATCGCCAACACCATCATTGCCACACTCGAAGGCGCTTTGATGATCAGCCGCCTGGAAGGTGACCGGGAGGCGCTCACGGATGCCGGAGCCAGCCTGTCTCAACTGATCGAACAGATCGCGATGCGTTGAAGAGGACTGGCAGCGAAGCAGACCGCCATTGAGGTGGGTAGCCGGCGAACTCTTGCTCAAAACCTTCCCGATCGGCTACACTTGAGGTTCCGCAGTGAGGCAGGACGGCGCATAAGGCGCGGTTCGCTTCCGGTGCAACTCGTGACAGCTCGAGTCTTGGTTGGTTACGTGGCAGGAACGATGCGTAAGCCCCGATGCAAGCGGTAAAGTTTAGAACGTCTGGAGCAAGTGATGGCACAGGTATGCAATCTCTGCGGCAAAGGTCCGCAGTTCGGTAACAATATCTCGCACGCGCACAACGTCACGCGTCGTCGTTGGAATGTCAATCTCCGCCCGGTCAAGGCCAAGCTCGAAAACGGCAGCAATAAGCGCATACGCGTCTGCACCAGCTGCATAAAATCCGGCAAAGTCGTCAAGGCCTAGTTCCAGCAGGAAAGTTCAAGCATGGTAAAAGCCCCGCGCTCAGAGTGAGCAGGCGGGGCTTTTGCTGTTTCTGCTTTTTTTCAGGATTAACTTCCGGCCTTGAAGTCCAGCGACGCCGAGTTGATGCAGTAGCGCAAACCTGTTGGCTTCGGACCATCCGGGAATACATGTCCCAGGTGACTGCCGCAGCGGGAGCAATCGACCTCAATCCGGCGCATGCCGTGGCTGTTATCCTCATGGGTTTCAACGGCATCCTCTGCGGTTGGCACATAGAAGCTCGGCCACCCACTGCCCGATTCAAACTTAGCGTCTGACTTGAACAGCTGTGCTCCGCAAGCCACGCAGTGATAGTAGCCGTCCGCATGGTTCTGATAGAGAGCGCCGGAAAAGGCCGGCTCCGTACCCTTCTGCCGGGTGACGTAGTACTGCTCCGGGGTCAACTCGGCGCGCCACTCGGCGTCGCTCTTGTGGATTTTTTCGGTCTTCGTGGTAGTCGTTTCTGACACTTGCTCACCTCGCCCTTCATTAGATGTGCTCTGCCCAGACGCGTCGCAACAACAATTGTTATCCCGACCGAGCCTATAGGTTTTTCATCCCGACCGAAGCGCAGGGAGCTGCATTTTTCTCAACCAGCCACACCTGGGGCTCTCAGAGTTGCGCGATTACTTCAATCTCCACCAGCGCATCTTTCGGAAGCCGCGCCACTTCAACCGTCGAGCGCGCCGGCGGCACAATGCCGTCAGGGGCCAGATAACGCGCATACACCTCGTTCATCGCGGTGAAATCGTTTATGTTCTTGAGGAAAACGACGGTCTTGAACACTTTCGACAAGTCAGTGCCCGCAGCAGCAAGCACCGCCTCCAGGTTTTCAAAGACGCGGACCGTCTGTTCTGCCGCGGTCGAGCCCGTCAGCTGCCCGGTGAGTGGATCGAGCGCCACCTGGCCCGACGTATAGAGAAGATTGCCGACCCGCACAGCCTGCGAGTAGGGGCCAATGGCGGCAGGGGCATGGTCACTGTGGACAGTAAGTTTCTGGTCTTGGCTCATGCTGCATTCTTACGGATTGGCCACCTGATCCGCAAACGGTTCACTCACTCGACCGGCGCCTTCGGCAAAATGAGGTCCTTCATCATGCTGAGCGCGCCCATCGCGGAGACTCGGTATTGCTCCGTGTTCTCGAGGATAATCGGCAGACGGGTCAAGCGCTTTGGCGGGAGTGCGAGCCGCATCGCCAGAAAATCCCGATGTCGTTTAAACACCGCCGCGGCCCCATATTCGCGCTGCGTCCGGGTCAGGGACAGGCGATCGACCGCCCGGCAGATTTCATCGATCACCGTGAAGAAATATGCAACCGTAGCGGCCTGTTTGCCGGCCTGGTCTTCAAGCGAATCACGTGTCTTCTCATCGTCAGGAATCTCTGGTCCAAGCCCCACCTGCTGGCCGCCGTGGAAGCGGTACGCAATCAGCTTCTCGTCGATTGGCCGTACAGTGGCGAGGCAGGCGATCAGCATAGTCAGCCAGCCATCATGCAGCCAGTGCTTACCGGTCGGGAAGCAGGCAGCCGCATAGCAAGCGCGAAACATCACTGTCGCGCCGGTCACGAAGGTGCGTCGGGTGAGCGGCATCACGTCCCCTGCCTGCAACGCTTCGAGCGACTTGCGATCGAAAGCGAAATTCTCCCATAGCGAAAGATTCAGCGGACCTCCGAGATCGTCAATCACCTCCGCATCAGAAAAAACCAGCCCTGCTTCGGGATGGTCGACCAGCTCCTGCTCGCCGCGCGCCAGCCGATGAGGATGCCACACA
The DNA here is from genome assembly GCA_964658035.1 of uncultured Acetobacteraceae bacterium. Lineage (GTDB taxonomy): Bacteria > Acidobacteriota > Terriglobia > Terriglobales > Acidobacteriaceae. The sequence continues at coordinate 14,849 of CAZZXL010000107.1, forward strand.
TCATCCTGGTCGCAGAGCGCGATCAACTCGCCCCGGCAGGCGAAGATGGCCTGTTCAAAATTTGTCGTTGAGCCCAGGTTGTGGCCATTCCTTTGAAAGTTAACCGGGAAGGGCGCCTGCTTCTGAAAAGCTTCAACCAGCGCAAGCGTACTGTCGGTCGAGCCGTCGTCGCGAATGATCATTTCGTCAGGCAGCTGCGTCTGCCGCAGGATGCTAGCCAGCTGCTGCGGCAGAAAACGCTCGCCGTTATACGTGCACAGCGCGACAGAAATTGCAGGGCGCGTCATCGCGCAGGCTCCTGATGCGATAGACGCCACCAGCCGAGGGCCTGGCGCACCATTCCCTTCCACACGCGGCTGTCACTGCAGAGAGCACGGTAGTGGCGGGCTTTGCGCAGCAGCCATAGGCGGAACAGCAGTCGGTCCAAGAGTTTTCCGTAACGCGCTACAAAGAGCGATTGCGCCTGAAGCACACTGGTATGGCGTGCCAGGGTAACCTGGTCCAAATCAGAGTGAGATAGTTTCTGCTGCAGAACAGAATGCAGGACAAAAATCCTGAATCCCCGCTGCTGCAATTCCCGAAACACGGCGTGGTCGAGGTAGTCCACGCGAAATGCTTGTGGAAAGCCCCCGATTGTCTGTAAAGCGCTCACCCGCAACGCGGCCCCGGAGTTGTAGGCGTTGATCGATTGCTTTTGAATGCCATGGCTTTGGCGAGGCAATGGATAGTTGCGCATCCAGGGGAACTGGTGGCGCACATGGTAGAAATAATCAAGCTCGGGGGAGTAGATGCGCCCTTCCATCTCGAGAACCGGAACAACGGCCGCGACGTTTTGCTGCGAGTGGCATGCGTCGATCGTCGCAAGCATCTCTACCAGGTAGGCGGCGGTGAGCGTCGTGTCCTGGTCAAGCAGCAGAAGCCACGCGCTTCCAGTCTTGATGGCGTCATCGAGTGCGTAGCTATAAGCTGCGAGCAGTCCACCGTTCGCGGCGTTATGGACATAGTGCGCGCCTGCCGCATTCCCCTGCTCCGCTGCAGCATGATCGGGGAGCGGAGAATTGTCATAAAGAATCAAGCCAAGCCTTGTACGATCGACCGCGCCTTCATCCATGATCCGTTTGAGTGATAGAAAGGCTTCGCTTGCTGCCGCTGGTCGTTCATACAGCACGATGACGGCTTTGATGTGTTGCGCGGCTGTGCTCACGGCTGGCCCTGGAAGAGCAATCGCCCAACGCGGCTTTGCACTTGTCGCTGCAACTGCTCCCGCTCCATGCCGTTGAGGCCGGCAAACCACAGTAGCGTGATGGTACTGAGCGTCCAACCGAGCAGCAGGGCGGGGTTCACCGGCCACAGGGCAAGACGATGCCAGAAGGGCAGAATCAAAATTGTCGGCAGCACGCAGATTGCCGGGCGCAGTACACCCTGCAGCACAAAGCGTCGCCGGCCCACAGCGATTGTCGTCTGCGTGTAATGCATGCTGATCATGACGTGGCAACCGAGCCCGACAAAGGCCGCCAGCAGCGTGCCGATTGCTACGCCAATAGCGCCAAAGCGACGCGCCAGCGCAACACTCAGCATGATGTTCAGAATCGATTCGGCAATCGGTGCAACCGTCGCGTACCGCTGTTTCCCGGTCGCGACAATGAACAGTGCATAGGGATAACCCAGCTGCCGCAGGATGTTGCCGACAATCAGTATCTCGAGGAACAGTACACTCTTCGCCGCGTAGGCTTTGCCCAGCCAGAGTGTCAGCAGCGGGTAGCCGCCGACCAGCAGCGGCAGCCCGAAAATCAACAGTGTCGCTACGCCGAAGCGGGTACTGCGCACCAGCAGGTCACCCAGCTGCTGGGGTGTGCGCGAGGTCTGCAGCGAAGAAATGGCAGGCATCAAAGGGCTCAGCAGGTTGCTGGTGATCATCAGCATAAAGTTTGTGGCGGAACCGGCTACGGCATAGTAGCCGGTATTGGCGTAGTCGAAGTGGCCGACGATGGTCGTGTCCAGCCCGCTGATCAGCAACACGCCCATTGTCCAGATGGACAGCACGCCGCAATACTCCAGCAGCTGCTGAAATCGCTTGCGATCAAAGCGGAACAAGGCGAACGGTACGCGCTCGCTGGCATAGTGCTTCCAGCCGAACACCTGTGCAATGGCTGTTGCGACATTGAAGGCAGCCATGGTCCACGCCATCTGCTCGATGGTGCCGTTCAGCAGGATCACGCTGACCAGGCACAACGCCGACAGGATGCGGCTGGCGCTGAGAAACAGCGTGGGAAAGCCATATTGCTGCAATCCGACGAAGGTCGTCATAAAGACGGAGAACGGCAGCATGAAGCACACAGAAATGCCAATGCACAACAGGCCCACACGCACGTCATGGAAGAGTGACGCCGGCATTTGCCGAAAGAGATGCGGCACCTCGTAGGTCAGTACGCCTACCAGCAGAAAGCCGGCGATGGCCATCATGCTCAGCACTGTGAAGGCGGTACTGATGATGTTGCGCGCAGCGGTGCGATCGCCGGTTGCGTCATACTCGGCAACAAACTTGCCAATGGCCGTCTGTATCCCGAAATCAAGAAAAGTTACGTACGAACTCAGCTGCAGGATCAACACCCATGCACTGTATTCGGTCGGCGGCATGCGGTGTACCAGGAACGGCGGCAGCAGCAGCGACACCGCCATGCCGAGCAAGGCACGAAATAAGTTGGACGCTGAACCTTGCAGCAGCTTGGACTTGTGAG
>CAZZXL010000108.1:0-17566 GCA_964658035.1 uncultured Acetobacteraceae bacterium
GGATAACGGGCCTGAGTTCGTAGCTAAGGACCTACGGAAATGGCTGGCCAAGACAAACGGCTAACTTCACTAGATACCTATCACCTACGCCAACCGATGTTGCCGTGGGTAGATCAGGGCGGCGCAACAACAACACACGGAATGCTTAGCTAACGCATGAAGCCTCGGTCTACCGGCTCGAAGAGAGTGCCCTGTCTCGGGAGAAAACTCCTGATTACTTTTTCATTGCTTTGTAATCATGGCCCCCTTGATGCTGCACCAGGTAGTCCACCTTTCCCTTGTCGTCGGTATGAAAATTAATCTGGACGTCATTCACCTTCACGAAGAACGGGACTCTGATTCGGGGAAATGGGGACTTTTCTTTGCCCACTACCTTGTGAGAACAGTTGATCTCCTTCGAGAGTGAAGTCAACACCGAACGTAGGCGTTGCCATGTAAGTGCCTACATAGCGCTCGAGCATGCTTCGATCAACTTTGGCCAACTTGCGGCGAAGGGGTTGAAAATCAGGCCATTCATACTCCATGGCGATACCATCAAGGGCTTCGAAGTCATGCGGATGATCCGCAGATGTCATTGTCTTACCTGCAGGCCGAACGTCCGAGACGAGGTGCGTTTTGTAAACAAGCTGTTCAAGGTCTTCACGATCGCCGCTCCATCTAATGGGCTGCGCCAACAGAGTTCATGCAACAGAGCCCCGTTTGGTTTACGGCATTGAGATTCTGTAACGATCGTGCTTCCCGGGATTCCGCAAAAGTGTCATGTCCCCCCCGTCTACTTTTTTCTGTTTTCAATGGATCTCACCCCCGGGTCTGCCGATAAAGGGCGACGAGCGACGAACCATATGTTCTTATGGGCGCTTCTAGTTTGTTTCTCAGTTGCATCTCTCGCACCTATGGTCGTGAGACGTTCAAGAGGACCGAATCATGTCGAACTTTGGTGTCAGCAAAAAGCTATTTTGGGGGGTCGGGGCAATCCTGATCGCAACGCTTGCACTCGGGATCAGCAGCTACGTCAACATATCAGCGATAAAGCGCGATTTTGATCGAACGACAGGAACAAACGTCGAGCGGGAACGCCTCACGTTTGGGATTCAGACTCATCTGAGCAAGTTCTCTGCCGATGTGATCGATGTCGAAGAGAGCGACTTCGTGAAGAATATGGCGGACGTTGAGAAATATCATAATTCTCAAAAAATGGAGATAGTTGCGCTCAGGCAGGAACTGGCTGAACTAGGCCCGCTTACCTCGACAGCGCAAGAGCGGGAGTTCCTGGATAAGATCACAATTGTGACCAACCAGTATGAAGCACTGGGACAAGAGGGATATCAGAAAGCGATCGGGGGCGACCTTCTGGCCGCAGTCATGCTGCGCAGAACAAAGCTCCTCCCCATCAAGGTCGCGGCGGAGTCTTTGCTCGAAGACTTCGACCGTTCGCAATCTGAGCAGATTCCAAAGAAAATGCTGGCGTCTCGTCGCTTACCAGCAACGCTCAGGCACTCACCGCAAGTCTTTTGCTTCTCGCCACTGCTGTAGGCGTTGCTCTAGCTTTCACTGTCCGCGCGATCGTCCGCACACTCCAGAGCAGCATCATCGAGTTGAGCGATGGGGCTGAACAGGTAGCAATGGCCGCCAATCAGGTGTCTCTCTCCAGCCAGTCACTGGCACAGGGAGCATCCGAACAGGCTGCGTCTTTGGAAGAGACGTCGGCTTCGTCTGAAGAGATCAACTCGATGGCCCGAAAAAACACGGATAACTCCCGCTCGACGGCCGCCCGTCTCGCCCAGTCGCATGAGAAAGTTACCATTGCGAACCAATATCTGTCGGAGATGGAGTTCTCGATGACAGCCATCAGTCAATCCAGCGACAAGATCTCGAAGATCATCAAAGTCATCGACGAGATTGCTTTTCAGACGAACATCCTGGCCCTGAATGCCGCAGTCGAGGCGGCCCGCGCAGGGGAAGCGGGGATGGGGTTTGCCGTGGTGGCGGACGAAGTACGCAGCCTCGCTCAACGCAGCGCACAAGCTGCAAAGGATACGGCTGAGTTGATAGAGGACTCAATTACCAAGTCCGCGGAGGGTAAGGGCAAGGTGGGGCAGGTAGCTGCAGCTATCCGTGCCGTGACCGAAGATTCCGCGAAGGTAAAGGTCATGGTCGATGAAGTGAGCCTGGGGAGCGAAGAACAGTCTCGCGGTATCGACCAGATTGGCCGAGCAATCGGTCAAATGGAGAAGGTGACACAAACCAATGCAGCGAGTGCGGAAGAGAGCGCGGCGGCGTCAGAAGAACTGAGCGCACAGTCCAAGACGTTGAAGGATGTTATCGGGCGGCTACGCCAGACAGTCGGGGACAGCGGTCAATCGTCCAGTAGGACCTTAAGCTCCACTCGAAGGGCTATTTCCTTGTCACCGCAGGCACATAGGTCTCGTATGTCACAGGTGACGGACAATGTTGGTAATCGGCACAAGCCAGCTATGCGTGGCAAAGCAAGTGCGCAATCCATAAAGCCAACTCCATCGGACCTGGGCTCATTCCCGATGGAGGAAAACTTCCAATCCTTCTGAAGGTTTGCGTTTAAAAGGCGGGTTAAAGGGGCGCGGGTCTTGCGGGAGTCCGGATCACACAGAACAGCGAGCACTGGAAAGGTCTGGATTTCCGGATCGAGACAGACGGCGAACGGGACGCGGCGGCTTCAGCGCCGCCTATGTCCAGCCTATGGCAACCGGCAAGGCGACATTTGCCTGCCATGTATCGCGGGCCGGGGTGCGCTTGCGCGGCGGGGGCTATCGTCGATGGAAGTAAAAAGTGAAGGCACGATCGGAATAGAGGTTGCCGATCTCGAAGAAGGCTGCCGCGCCGGGATCGTCGAGATGGTCCATCAGGGGCGTCCGGCTGCGTTTATTCCCAGCAGGTAAGTTATGGCTGTTGGAGAAACTTTGCTCTCCAGGGTCCTCGATACTGGTTCTGGATACTGCCCAAATGCGTCTGCTATGCCGGGAGGGTGAAGAGCTCGACCAGTAGCGCATCATCCTGCGCTGCCGTCGATGAAGGATGGAAGCCGCGAGTCAAAGAAAGCAGGAACGGATGCCCGGGTAGGGGGTGCGTTCCCGCTTGCCAGACGAGTAAGGATCTGCCCGTGGTTAGTACGCGTCCTTCTTGGGGAAGAGGGCCTGCTTGATATCGAGGACCAGGCCGGCATTGAGGTTCTGTTTGTCCCACAGGATCTGGTCGGGGATATCAAAGGTGCCGATCAGGTGGGTGTAAAAGCCGGTGGCGTAGAGGCAGTTGGACAGTTTGACGGTGGGGTGGACGAAGTAGCGGTTGCCCATGCCGTAGCTGTCGCCGTTAACGCCCATGGTGAGAGTGGCGGCGCTTTCCGACTGGGTTAAGACGGCCTGGTGCTGGTCAATGTGAGCATAGCCGGCATCGAGGTCGACGCGATGGAAGATGTCTTTCTTGGAGCCGGTGAAGGCATAGCCATTTTTGCCAGGGACAAAGTCCTGCACGCCGCGGAAGGAGATCTCGTTGGTGCGCTCATAGAATTCGGCGCGTACGCTGTCGACGATGCGGGCTTCCGGAACCTTGATGTCGGCGGCTTCGCGGTAGGTATTGGCGGCATCCTGCCAGGTGTAGTCGAAGGAAGCATTGACGCGGTGGGCTACCTGCTTGCGCAGCAGGAACTGGTGATAGTTGGACTGGGTGAGACGCTCGCCGCGGGCGAAGAAGTTGGGCGTGTAGAGATCGCCGAAGTAGGCGTAGGTGATGGAGGCTTCGTCGAAGTAGAAGTTCTTCGGTCGCTTGATGAGGATGCGTCCACCGTCAATGTAACCGTCGTTGTCGTAGGTAGTAATTTCGCTGGCGGCGCCGCGGTTGATGTCGAGGCTGCCCCATTGTCCTTCGACACCGGAGATCGGTTCCACGTCAAGATAGAGGCGGCGGATGTAGAAGGACCAGCCGCCGGAGGCAGTCTGTTCCGCAATCTGCTGCGGACCTTCGTAGGCGGCGATGGCTACCTGCTGCTCCTGGGTGGCCTTGTTGAACTCGCTCTGGAAGCCCTCCTGGTTGCCGCCCCCCATGAAGTCGGCATAGGCCCAGTTGAAATACTTGCCGGTGGAGGCATGGAAGGCAATGCCGTAATGGCCGGCCTGGTCGAACTTGAACTTGCCGTCAACGATACTGCGCTGCTGGCCCTGGTTGTACTGGTGGGCATTGTTGGAGTCGAAGGTGCTCCGATAGCGGAGGGAGAAGTCCATCTCCTTCAGGTCGATCCAGCGATCGAAGCTTTTCTCAAAGCCTGTCTCCGTGCTGACGCCAGCTGCGGAGACGGCCGCCGAGACGGCGGATGGGGCAGCGGGGATGTCCGGCATGGTGTCCGACACAGTACTGGCGGCGATCGCACCGTTGGGGAGGACCATGCACCCTGCGAGTGTGAGAACTGCAGAAAGAAAGCTTAGTGAGGACATAGTGATGGCTCCAAAGAATGCGTTGTATCGTCTATCGGCCAGGCTCGTCTCTTGCTTCAACAATCCGACGCAGAATGTGTTGGACGTAGCACCTAGGGGGCGTTTGAGAATTATTATATGTCGTAGATATTGAGCGTTATTCGTCGTACGCTCACGCTATGCGAGAGTTGTCAGACCTGCCGGAAGATCTACGAGAGCAGGCCATGTCGAGATTCCGACTGCTTGAGCCGCATCTGGTTCAAGGGCGCGAACTTCGTGCTGCAGCCGATGGCTGGTATCGGCAAGACTCTATCGGCTATTCAATACGGCCGGATCCTTCAAAGCTCAACAACCCCGTTACTCTTGCCTGATCCACACCGGAGGGTGGTTGGAATGCGTCAAAGGCCAGTGCCAATTGCTCCGAAGCGGATGGACTCAACAAGCTGGTCGATGTGTTCTCAAGTGCCGCTTGCTCAATCGCAAACCGATCCCAACTGAACCAACCAGAGTTCATGCAACCGAGCCGGAGACACGTTGGTTGTGCCGAAACTGGACCGACTCGCCCGTTCAGTCATCACGAAATGTGGCACTACAAACTGACCGGCTGTAGCGTTCAGACGGCTAGGTGATTCAGCCCGCGCCTAATACATCCGTTGCACCACGGCCTCGTCCATCCTGCTATGCTGGCTAATCTTCAGAACGGCCGAGCGGTAGGCCCTGTTGAGGGCCAAATAGTGCTTAAGGAAAGCCCGCCTCATAGCTCTGAAGATCACACGCAATCAGTCACATTCTGCCCTTCTCCAGGTAGGTCTTAGAGTCTCGATCCACACAAAGAGGAGGCAAAGACGTAGGAAATGGTCCAAGGGCGGTCTTCGGGATGAGTCGAGTGGGCCAGGCTGCGAGCTTTCCCGTTTTCTTCGTACATACCATCGGTCTTCCTACCGGCAGCCTTCATATCAGTGACGATGCTGATTGGATTCATTCTGCAGGTCGCTGCTAAGGATGGAACAGATCTTATCTGCGCCGCGTTTGTCGAGGATCGGGATAGGTCGTGCGGTTGTGTGGTTTCCTTCCTTCAACGTGCGCTCTAGGTCGAAGCTGAGGGTGTCGATACTTGAGAGACGCACGTCGGCTATGGCGCTGAGGCGTCTTGCGTGCTGCTCCTGCTCGGCTTCACCCTCGTTTGGAACTACCAGGACACTGGCTCCGCTGCACACGCTTTCAAGCAACGAGTTGTAGCCGCCGTGGATAACTGCGATATCACAACTACCGAGTAGAAGGTTGAGTTGATGCTGATGCTTTACGATCTCAATATGCGACGGTATGGGCACGGACCGATCGAGGGTCAGGCGGGAATGCGGTCCCAGGACAAGCGTAAATCGGCAATGGGGATGATGCCGTGCGGCCTCGAAGCAATGCTCGATCAGGTGTTCGCTGGACAGACCACTGCCAGCTGCGCAGACAACCCATACTTCTCCGGGCTTCACAGATCTTGCATGGCGGATGGTGTCGCGATCAGGCAGATCTGCAGGCTCGAAGACATAGCCTACGTTTTCGGCTTTCTCGATGAGGTCATCGGGCAGGCCATAGTCTACAGCTTTCATCACTCTCTGATCACAGGCTATCAATAAGCGCTTGTAGTGCCGCCGAAGAACTTGAATAGATTGGGACGAGAATACTCTGGAGCGGATGTAACGTTCATCCCCCAGCACACCACGGAGAACGAGATAATTAAGACAACGGGATTCAAGACTCTGCAGGTGAGGAAGTAGTTCGCACCCTCTTCCAAGAGCGAACATGTCTGTGATCATGGCGTCGGGACGAAATATCTCGAACACTCTACTGAGCAGCTCGGTGCGCAATTGCTGAACGGTGTCTAACTGATCGAGGAAAGTGGTTCGATCCCAATGTCGCACTCGGGCTGGGTGAGATGTATCTAATGGCGGGAGGCGGACATATTCTACCGGCGGAATAATAAAGTCTCCGGCTAAGCGCTCACTGGTTACAACTAAGACGCTATGGGGTTGTGCGAGGCTGCGGGCGATCACAGAAAGCCGTCTTAGGTGTCCCAACCCACGGCTTTCTGCACAGAAGATGAGGATCCGCTTTGGCTGACCCTGGCTATCAGTTCGCAGCATGCCTGACCTTGTAGGGCTCGGACAAGGAGGAGATAAGTTTCATTACCTTGCCGGGACCATAGGCCGTAAAGACGACAGGAAAACAGAGGCCGCCGCCGCCGGTTTTCTTGGAGTCGCAGGCAATGACAACTATGTCGCTTCGACCATCGCCATTGAAGTCACCTCTTGCGACAGTCGACAGGAACCAGCGGTTGCCTTGGTCCTCAAGGAGGAGAGTTTTCGGTTTGACGGTGATCGTCGACAGGGCCGGATCGTATTGTTTCCAGGACTTACCTTTCGCCCTTGCCTGCGCAGCACGGGCACTGAGAGAGGCTTCAACAAAAACGGTAAGGGGTGGCAGGCGGTCCAACGAATCGGAATCCCATTGCGCTCCCAGGTAATCTTTCGTAGGCTTGCCGGCATGTTGAAGACTGCGAAGCGCGTAGCACCGCTCGATGTAGGGCGTGTCCAGACCGAGTGGATTGGAAGGCGCCATTCTGAGGTCTACGGCTTCGAGATATTCTGAGCAGTTTGTAACTGTCTTACGCGCCGCTCCATTCCTTAGCTCGAGCCTGACCGGCTGACCCTCTTTTGTAACTGGCGCGGAGAGGGCTGCCGGCAGGTCCACCAGTGAGGAAAGTTGGAGATCCGGAGACCACCAGATTCCTCCATTGCCCAGGGAATCATCGGCCATGGCGGTGAGCGAGACAACAATCAAAACACAAAAGAAAGTCCATGCGCCTTTATTCGTATGCTTCATGCGCGCTCCACATTTATGGTGTCGGCAGTGTTCCCGCGTTCAGGGCCTGTTGTAACAGTTGTCCATCCCCAATGGCACGATTGTTGAGGGAGGCCTGGCTGCTAAAGGGTGGCTGACCATTGGTACCGGTTAGATTGTTGATGGCGGCCTGCCAGTTGCCAGAGGTAACCTGCGACCACAGATTTGGCGCACCTGAGGAGACCCCGCCCGGAAGATTGTATTGCAAGTCGGCAAGTGCTGTCTGGGCTTGCGTCGGCAAGTCCGTAAAGTTTGCGAATGTGCACGTATTGCTGTAGTTCTGGCCCACGGCATTGAAGTAGGTATTCATGACTACAGTAGTCAACGCAGTGGCCTGATCGGTCGTAATTGTGATGCCTGGGGCGGTTGTACTTCCATCTGGGGGATAGACCCCGATTACGGAGGAGAGGGCGCTGACGGTTGCCGGGTCGGCGCCCATGTTCAGCAGCCCCTGTGAACTTTGAGCCGACAGGTTGACTCCGCCGCCTACTGTATAGCCGTCTCCTGGGATTGGAACATAGACGCTGTTGATGATGCCGCCTTCGTTCTTGATGACATAGTTTTGATCCACACTGCTGAAGTAAGTTCCGGAGTCGTATTCGCCCAGATATAGGAGACCTGGATTTTGCGCGTAGGCCAGGGACCGGACTAGTGCTGAATTGAAGGCTGGCAAAGAGTTCCCGTGGCGCAATGACGGCGGATCTTCATAATCGGTCCTTGACTCGTCAACTACGTTTCCGTACTGACCCTCGACACAAGGATCCACGACGACTTCGCAGACTACCGAAGTTGTTCTGGCGAACGCCCGCATGATCTGCCTCTGATCGTCGTCGTGCAGACGGAGCGAACCGGCAGTACTAGCCAGATGCTGATCCACACGTTCGCTGCCACCGTGAATCCAAAGCTCAAATCTTCCTGCCGCTTCGGCTAGTGCTGCCTCGCCCGCCGCCGGATCGAAGACTGCCACACCAAAGCGCCCATAACGCTCAACGTCCACGCCATCTGCTTCTCGCATCGAAAGGAGTCGTGAAAAGCGATAGGTACCGACCGGCGTGTCTCCATAGGGCAGCAATGGCGTTCTGGACGGGTTGTAGTTTTGTGTGGAGAGACGATCCCCTGCTTTAGCACTCACTGGCACAGGGCCCACCTGTATATCGCCATTGGACGCATATAAGGTTAGGCAACCGCAGAATTCACGACGGACAGGTAACTTGATTTCGAGTCGTTGCATAACTTAATCCTCCCTGAAGAGATATGAAGGTGCGTTGCAATCACTACTACAAAGCTAGTAACGAGACTGCCCTCAAGGCCGCAGTACTTGCCGCAGCTTCGAGGAAGAGTAGGCTGAGCGGCGCTGCTCGGCTGTGATTGGAAATGGCGCGCTCTCATCCGAACGCGTACTGCGACGTGTATCGCGGACGAGATCTATCCTCTGCTTCAAGTGCTACGGACGCCGCACGGTCGGCGTCCACGCACGACAAGTCATGCAAGGCTAGCCACGTATGCTCCCATTTCTGTCTAGCTGCATGTGCATGCATACCTGGGTATATAGCAGACGTGCATGGATATGCGTCGGATCGTTCAGCACCGGCACAGGAGATAATCGCTTCAGCAAATTCCTTTGCCGAAGAATCGGCCGCTACCAGGCGATCTCTTGTTGAGAGAACTTCCCTTTGTCCGCCAACATCCGACGCGACCACGGGGCAGCCGCTGGAAGCTGCGGTGACGGTAGCGCGGCTAAGGCCTTCATACAGACTGGTGTTTAGAAATACATCCGAACCTTTGTAGATGTCGCCCGGTGTGGCGAGTTCTCCTAGACAACGGAGGTGATCTTGAACCAGCAGTGTTCGTGCGAGGCCGAGGACGGCATGATGTGCCTGCTCTCCTCCGCCATATTTTTCGGCGTGCCCCCCGGCGATGACAAGAAATGCATTGATGTGGCGAGCGCGAAGGTTGTGGAGGATCCGAACTGCGTGGGTGTAGCGTTTGTGAAGTTTGAACGTTCCTACCATGCCGATCACGAAGGCATGTCCTGGGATATTCCAGGACATGCGTAACGAGTTACGATCCGGCAAAGTCGAAATCTCATCCGGCATAGGTTGAATGATGCGTATCTCGATGCGAGGATTGACTGCTGCCAGTGAATCGGCCATAGCTTTGCAGCTGGTGATGACGAACGGTACATGCTGTGGATCAAGGGCTGCCGGTGAATAACTCCATGTGGGCGCCTGATTCTGAAAAACAATGATAGTGCGGACATTCGACTTCCACAGTGTTCTCAATACATTGAGAGCCAGCAACTGAGTCAAGACAACCCGTACCCCCCTTTTCACCAGGTCCATACAAATAAAGGCGATGCGTTCGTTCACGGAGAGAGCTGGATTAACGTCAACTACAGTGAGCTGCCGAAAGTTCGTTTCCCGAACTCGATTCGGATGGATAACGTACAGCAGGATGTCGCAACTACCAGGTTGAGACTGGATGGACGCAAGCGCATCTCTTACATACGCATCCGCACCACCCACTCTCAGTCGGGGTACAACAACGGCGAGAGGTGCCTGTAACTTCAACGTCATGCGTCACCATGGATAGGCAATGCTCAACACACGTGTCGAACTTACAAATCAAGTTTCTTACTGCCTGATCGGTGTGGATCGGATAATTGCAACGGTCTTAGCTAAAGCTATGCTGCGCTGAAGAAGTAACGCGATACGCCCAGTTGTTCCGGAAGGCAGGTGCTGCTGCTCTTATCTGCTGCCGTGCACACAATTTTGCTGACCGGGGCTTGATATCGACGCGGATTCCGGCTCAGCCATCTACCGAGATGCGTTTTCAGGTTGTTCGTGACTTGAGATGGACTGAGAAATGACACTTGCTTGTCAGAGAAGAGATAGAGCGACGAGGTCTCGCCATCTGTAATCAGGTTCGCCCAGACAACTGTAGGAGCTACGCTACTGAGTTTGTCGGCGGAGCCGGTGTCGAGCCAAAGCAATCCGCGGGTTCGTCCGTCATGGGCAACAGCGGTTTCAACAGTGACCCATCGCATGTGGTCTACGCTGACAGGCTGAGCGATAGAGAAGAAGGTTGGTAAAGAGTCGTGCAGAAGCTTATTGGACCAGTAGGGAAGTGTGTGGTTGGGCAGGAGCGATGGGAGCAGATTTTTGAAGCGGCGGTCCCGAATTATTTTTCGGCCTGTGCGTCCGACATAGTACTTTGTGAACTTCAGTGGGGGTGGTGTGGTGGTGTCGACTATGGCGGCGGATGCACCTCTATCCGCTGTGCCGCAGATGGCAACGGTTACTCCTGCTGCTGTACCTAACCGTATGAAAGTACGCCGAGTCACAGCCATAAAATTGTCTGCATTGAATGGGCTAATAACTATTTTCGTTGGGCGTTCTCCGATACATCACCTTACGCATCGCAACGAGTGTTTACACTCGCCTTGATTACAGTTCCGTAGGATGCATTATAGCTTTCCGAGATGCACGTGGGTGTGCTTAACACTAAATAAATGCAGGATTTTTATAGTTACTGAATGGGTGGATGTAGGTAAAAGAAAAGAACATCTGCGTCCATCGTTAAATCTTTTTACCAGCTTGTGAGTTCACTACCTTAAACGCAGGTAATGATTGTGTCCTGCGTGCTTCGCGGAAGCTTTTCCACAGGGTATTTTCTTCGTGTTTGTGTGTATGCCATTCCCCTGCCCAATGGATGAGTAGCGGAAGGGGTCGAGCGCGCAGTACGTGTTCCTGATAAACACCAGACCAGACTACTAATGGCAGTAGCGACGGACGGTGCTGCCTGTTCAATGAGAGAAGGCTCGTATAGCGTACAGCGGCGGTGATAATTAAATAGTTCAGCAATGGCTGGTCCAGGTATTCCAGGGCCATGTGAGGTTTTAGCAAGAGAGCTGCGTCGAGTTTTCTTTGTACGGCCGCTAAGTTCAAGACACCTTGTCGCGACGCAATGAAACCCGTATTCGCAGCAAATCGCCAATCCATGGTCTGTAGTTCTGGAGAGCTTTCCGGATGATGCCAGACGAATGGCACAGTATTCGGAAGTCCCGAGATGCCTGTGACGATTTCGTATTCCGCAAGCAAGGAGAAAACCGGGCTGAGTGACTGCAAGAGGATTGAGTCGGCATCGATGTAGACGAATTCTTCATACGGACCTTCCCACAAAGCGAGCTTTCGATAATGACCTCGAACTTCATCATGGAACAAGCGACTGATCCGGTCGCATTCCGTTAGTGCCTGCCGATCCGTCCATAGGGATAAGTCATACGCCGGAACCAGGCTCCTGATCTTAGAGATGTTGTCGTCAAATGGCACGAGGCAAATGGATAGTGTAGGTTCGACGATGCGCAGACTATTGAGCATTGCGACAGCTAAGTCATAGACCGAATCGTTTGCCAGAAGATAGACACCACGTGTGGGATGGTGTGGGTTGTGTTGCTCAGTATCGCGTGCAGGCATTACTGAGGGACCGTGTTCTTGCTGCCAGTGGAGAACTCGCTGTGGAACAGGTCGCGTGCCACGATCGCGCGTTGCCGCGAAAGAATGCCGGAGCAGCCATATGTCTCAAGCAGACGATCCCAAAACAGGTCTGACCCCTGCCACTGTTCGCTCAATCTATTGTCATCGCTTTCAAATGCAAAGCGTATGTGCGGGTAAGCCGTCTGACGTGGGGGCAGGAGCGGAACGAGGAAAAGGAGCAGGAATTCCTCATGTGCCAGATTCTCCCGAAGAGCGTTGCCAAGCTCAAGAGCTTGCTCTTCGTCAGCGACGGCTTTGCGTACAAATAGGATCGGAGTGTTGGCGGCATTCTCTCTCCATCGGCTAGCGAGATAGTGCATTTTTTCTGCCTGGCTTACGTAATTACGGTCGATTGCCTCGGCATCGATGGTTCTGCTGCCAGGCAGGCGCGGAAAGCTATGGCGATAGGAGATGCCGGTGAACGTATCGATAACTGTCTCGGTGTCGCTGGAGAGCATCAGATTCTTTCTCTCAAAGCAGCCAGCGAAGTTTCTCCGGAGTGTACTTATCATGGCATCATGCGGGGTACCAAGCCAATCGAAGTACGAGGCCTTCTCGTTGCCTGTGAAGCGGCGAATCTGATGGGCAGCCTGGCAGTCTCTGCCGAGAGAGATGATCTGCGCGAAGCTACTATGCCGCGTTGGACGTTCAATGTCCATCAGCTATCCAGCCTGTGTTAACAAGATCGGATGGTCCACATGGGAATACGGAGCCGTGCCTCTGTAGTGATTGTTTCTCAAGAATTAGCTATGGACGAAAAAAGGTTCTTTCTGTCTGCAAGGAAGTGAAGGAGCGTCTTCACGAAAGGGCGCTCCGCTTCCTTTTCCAGAAAGCGTGCCCGCATGGATTTAATGGCCGTCGAGTGCGCCTTCCTGCCGAGAATATTCAAAAGACCATCGCGTATGGCCGAGGCCGAGACGGATGGTGGATAGAGAGCTACGCCGAGATTCTGTTTGCGCACGCGCATTGCGTTATACGGTTGGTCAAACACCATAGGCATTCCCAGCAGCGGCACACCACAGCAGATGGCTTCCTTCAAGCTACCGAGGCCGCAATGCGTGATCAATGCTGCTGCCTGCCTCAGCATCTGAAGCTGCGGAATGTGCGAAGCCATTGTCACGTTGTCCGGAATACTGTCTGCGATATCCGTCCGCGCACAACTGGACGCAACAACGAAGTCGCAGTCACTCAGTTGTACGGCAGCATCCAGGGTCGCACGCAAACGGCTGTCGGCGTTCACATGCATCATCGATTGCGTTCCCGCGGAATAGAGAATGAGCGGCGCACCTTCCCGACGTTTGTTCATCGGGACGGGAAGCTCGGGGCGGTCCCAGTCGATTGATGGTTCTCCGTATTGCGCATTGGCATCCTGTGCGAGGAAACAAGATAGCTCGAAAGCCTCTGGACAGAGTACCCAGCGAGCTACGGCGCCATGGATAGGGGGCTCGTCAAATCTTGGCAGGGATGTAGCCACATGTAAAACGGGCAGTTCCTCAAGTCTGCCGGAAGCGAGCAGTTTGTGATTGCGATAGAAGAGGTGATCGAGCAGGACCAGGGCCGCATTGTATTTTCTTGCTGCCTGCAAAAGTCTATTGCGTAGAAATTCTGCTCTTACTGCGCCATGACCGAAGGCCTGCCAATAGGATCGACCCGACTGGACAACGCTATAGCCGGTATTGCGGCTATCCGCGATGGTCTCCTGTGTGTCACTCTCAAACGTTTCTGTCTCGAAGCCACGGGATTGAAGGTGGTGCGCCAGTGCTTTGCTGGTGAGAAATACTATGCGGTGACCGTATTGGAGCAGGCTGGTCGCGATCGGTATCATCGGCATGGTGTGGCCAGGTTCGGGTTGCATCACAATCAGTACTGACATGATTCACACAGGCGTCCCAAAAATTTATTATGCTACGTCTCAGTGGTAAGTGGCCAATGAGGAATGCCGATGCTGCTTCATACTTTAAGAAAAGCGATTCGCATTTGCCGACACCCTGATCATCTGGCCGGGATGTTTTTGTATGACCTAGTGCATTTGTATGGGCTAAGTCGTGCGCTTGAGATCGGCGCCCTGCACAAGGCGACTTCTTTATACACGGCTGTTGCTCTGGAAGAGAGGGGAACCGGTCAAGAAACTGTAATTGACTTCAACACTCCCGAAGACCGATCTGCCGCGCTGCGTAAAGCTATGGAGATGCTTCAACTGGGCTCACGACTCGTGCTTGATTTGTCCGTTGTGTCCCAGCACTGGAGAATGCTTCGACTGCTTCAGCAAGGTGCAGCGGCTTCGTTCGATCTCTGCTTTCTCGCAGGACGACAGACCTGGCTGCATGCGGGATTTGCTACTGCGCTCGTGATGAAGCTACTCAAGCCGGGAGGCTGGCTGGTCCTGGCGGATGCGGAGTATGCCTACGCGCTTGATCCATCGGCGCCCGCGCATCTTGTGCAAGGAATGAGCGACGAGGAGTTGAAAGCGGGCCAGGTGGAGCTGGTCTTTGAGCACTTTGTGGCCCGGGATACTTCGTTTGGCAATTATCTGCGGGCTGGAAACGTACTTGCGGCGCAGAAGCTGCAGGACGCAGGCGTGTACTCCGAGCTTCATGGCAGGCAGGCGCTGCTTCAGTCACGCACGATCCATGCCTCGCTCAAGCGGTCGGCGTTTGATCCTGACTTTCGCAGAGCACTGCTGAATGCACCACAAACGACTATGGAAGCGATCGCGTTGCAATCCGGGGCTGCGCTGGAATCGGATCCGGACCGCTTCTCGGCTATTCACTTCCACGATCGAGAGGTTCATCCGATGATGCTTGCTACATCGCAGCGCCGGGAGGTGCACATCACTCTGCCTGATCCCGTGTGGCAGACAACCGCCACGGAGGCCGAGCTTGAGCGAATGGTCGCGATCGCGCAACAACTCCACAAGCCATCAGAGTAAGGGTGGGACCGAGATCTCTGCGTCGGCAAGGCCGTCTTCGTGGCGGCTTGCGAAATACTCCATGACAGCGGCTTCGAGAGGATGCTTGGAGCCGGTCCACTCCCAGCATCTGTCCGGTCCATGGCGCAGATCGCTCACAGGATCGAAGTCGTGTGCTTTCAGAATTTCGTAGCGTTCATTGTAGCGGCGATGCTTTTGCTCCCCATGCCAAAGGTGATGCACGCTGCCGGGCAGATATGCAAGCCGGGGCAGCCGCGTGCCGGAGTGGGTAACTGTGTCGGCCCATTTGCTGTAGTGGGCAAAGCCTTTCACGGAGGTCATGGCCTGTACCGCGGCGGAGTCGGCTGTGCCACACCACGCGTGGAGCATCATTTTGTCGGCGCCACCGACGATGCCGGCGTCGTAGAAGCGATACTCCTGCAGATAGTCACGCCGTGCCGCCCAGGCGAATCCGGGATGGCCCTTACTGGTGGCGAGGGTTTCCCCGCGATGCTTATGCATGCCACCAGGCCGCGGTCCATGCGCGTGAGGGGATTATCGAGAGTGTTGTCCTGAGCGAAGCGAAAGACGGTACTGAATAACTGCAGCAGGTCACTGCCGACCAGCGCTGTCTGCAAGCGTTGCGGCCATTGCTCCAGGCAGAGCAGCAGGTCACAATCCATCCAGGCGACATAGCCGCATTCTGCAGGCAATCGATCCAATGCCAGATTAAGCAGGCGCTCCTTCTGCCATAGTTGTGCGCGCGAGCGGACATGGAAGATGTCCGCCCCTTCCAACTCGAAGGGCTGTTGGCCAAAGGCGCATTCGACAACCAGAAGCGGGATGCCATGCTCCCGGAACTGCTCCCGAAATCGTTCAAGGTTAGCCCGTTTACGCTGGGAAGACTGCCAATTGAAATAGCAACTGATGACCCATACCTGCTGGCTGTCTCTCGATCCCACTGCTGTTCGCCCTCTCTTCCGCGACAGATGTCCCGCGGCTCTGTTGCATTAACCGCCTGGCCGGGGCTTTGAGCAGGATCCAGGCGTTCGATGGGTCATGTTCAAGCGTCGGCGCTTTCCCGTTGAGATCATTCTGCTTTGTGTCCGCTGGTACTGCAAGTACGGCATCAGGTATCGGGATTCGGTGGAGATGATGCAGGAGCGTGGCGTGAAAGTAGACCCGTAAACGATGATGCGATGGGTGCATCGGTTTGCGCCTGCATTGGAGAAGCGGGTGCGCTGGTATCAAGGCTATCGAGCGGGCTGCTGGCGCCGCAAGCGATCTATCGACTGCAGCGAAAGGGCAAACTGTCTGCCGACACGAAACACCGAACCTGCAAAATACCTGAACACCACTATCGAAGCCGACCATGGCGCCCTTAGCGCGTCATTACGTCACACTCGAGGTTTGGAGACGACGAGGACTGCGGCCGCTACGATCAAGGGCTTCGAAGTGATGCGGATGATTCGACGCGGTCATTGCCTCACATGCAAGCCACACGCCAAGGACGAGGTGCGTTTCGTCATCAGGCTGGTCGATGTGTTCTCAAGCGCCGCTTGATCATCGCAACCCGATCCCAACTGAACCAACCAGAGTTCATGCAACAGAGCCGTTTTACGGCACGGTGAGGGTGGCTCTGACGGCGTGCTGCGCGGTCCCGCTGCTAGCGGTGATGGTCAGGTAGTAGATAGCTCTGGGCAGATGGCCGGACTCCACGCCGCAGCCCGCCACATTCAGGATGGCTGTGGTACCGGCCATCAGTATCAGCAAAAGGAAGAGGTTGTTCCCGGCGGAACGGCCTGCTTTGAGGATGCGTTTTCTCGCGCCGACAATCAGTCCCGGCAGCAGGAGAAGCGCGAGGGAGGGTAAAGCGGGCCTGTTTCGGCGCTCCGCGAGTGCAAACGGGACCAGGATACTCATGGTCACGTTTGCCGAGCCACTGTTGACCGCAACCGTCGCCGGCGTGAAGGTAGCGACGGCTCCGCTGGGCAGACCCGAGACCGTGAAAGAAACCACGCCCGGATAGGCAGCACCGGTTGGTGCAACCAGAAGGGCGTAGATCGCAGAACCGCCGTAGGTGACCGACACGGTTGAGGCTGAAGTGAGCGCCAGGGTGAAATCGAGCGGTGCCGTGGCGGTCACTGTAACCGTTACCGTTGGCGAGTTCTGTGCGGGATAGCTGGAGTTTCCACCATAGGTTGCGGAGAGAAGTGCGGTGCCCACCGGCAGCGTCGTCCCGGAAAGAACCACGATGACGGTTCCGGAACTATCGAGCGTTCCCGTCCCTACTACTGTGCTGCCGTCGTAGATGGTCACCGTTCCAGTGGGCACGATGCCGCCAAGAGTTGGGACCACAACGGTCGCCGTGACAGGCTGACCAACGACAGCGGTGGTCGGGTTGACGGTCAACGATATGGCGCCGCTGGTCGTAGCCTGTGTGATCGTCCCAGGGCCGGTTGCCGTCATGGGCAGCGTGTAGTCGATTAGGCTGCCGCTCGTTGCAGTGAAATTACCCGCAACAAGCATTGCTGTGACCAGCTCGGCTCCCACGGTTGGTGCCGCATAGGTTCCTGCGGCCTGCGCCACTGTGATGGCGTCGGTACCCACCAGGCCCGACAACGAGAAATTCGCCGAGGTTAACTTTGCCACGGTGGTGCCGTCGTAGACCTTGGTGGGATTGCCGATGATCGTTGCCGTAAGCGTTTTTGCCGTGATCAGGCCTGCTCCGGTGGCTGCCGTGGGCAGCGTGTAGTTCGACAGCACCGTTGTGCCGGCCGGCGTGA
>CAZZXL010000109.1:0-9186 GCA_964658035.1 uncultured Acetobacteraceae bacterium
CTAAGTTCGTTTCCTCAAAGCGACCATCCAGATCTGTGATCGCCATACCTGAAGCTGCATATTTGAAGGCTTCCCGGATGCGAAGTGGATCTCGGAAGCGATCGGCGAGATCGAGGTCGAGCGGTTGAAGGAATCGCGCAGCATAGGGATGCTCGGCAGCAAGAAGTCCTATGCCATGGAGATTGCGACCAAGCCACTCATTATGCCGTCCGAGATCTCCGGCCTCGCGTCGCTGCACGGTTATATCAAGCAGGAGAATCGCGTTGTTCCCGTGTTCTTTGAGTTGGCGAAGAAGCGATCCAGGCAGCCGGAGTTTATCGAGCGGAAGAGGGCGCAGGCTACGCAGACTGAGGATCAGCCGTCGCTTGATTTGCCGGCAGCGGCGGCACCCGCACACTCGCTCAAGAAGCCTGCAGCCTCCGTCCAGGCTTCGCTTCCGCTTGCCGACCCGCCTGCCACAGCTAAGCCCAAAGAGGCGTTCGTCTGGGATGAATCAAAGGGGATCGAATAAAATGGATTGTGACAAAGAGCCACAAACCAGCTTCTGTTGTGTTTTTTGCACCCGTTAGGAGCTAAAGCGGCCTGCCTATCTCCCAGCGATGACCGAACGGGTCCAGGACTGCCCCGTCACGCCATCCGTAGTCATGGTCCTGCACGGGGGAACGAACCAGTGCGCCAGCAGCTACAGCCTGATCAAACACGGCATCCGGATTTTCAACGATGAGCATCAATCGTACCGCCGTCCCGCCGAGCTGTGCCGGCGACGGATTGCCGATCGACTCGCCAGCTGGGTGAAGCCAAAACTCCGCGCCGTGCACGAGGAGCTGCGCCACCATATCCGTATCAGAGGGTGTGCTCCAGCCAGTCGTCGCGCCAAACGCTCTCGCATAGAATGCAATGGCGTCGCGGACGTCGCCCGGGATGTGCAGCATCGCTGAAAAACGGTAGCTCATATTGCACGAAGGCTACTCTAGACGTCTAGACCAATCAAGGAGTTACGTGAATGGCCTGCACCGCTCCAGGGTTCGCTCCCGCTTGCCGATCCATCCGTCAATCAAGCCGAAAGAAGCATGCGCATGGAGCAGTCCAAGGGGAGTGAGTGACGGAAAGCCACATAAATCAGCACCTGCGCGCGGCAAAGTCACGCTTGCGGGTCTTGGACACGCTCTATAAGCTGTGTGCGAGGTTCGAATGATGGCTGAGTACCAAAGTCCGGAGGACATGCGTTTTGCTAAAGATCTGATCGCTTCCGCGCCCGCGGAGGCAGCTGCGTTTTTCAAGCTGAAGTCTGTAACAGAACGCAGTGATGGTCAGATCCCAGCGAAATATAGGGAGCTGTTTGCGCTTGCGGTCGCACTGACAACGCAGTGTTCGTACTGTCTGGATTCCCATACGCAGAACGCGGCAAAAGCTGGAGCGACGCGTGAAGAAATTTCGGAGACGGTGTTCATAGCGGCCGCACTTCGCGCTGGCGGCGCCGTAGGACACGGTTTGCTGACGATGAAGCTGTTCGACAAAGCTTTGAACCGCTTGGAGCAAGATCCGCAAGCGTTTGAACGTCCTCGCATGGGAGTGATTCGACCCGGGAGCTAATTCGATCGTAAGAATCGTGACTGATCGTTGAGGTCAGGAGACGCAAGATGAATACCAACGTGCACCTTGGATTTACCGGTAGCTGTGACGCGGCATTCGCCTTCTATGAAGCCGTCTTCCGTACGAAACGGCTAATAACGATGAAGTGGGGCGAAGCTCCTCCTGAAGTCCCGTGTCCGGAAGGAGCCAACGATTTGGTCATGCATACAGCCATGACGCTAGGAAACATCACACTGATGGGAGCAGATGCGCCTCCAGGACATGGCAAACCCTTTGGCGGCTTTGATATCTCGCTCGATGATTCCGATGAATCAGAGGTGAGGCGTCTCTTTAACGCGCTAAGTGAAGGCGGCAGTGTCATGATGCCGCTCTCCTCAACCTTCTGGTCGCCTCTGTTCGGCATGTGCACAGATAAGTTCGGTGTTCATTGGATGGTCAGCGTTTCTGCGATTTCGTAAGTTCGACCTCCTACTACTGAACAGACGGAAGTTGATGAATGTCCGGTTTGTGAAAGAAAGGGCTTTCTCCGATGACAAAGTAGCCCGGTGTAAAGCCGTGATCCAGAGTAAGTGCGGGATGCTGCATCAACCCTTGTGGCACATCGAAGACAAGAATGCTAAGTGCGCTCTCCCCGGGTCCGATTTTCTGCGTAAGCTTAGGACTTTCACCATATTGAGAGTTGTATGCATTTTGTGCGGACTCAGAGACATCGATGTACTTATCATTGTCATACAGCCGCCCTCGCAGACCGCCTTCCGCTTGCGCACGACCACGTGAATGACTGGCCACCCGGATCTTGACGACGTAGAGCATCCTTGGGACGGCAGCTGACGCATGGAAGACTTGGTTAGGCATCGTTTGCACGCCGGCGACAGCGAAACACATTTCGTCAAAACATTGGTCCTCGCCGATCTTGAAGACCTTCTGCGAACTGAGAACATCAGTCACGACCAGTATTCCGAGATAGACAACCCATACCGATGCAAGTCCAGCCAGAGTTTTTATCGAGCCGGGTTTTCTCCTCAATAAAGCGCTGAGAAAGAGGCTGACCACGGTTCCAAGGAATAGAAGAATAAAGATCAGGTCGTAAAGTGTCATGGTCGCTTGCTCCCGAGACTTTTTTCTGGGCAAGGTCGGGACAGTGAAGTACTGGCTCAACGTCCCGCTATAGGATGCCGTGGACCAAGCAGTCATTCTATTGCAGGATAACTTTCCATCCGCGCGGATGCCGATAATTCGACGCGTTCGCCTGCGTTAGCTCCAAGCAGATCGACGATCAAATGCGCTTTTTTCCAATTGACGACCCATCCAAGGGCCCGCTAGTCGATCGGATATAGATGCCCCTCATCAGAGGCTGAGACGACTATGGTGCGCGATATCTTCTGGTTCGTATCGCTTGTGATAGTCACAGCTTCACCGGGAAAAGCCTGCAAGGTTACTGGTTCTGCGACGGGTAGCGTCACTAAGGCATGATGAATCCGTGCTTCGCGGCTCTTGCCGGACATATTGATGACTGAAAAGCGGATAGGACGCGGTTTTCTTTGTCCTTGCTCCTGCGTAGTCGAGGCGAATGACGGTGACGTGGTCGGACAGAGCAATGAAAAAAGAAGAGCAAAAGCAGGAATATGGTTCATGACAAACGTCCTCCTCAGGCACGCAGGAGACAGCCTAGGGTTTAGTTGCCTTCGAACTAGGGTGCAATCGGTTCAAAAGGGAAATAAAGGGACCAATAACAATAGGCGATGATGAATCGCAGCGCGACCATGGCGAAGCAATCGTCGTCTGATGCATCATCAGACCATGAGCAGCAGCAGAACCGAAGAGGGCGTCTCGTTTTGGGGATCGTGGTGCGTCGCGATAATCTGCTGGGCAGCCATGGGCGTCGTTAATGGACGCATGATGTTTGTGAACGATCGCGATCATGCCAATTATCTTCCCGTCGCGCATTACTTCGTATGGGCTGCGGCTGAAGCCCTCTCTTGGTCAATCATCACGCCCTTCATCTTCCTGTTTGCTCGCCAGTATCCCTTCCAGGCAAGCCAGTGGCTTGTACGCACCGGGCAGTACGTAGCACTCACAGCCATTGTTGTGACGATTCAACCCATCCTCAAGGCTCCTGCATGGCTCTACAAGCCGGACCAGCATCTGCCACTGCTCGGTACGATCCTCGACTTGGGACACAAGTCTCTTATAGGTGCCATTCAGGTCTGCCTTCTGCTTTACCTCTTGAGCGCCTATCAAAATGCGAAACGTCAATCGCGGAGACTTCAATTGCGCGAGGCGGAATTGAAAGCTCAGGTAAGCAGCGCCGAACTGCACATGTTACGGATGCAACTCCATCCCCATTTCCTCTTCAACGCCCTTCAGGCCACCACAGTGCTCGTGCACGAAGATCCAGCTTCCGCCGAGAAGCTTCTTCAGCATCTCAGCGAGCTTTTACGAGTAGCGCTTGATGACATGCGGAGCCTGCAGGTCACGCTGGAACAAGAGATCACTTTCCTGCGCCACTATGTGGAAATACAGAAGCAGCGCTTTCAGGAACGATTGGAAGTACGCTTTGATATTCCCGCTGAAGCTCTTCGGATCGCCGTTCCCACACTTCTTTTGCAACCTCTGGTAGAGAATGCGATCCACCATGGGATTGGAAGGCACAAGGGCACCGATTCTATTGAAGTCGCGGCGCGGCGAGAAGGTCGGGCCTTGGTGCTGGAAATAAGAAACTTCGCCAGCACACTTGATGAAGCTCCGACAGTGATGGGTCATGGCGTTGGGTTGAAAAATACACGCAGTCGCCTGGAGCAAATGTATGGCGACCACGCAACTGTAGACCTGCGCTCTCTTGTTCCGCGCGGTGTATGTGCTCGTGTCATATTCCCGGCCGAACCTACCGAGGTGGCTCTTGATCCGCGCCGTAATCGTTGACGACGAGCCTCTAGCACGGCGCGCTCTCGCCCGCATGCTGCAACAGCATGAAGATGTGATTGTCGTCGCTGAATGCGCGGATGGTGAAGCCGCTCTAGAGTTCGTTCAGCAGCTACAGCCACGGCTTGTGTTTCTAGACATCCGCATGCCCGGAATGGACGGACTGGATGTAGCCGGCGAACTGTTTCGTAAGTTTTCCGGGGCAGTCATCTTTGTAACTGCATACGATCGTCATGCGTTGGAGGCATTTGACTTTAATGCGCTCGACTATCTGTTGAAGCCGTTCACGCCAGAACGCCTCAGCCAGGCGCTCGAACGTGTTCGCGAACGCACCTTCCATCCAGCGTCAACAGAGTCTTTCGAACGGCTGCTAGCGAGCTTGCGCGGGCAAGGGAGCCAGACACGTTTCGTTCAGAGAATTCCAGCAAACCGTAATGGACGCATTCGACTTCTTCCCGTCTCTTCTATCGAACGAATAGAAGCGATGGGAAACTACGCCCAGATCCACGTCGCAAATGAACACTACGACGTGCGAGAAACGCTGCAGTCTTTGGAGCAGAAGCTGAACCCTGACACCTTTGTCCGTGTGCATAGGTCGACGATCATCAATATGGATTACGTGCGCGAAGTACACACCTGGTTTCGCGGTGGCCATCAGATTTTGATGAAGGATGGCACTCAGGTGAGGCTAAGCCGCTATCAGGCCGGCGCCATAGAGAAGTTGACAGGAAAGAGGTCCTGAATGGTTATTCGCGTGATTGTGCTAATGACCCTATTGCTTCTAGGACGGACAAGTGAGCGCGCTCTGATGGCGGCGGTTCCAGCGCAGCCGTGCAAGAGCACTGTCACCGGCACGCTCGAAATCATTCCATTTGAAAGCAAGGTCTATGGCGACACGCGTCGCCTTCGGGTTTGGCTGCCCTCTGGCTACTCCAGTGCTCAGGCGTCTGCGAAGCGATACCCCGTTCTTTACCTCTTTGATGGACAATTTCTTTTTGACCGCTGCACCTCTCCGCCGTTTCCAGATGAATGGCACGTCGATGAAACCTTGACCGATCTCATCGCGAGAAAAGCCGTACAACCGTTGATTGTTATTGGAATCGATAATCCCGGGCCCGGCCGTCGCGAGGACGAATATTCGAGGTACAGTGCGATGGCGGACGCACCACAAAAGTTGTCCGCGTTTATGACGCGAGAAGTCCTGCCGCTGATCGATGGTCGGTACCGGACGATCGCGGACCGAACCCACCGGGGGGTCGGTGGTTCGTCGCTAGGTTCCCTCGCTGCGTTGTCTCTTCTCCTGGATCAGCCGGATACGTTCGGCATAGGCTTGCTTGAGAGCACTTCATTACAAAATGGGAATGGTAGAACGTTGCAGGAGACCTCGACGATCGTCCAAGGGCCATTGCGCATTTCAATTGGAGTGGGAACGGCGGAAGTACCACCGGCAGAAGCTGCTGCCCACGGATTTCCTGATTTCGATGTTGCCTTCGTCGCAATGAGCCGGGCGCTTTCCGAAAACATGAAGAAAAGTCTGATGAACCATCCGGAAGTGAAGCTGACCGTTGAACCGGATGGGCAGCATCAGGTCAAGTATTGGGGAGGACGTTTCGGCCCTGCTGTCAGCTTCCTCTTCCCTCCAGAGTCGCGGACGACGAACTAAGGGGATACGTAATCGCCATCTGACCAAGATAGAAGCACCAATGACGAGTTGAGTTCTAAAATCCTTCCAGGCGGATCCGTTCCTCTGCCAAACTTTTACGAACCGGGCCCCCGTTTGATCTCCATTTCCCCCAAGCCGTTATCAGCAGGGCAGGCGCGGATGTATCACGCGCGTGAGTTCACATCCGAGAAGCAGAACTACTGGAGCCAGGCCCAGCAGGGCCACAGCGAGTGGCAGGGCCAGCTGGCCGAGAAGTGGGGACTGCAGGGCTCGGTCGGCAATGAAGAGTTCGCGCGGCTGACCGAAGGCCAGCATCCATGGACCGGCGAGCAGCTGGTTCGCCATCAGCCTGAGAAGACCTACGAAAACCAAATCGGCCGGGAAGTGACAAGCGTCGAGCACCGTGCCGGCTGGGACGGAACCATCTCTGCGCCGAAGTCGGTTTCGCTCACCGCACTTGTAGGCGGAGATGAGCGGGTGCGCCTAGCACACCGGGAAAGCGTCCGCATTGCCTTGGGAGAGCTCGAGCAGTTCACGCAGGCGCGGATCGGCAACATCCACAAACCGGAGACCACGGGCAGGTTCGTTGCTGCGACCTTCGAGCACGACACCGCGCGGCCCGTTGATGGCTACGCCGCGCCGCAGCTCCACACCCATGCTGTCATCTTCAATGTCACGGAGCGCGAGAGCGGTCCGGGCAAGCTGACGCGGTCCGTGCAGTCGCATGAACTCTACGCCGCTCAGAAATATGTCACGGCTGTCTACCGGTCGGAGCTGGCAACGCGGCTGCAGGGATTGGGCTATCAGCTCGAGCGCGGAGAGTACGGGCAGCCGGAGATCAAGGGCTATACCAAGGAATATCTCGAAGCCTCCAGCCTGCGCCGGGAGCAGATCCAGGACTACAAACGGGAGCAGGGCCTGGACGGCAACGCAGCGGCACAGATCGCCGCGCACCGGACGCGCGATCGCAAAGAGCTGCTGTCGCCGGAAGAAGTTCTGCAACGGCATCGCGACCTTGCCGCGCAATATGATCATCAGGCCGACCGCGTTGTTTCTCAAGCTTTGAGCCAGGCGAAGGCCCAAGCCCACCGCGAAGGAAAAGAACACGGACAGACGCCCCCAAACGCAACCGACAAGGCGGCACAACAGGCCGTGACCTATGCCCGCGATCATCTCTTTGAGCGTGGAGCCGTCCATCATCCTGGCAGCGGCACTCGACAGGAGTATGGGTCAGGCCACTTCCACTCAGGTGCGGGAAGCGTTCGAGCGCCGGGTCGAGACGGGCGAGTTCCGCCTGGTCGAGAACGTCGGGACAGGGCCGCACTTTACGACGGCCGCCATGCTGCGTCTCGAGCGCGAGACCATCGCCCATATGCAGCAGGGAAACCGTCGCGGCTACAGTGACCCTATGCTTGCCCGGCCGGATGTACGGATCGCGACCGAGGACCGCCATCCTGAGCTAAATGCCGGGCAGCGGCAGGCCGTCGATCAGGTCTTTCTATCGCGGGAAAAGATCATTGGTTTGGATGGAGTCGCGGGCGCAGGCAAGACCACGACGCTGGCTGTTGTCCGCGAGGGTGCGGAGGCTTCCGGCTACACCGTCGAAGGGTTTGCGCCGACCTCCCGCGCAGCGCAAAAGCTGGCCGATGCCGGCATCGAGACCAGGACCCTGCAATCGCATCTTGCCCGCGGCCAGAGAGTCGATACAGGCGAGCATCGGCTGTATGTAGTCGACGAGAGTTCGCTCGCATCGACGAAACAGATGCACGAGTTTGTGAGCCGTCTCCATCCGAACTACCGTGTGCTGCTGGTCGGTGACACACGCCAGCATGAATCGGTCGAAGCCGGGCGCATCTTTGCGCAGCTGCAGGATGCGGGTATGAAGACCTTCAAGCTCGATCAGATCGTGCGGCAGCGCGATCCGGAGCTGAAACAGACCGTCGAGCAGCTGGCGCGCGGCGAAGTCGGAGAAGCCATCGAGGGACTGCAGCAGCAGGGCCGGATCCACGAAGTGAAAGACCACGCGGAGCGGATTGCGGCCATCGCGAAAGAGTATGCGCAGTCGCCCGAGAGCACGCTGGTCGTCTCGCCCGACAATCGCTCCCGCGCAGAGATCAATGCCCGTATTCATGCCGAGATGCAGGCAAAAGGCATCGTCAGCCAGGAAGAGCATAGTTTCCGGATTCTCGTTCCCCGCCAGGACCTCACCGGCGCAGACCGCACCTGGGCCGAGCGCTACAACGTCGGCGACGTACTGCGCTATGCGCGCGGCTCGAAAGAGACCGGCATCGACAAAGGAGAATACGGGCAGGTCAAAAGTGTCGACGCTCTGAACAATCGATTGACCGTTGAGATGATAGACCGGCACGGAGTGGACCCCATTCACGTCATGTATGACCCACGCCGGCAGCAGGGTGTCTCTGTCTACCGCGAACAGGAGCGGGCTTTCTCGACCGGCGATCGCGTGCAGTTTACCGCGCCTGCGCAGGATCTGAAGATCGCTAACCGTGAACTCGGAACAGTCGCGAGCATCGGCGAGGATGGGCGATTGTCCCTCAAGATGGATGGCGGCCGTGAGGTTGAATTGAATTCACAGAAGCATACGCATCTCGATCATGGCTATGCAGTGACCAGCCATTCCAGCCAGGGGCAGACTGCCGATCGCGTACTGATCCACGTCGATACCGAGCTGGGAGCGAAAGACCTGCTCAACAACCGCATGGCCTATGTCGCTGTCTCGCGTGGAGCCTACGACGCGCAGCTGTTTACCAATGACAGCGAGAAGCTGGGAGTCGCACTGGGCAGAGATGTCTCGCACCGGAGCGCCCTCGCGCCAGAAGTGAAGCCTGCGCAGTCCATTGCGCCGCCGGAGATTGCGACTGAGATCGTGCACCGCCACGGCATGGGCATCGGTCGGTAACTCCTACCTGCCCCGGATCATGGGAGCGTAGCCTTTGCGGTTTGTCTGTCAAGGCCGCAGCCGCTCACGCGGTGCCTTCGGCAGCCTT
>CAZZXL010000109.1:9196-17438 GCA_964658035.1 uncultured Acetobacteraceae bacterium
CCCCAAGGCCAGAAGCGGCTGGCTATTCCAGGGCAGGTTAGGAGAAACAAACAGACAAATAACAAGCTCCCAACCGATAGGCCCCCTCTTTTCAGCCGACCTCAAGATTCTTCAAATTATCACTGGCAGATTTTCAAGGGTAGATCAAAGCAATTGTAATTAAAGACGGAGCATTCCTCCATTCGAATCAGATGCTTAGGGAATTCTCTGCCATGCTCAATCCGCAAAAGCTTTTGGAACCTTATTCAGTTTCGTGTTGAGACTGAGCTATCCAGATCGTTCGATACATGACACACTTGCCTTAGAGGTGGCCCATGCAGCCGTCAGAAAGCGTGCTATTCGATCCAGTCACATTCCTTGCGCAAGCTGGTTCTGGACGAACGATGCTCCACCTTAAAGCCCATGAAGCATTCTTCACGCAAGGGTCTAACGCCGACTGTGTCTACTTTCTACAAAATGGCCGAGCCAAACTCACGGTAGTCTCAGCCGAGGGTAAAGGAGCAACCATCACGCTTGTGGCTCCACATGAATTCTTTGGGGAAGAGTCCATTGCGAGTACGTTGGGTAAGCGATCCGCGACCGCGATCGCGCTCTGCAGATGTACGGCGCTCAGGATTGAGCGGGCCGAGATGCTGCGCGTCCTTCATGAAGAGCACTTGTTCTCGGACATGTTCCTGCAGGTTCTCATTACACGAGGCTTGCGCACCCAGGCTGATCTTGTCGACCATCTCTTCAACTCAAGTGAAAAGCGGTTGGCGCGCATCCTGTTGCTCATGAGTGAACGCGGAGAATCTGGCAAACCTGAACCGCTCATTCCGCGCATTTCACAAGAGGCGATAGCGGAGATGATCGGCACAACTCGTTCGAGGGTAAGCTTCTTTATGAATCGGTTTAGGACGCTCGGCTTTGTGGATTATGAATACCATGGCCGGATCCGCGTCTACAGCTCCTTGTTAAAGGTAGTGCTCAAGGACGGCCTGCCCGGGCAAAATGGACGTCCACCATGGAAAGTCCGCAACTCGAACGCAGCGTGATAACTGCCAATTTGACCAAGAATCATGGATCATACAGGCAGCGCATCGAGAACAGCCTCAGCCCTATAGCTCATCATTGCTTGCGAGAGTTATGAGTCGACTTCGTCCGCAATTGCCATGACGTTCTTCAGAAGCAGGCTAAAATCTATGGAATCTGCATTTTGTTGAGTGTTTCAAAAATGCTCACCTGAAGAGCGCGGGATTCATCCACCATCATGGCCGCAGAGTACCCCTGATCGGCGCCTCAGCAGTCCATGGTGATGCGCTGCCGTCGAAACAATGTCCTTCTCACCTAGGGTTCGATTGGAGCGAAGCCGACGAACCACATCTTCGAGAACCTGCGGATATGCCCGGTCCGCTCTTTACGGGTCAGGGGTACGCTCATGAGCCCATCATCCTGCTCCACACGTGCATACCAGGCTTCCAATGTCTTTTCGATGGAGCACTCAAGAATAGTGGCAACGCTCTCCATCGGTTTCGTGTGCAAAAAGTCGTGTGCTAATCTTGCCCGAATTGTTTTGGCGAGCGTCCTGATACCGGAAGACTTGACCAGGATCTGATCCGTTTGCGCAAGTATGGTTTTCACCGCGATATCCATCTGCGGAAGGCACTGAACAGAATTGTCACAGTCTCGGGATTGGCATGACGCATGGCGCTTATGACTGTCAGACCGTCTGCAGCGCCTGGCATATGAAGGTCACTTACGAGTACATCGAAGCTGTTCGACGCAATGTGTCGTAATGCTTCGTTGACGTCACAAGCTTCGGTTATGTCAAAGCCGTCTTGCTCCAGCGTGGCTATTAACAATTCACGAAGGTCTGGATCATCATCAACAAGCAAGACTCTAGGTCTCGGCATTAAGTGGCCTGCCGCGATAGCGGGCGTCGCTTCCGGTTCTGGGATCGCCGCCACCCTTGTCATTGGCGTAGTGGCGACTTACACCTTTCCAGTGTGCCTCATGCATGGCTTACGCCACTGTCACGTTGTACTCACTGAGCAATGAATCCCGAGTGGTTTGCTCCAGGAATGAAGCCTCAGCAGTTTACAGCCGTTGTGCTCACTGAGTAGAGAATCTGAGCTTGGGAGGCGCCAAGGCATTATGACCTTTCAGGACAATGCGGCTGATCGCTTGAGTTATCAATGTACCCGCGGGTTAAGCTTTGGAGTGTTTCTCATCACTCACCACGCGGCCATCCACTAGCTGCAGAACCCGGTCAACTTCGCCGATCATCCGCTCATCATGGGTTACGACCAAAATAGCAGTGCCTTGTTCGCTACTGACCTTGCGCAATAAGCGCATCACACTCAAACCACGGTCGGTATCAAGGGAGGCGGTTGGTTCGTCCGCCAGAATCATGGCTGGTCTATTTGCCAGCGCGCGTGCAATTGCAACCCGCTGTTTTTCGCCTCCTGACAGCTTGTCCGGAAGTGCATGAGCGCGATCCTTCACTCCCAGGTAATCGAGCAATTCGAGGGCGCGTGCACTCGCTTCCTGACCGGATACGTTGATCAGATCCATCGGTAGCAGGATGTTTTCTTCGGCGGTGAGAAACGGAATCAGGTTTGAAAACTGAAAGATGAAGCCGACCTCCTCGCGGCGAAGTTTTTGGAAATCCCGGGTGCTCCCGTTGTAGATGTTATCTCCATCGAGGATCAGCTGTCCTTGAGTAGGAATCGTCACCAGACCGAGGATCATGAGGAGGGTGGTCTTTCCCGACCCACTCGGCCCCATGATGGCCAGTAACTCGCCCTTGTCTACAGACAGGTCGATTCCTTTGAGGGCGTCGACTTTAGCGCTTCCCTTGCCATAACTCATAACCAGCTTTTTGACTTCGATCGCTCGTTCCATAGTCACTCCTACGTCCCGAGGACGAGCCGCGGATCCACGCTCATCGCACGACGAATGGCCACTAAACTAGCAAGGGTCGAGATGATGGTGATGATGGCGAGCATCTGCCATACGTCCCCGATCGTTGCCGAAACTCTTCTCGGAAAATAAGGTTCGCTGGCATGTTCGAGCAAGGCTCCTACCACGGTACCTACCAGTCCCATAAGCACGGCCTCTTGCAAGATCATGCTGTAAATCCGTCTAGTCTGAGTTCCGAGCAGTTTAAGCACAGCGATGTCCTTCACTTTGTCCAAGGTGAAGGTATAAGTGATGAGTCCAATAATGACGCCCGCAATGATAAGCAACAGAAGACGGAGCAGCGACAGCTGCATAAGGATGAGCCTGTTCGACCCCATAAGCTGCATGTTGACTTGGCGTGACGAGGTATATACCTCGAGGTGCTTCCAATGTCTAATTTCGTCCGCAACCTCTTCAATGGGCACGCCAGGTTCAACTTTCACCGCGATGGCGTTAATCATGTGAAGGTTCGCCGAGATAGCCGAAGCCTGCGGCATCAAGGGCTGGATCAGCCGCGAATCTACGGCCTCCGCGCCTCCTACCTGGCCTCCTGTGCGCCTTCTCAGATTGCGTAGCAGATCGGGGTCGGGCTCGAAGAGGATATTCTGCGCATCCTCTAGCCGAGCATAGATGACGGGGTCAGCATTGAACCCGACCATGTTCTTGGTAAGGCCTACTACGGTGTACTCGAAATCCGCGAGGTGAACCTGTTCGCCAAGCTGCAACCCGGTCTTTACATCCGCGACGATCTCGAAATGGCTGGCTTCAATGCCCCTGCCCGCTACGATCATTGGGGGGCCACCAATATGGCCTGGAGCATAGCCCACCAGTAGAAATCTCAGTTCGGGCGCCATTTCGGTCCAACTTCTTTCTCCCATTGTCGCAGTCCCGATACGCGCGTTCTCAAACATGAAGAGCATCAGGCCGGCCGCCTGCATTGAATGTTGTACGTGGTCCCATGCCATGACAAGCGGACTTGCCTCCCCCACGCCTCGCAAGGATTGGATCGCACGGTAATCATCCTCGGGAAGTCTCGAAACCTCTACGAATGGTCCCAGCCAATCCTTCTGGACGACCCATAGGTCAGCGCCAGTTGCCGTGACGATGGTGGAGGAATCGAGGATCACGCCTCGAATAACACCGCCGAGTGCAAATACAACCATCAGGAGAAGACTGACCCCGATCGACGAGCTGATGAA
The DNA here is from genome assembly GCA_964658035.1 of uncultured Acetobacteraceae bacterium. Lineage (GTDB taxonomy): Bacteria > Acidobacteriota > Terriglobia > Terriglobales > Acidobacteriaceae. Next base: position 13,336 of record CAZZXL010000109.1, read on the forward strand.
CTTGACCAGGTGATAACGGGTGTCTTTGAACGCAAGGTTCATTCAGCTTTCTTTCTACATCTTCATCGCGGGGTTGGACGCTGTGGAACCTGCTGTACTTTTGTTCTGAGTTGGGCGAATGTTCTTTCCTGGTTTGATTCCCATGGGTTGTGTTAGTACCCAGTCGCCTGGCTTAAGGTCTCCAGAGACGGCCATGACCTGAGAGCGTGGGCTACTCGCGAGCGTTTGAACATCGACTCGACGGGTCTTCTTATCCGCGTCCATGACCAGGACATATCGTCCGTCGCCCATCGTTGTCACGGCCGATTTTGGCACAACCAGCACGTTTGTCTGTTGGCTCACCTGCACATAGGCATCCGCCCATTGACCAATCTGCAAGTCGGCGGGAGGGAGAGGAAAGGCAATCTCGACTGTCATCTCCTCGGCGGCGGGATCAGCCTGCGGGCGGACTCTGTATACGCGACCTGCGATCTGCCTATTTGCCCTTCCGCGCAGAATCACTGTAGCTGCCTGGCCAGCCCTGATATCGCCCGCAAAGTGCTGGTCCAGGTAGGCTTCGACCAACGTCACTTTGGGATCTGCTACGGTAAGCACCGTTTCGCCTGGAACGATGGCGTCACCAGCACGCTTGGGCCGATCGATCACCACTCCACTCACATAGGTAAATATCTTCGTCTGCGACAGGTTGAACTGCTGCAGGCGGACCTCTGCATCCGCAGCGGCAATATCGGAATGTGCGGCTTGGGTTTTTGCACCCGCAGCTTCAATCTGGGCTTTCGCTGCTACATATTCAGCTTCTGCCGCATGCAAAGCACTGTTAGCGGTTCGATCACGCTCTTGATATTGATCCGCTTCTTCCTGGCTGACTGCTCCCGTTTCCAAGAGGTGCTTTTCCCGCTCCCAGGCACGTCCCACCTGATACTTTGTTGCACTCCGAGCTTGCGCTACGGCTTCGGCGGATAGTGCTCCCGCGCGCGTCGACTCCTCAGTCGATCGTGCCGCTTGTTCCGTCAAACGCGCCTCTTGCAGGCGAGCCTCCGAGCGATCCAGCACGTCGCGGATATCGGTGTCTTCGAGCGTGGCGACAACTTGCCCCGAGTGCACAAAAGCGCCTTCGTCGACGAGTATGCGCTCGATGCGACCGGAAATCTTAGCGCCTATTGAAGCCAGGACGTCTACGTTCACGATGCCGGTACTTTGTACTTCGCCTATGTAATCGTGTTGCTTCACCTGCGCAATTGCAGCTTCCGGCGGACTGAAGAAAAAGAACTTGATGAGAACGAGAGCAACCAACCCAGCCCCTGCGTAGGCGAGCATTTTGAGGATTTTCTTTTTCCTATCCTTGCCACCTGCGTCTGCCGATTCGGTTTTGTCGCTCTGCCCTGCTGGTGTGGGTCTACCGTCTATCTTTGCGCGCTCAGGTTTTCCGTCGACTTGCAGTTGCGCCGACTTGTCACGCGTTTCTGGCTGCTTGGGTTTGTCGGTTTGTTCCAATTGCGCGGTGTCAGCCATGAGCTTCTCCTTACAAACCTGTCTCTCGTGTGACAGCGGCAGTCGCTGTCGTATAGTCGGCCAAGGCGCGATAGTACCTGGCCTCAGAAGTGAAAAGCGCCGCCTGTGCGTCGAGCAGGTTTTCAATGGTCCCCCGACCGTAGCGCTGCTTCTCTTGTTCAACCCGAAGTGCTTCTCGGGCGTAGCCAATCGAAGCCTGCGTTGCCCGAATTCGCTCTTCTGCGTTGTTGACCTCCAGAGAGGCAGCGCGAGCTCTCTGCGCGGAGTCGAGTTCTACCTGCTTCAGGTCGGCTCTTCGCCCCAATTCACGGCTTTTGGCTTCCTCCACCTGATGCGCGAGTGTGCGGTCGAAAAATGGAAAGGTGAATACCAAGCCTCCCTCTACTCCGCCCTTGTAGACGCTGAAAGGATCCGTGCTTTGTCCCCTTGCATCGGCCGCCAGGGACAAGGAAGGCCTTTGTGCCGACTGTGCCACTGAGACGGATCGCTTGGCGACGGTGAGCTCTGCTTCAGCGAGTTGGGACTTCACATTTCCAACACGCGCCAAGCGTGATATCTCCTCCAGCGACGGTTGGGGTGAGGGTAGCGGAAGAGCTGAGTCCAATGCGACTGGGGTGTCGACCTGACGTCCGAGGAGCGCGTTAAACTGTCCAGCTTCAATGTCGCGAGCGTTTCTAAATTCGATGGCTGCGTCTTGCACGTCGGCCAAACGCGTATCCACCTTCAGGAGATCGACGCGTGCCACTTTCCCTTCGTCAAGCATCTGCGCGATAACACGGCGACTTTCTGTCAGCGCATCCACAGACTCCCGGGCGGCGTCAATGTCGCGGTCCAGCTGAACCACGCTGGCATACTCTGCGGTCACATCGAAATCCAGGTCACGTTCGACATCATGCACCCCAAACGTAGCCAAGTTCCGTCGGGCTTGTGCGAGGCTCACAGCTGACCCAATCCGCCCGCCTGTATAAACAGGGATCGTTGCCCGAACATCTGCGTTCAAGTGTCCTTTGCTGAACGGCTGGCCTTCGGGAATCGCCGCCAAATCCGTTAGGGGAAAGCCCATCGCTGTCTCTGCCGCTTGAGTTGATCCACGAGCGGCTGCTCCCAAGGTAAAACGCGGTAAGCGTTCTGCCTTTGCCATAGCAATGGCAGCTTGTTCTGTTATTACGCTCTGTGTCGTACTTGAGAGTCTAGGACTATGTTGGCGAGCATAAGCGAGCGACGCCGTCATTGTGAGTGGCGAGTTAAGCTGCTGAGCTAAAAGGTTGGGAACTGAAAACAGGACTGCCACACTCAGTGCTAATTGGATACGAGCAAGCCTTCTGGCTCTGAAAGGTATATTAGGCGAAGGTTTTTGACGAGGTGCGGAGCCCATTCTCATCCGCATCTCCTGCCAAAATTAAGCTTTACTGGAGCCCGAGACTTAGAGGCGGTCAATGCACATGGGAGCACTGTTTATTTAAATTGATCATGGCTTGCTGATGTTGTGCAATGCCACTCGTTAATTCCTTCAGCGCCTCACGATGGGCAATCAAGCTGGCCCGACTTCCAGGGTAATGTAACTGTCGGGGTTAGCTGGTTCGTCATTGGCCTGTTCAAATGTATCGAACGACTCGACGACATCGTAAAGCATACCCTTCATTTGTTGCTGATGTTGAACCATGGCGTCTTCTTGCTTGCTGGTTACACCACATTGATGTTCGTACTCGCCGAGGAACAGTTTGTGCTCTCGCACTGCATCCCGAAATGTCTTGATGTCCGCCTCGTGCGCCTGAAGAACAACTTTGTTCTGGACATATCCCTTTGCGTCTCTAGCATCCGATATGGACTGAAAACTCTTATCCAGTCTTGCCGTCAGTGTCTTCATTTCACTCTGATGAGTCATCATTTCCTCATCCAGAGACTTCTGCGTAAGTTCTGTTTCGTCTGCGGTGGACACTTGCGCTTTTGCGGGCTGGGAGTGGAGGACCGGTGATATCGCAAATCCGACTGAAGCAAGTAAAACCGTGCGGAGAATCGACTTGCGCGACATATCTGACTACTTTCTTCTGATCCGATTTGTAGTAGATAGTTGCGGATTTCATTATCATGACATCGGGTAGGAGAGTTGACTGTGTTGAATAGCTCGGTCAATGATTCACTTACGGTGGAACACTACATGGCACTCAAAGGCATTAACGATCTCCGCTCGCGTGCTTACGCCGAATAGGTTGATGCGGCGTTTTGCGAATGATCCGACCTATTATCACCAAAGGCGCGGTCTGAACACAGGTGAGCAAGTCGCTACAGGTCGATCCCCAAACCATCGTTGACAGCTATGGCGAGATCTATCTCCCGTCTTGGCATGGTGGACCGCAAAGTTGAACAAGGAGCCAAAGCCTAGAAAAAGCACGTCTCCCGTAAAGCCTCGCAGTCCTAAATGCTGACTCCGGTCGCCTATGCGGAACTCAGCCATTTTCACGCATGATAATCATCGATGGCCGCGATGCGGCCGCACCTGAGGATGAGAAGGGTTTTCGTTGACCTGAAGCTCGGGGTGCAGAACAGGCGCGGTCACAAGACCGATCCCAACGATAGCCGCTGGCTGGCTC
>CAZZXL010000110.1:0-17062 GCA_964658035.1 uncultured Acetobacteraceae bacterium
GTACAGTTCACGTCCCAGGCCCCGCCCTGAGCCTCCCGCGCCCGACGCCGGCGAAAAGCGCGATTATCGAGAAAAGCCGCGCCCCGTCCGAGCCTATGAGAATCGTCCACCAGGATCCATCGGTGCCCGTCCGCCCCGCCCCGCTGCGCAAAGGCCATCTGGCGAAGTGTCAGATCGTCCCAGGCAAGATCGTCCCAGAGCCGGCAGCAGCCATCCTGCAACGACCCGCTCCAGCGCTACCCGCTCGTCAGCCACACGTTCTTCAGCGACCAGGGCGAACACGGGCCGCCCTCAAGGCGCCAGCGCCCCCGTCCGTGAACGTCGTGCCGAAAGCCCACGGCTCGACACGCGCGCTGAGACGCCGCGTGCCGATACCCATGCTGAAAGCCTTCCCCCGGTCGAGCGCACGGGATCCGCGAAGCCGCGCCCCGAACGGCCCCGGGTGGCCCGTCCGGAGCGCCTGGAAGGCGATCAGCCGCGCGCCAGAAAATCGCCGGAAGACTTCAGTTCGTTCACGCTGAAAGGCCCCGGTGCCGTGATCGCCCGCCGGGCAGCCGACCGTTTGCGTGGTGGCCATGTCTGGGTCTACGCGTCCGACGTCGAACAGGTCCAGCTGCCTGAAACCGACCATCAGCTCGGCCTGACGCTGCTGCCCGTAGTCGATGGGCGCGGTATCCCGCTCGGCACCGCCCTCTACTCCGCCGCCTCGCAGATTGCTCTGCGCCTGGTGACGGATGAACTATTCACCAGGCACGATCAATGGCTGGAACTGCTCACCCAGCGGATGCAGGAAGCCTTTGCCCGCCGCCGCGCGTTGTCAGCAAATCATGACGCCCCTTCAGCAAACAAGAACGACACAAACGCGCAGCGGCTGGTCTTCAGCGAAGGCGACGCGCTGCCCGGGCTGATCATCGATAAATATGACGAATTGATCATCGTCCAGTTGCTGACCGCCGGCCTCGACCGCCAGGACACGCGCGACGCCATCGTCAGGGTGCTGCGCGAAGAATTCAACCCGGCCACCATCGTCGAACGGCCTGACCCGCGCATCCGTGAGCTGGAGCAGCTGGCGGCCCCATCCCTCGAACCGCTGTACGCCAGGGATACGGAACAGCCATTATTGCAGACACAGTTCAAGATGAACGGCCTCAAGTTTCATTACGACTCCAGTGCCGGCCAGAAGACTGGTGCCTTCCTCGACCAGAGCCGCAACTATGCCGCAGCCGAGCACTACGCGCATGGCGATGCTCTCGACGTCTGCACCTACCAGGGTGGGTTTGCCCTGCACCTGGCGCGCACATGCGGCAAGGTCACGGGTGTCGATGTTTCCCGCGCCGCGCTCGAAATCGCAGAAAGGAATCTTGCAGCCAACCGGGCTGCATTGACCGCCGAAGTCGACTGGGTCGAAGCCAACGCTTTTGACCTGCTGCGCGAATGGGCGGACAGCGGCACCAAGTTCGACACCATCGTTCTTGATCCTCCGGCCTTCGCCAAGACCAAGCGAGCTGCTGAAAACGCCGTCCGTGGCTACAAGGAAATGACATTGCGGGCGCTGAAGATGCTGCGCCCCGGCGGCATCCTGGTCACCTGCTCGTGCTCGCACCACGTGTCCCTGGCAGAGTTCACACAGGTGACAGCCTCGGCTGCAGTGGATGCCGGCCGGCGTGTGCAGCTGCTGCAACGTCGCGGTGCGTCGCCCGATCATCCGCATGTCCTGTCCATCCCGGAAACGGAATACCTCAAGTGCCTCATCTGCTTAGTGGATTGACCGTCCAGGTACACGCGCGTTGGCGAATTTGTCATCCTGGGCAGAGCGCAGCGGAGTCAAAGGACCTGCTTCCTTTCCGCTGCGTCCGGCACAATCCACAGGAGGGACCACATCCGCTTGAGTCCAGCGCATCGTGACCTCAACCCTCAGCCAGTAGCGAAGACCCCGAGCCAATAGAATAGACACAATGCAGGCTGCTCTCTCTCCCCAACATCTCTGGCTCTACCTGGCTGCATTCATCGCGGGTAATCTCAATGCGGTCGCGGGCGGCGGTTCGTTCCTGTCCTTCCCCGCCGTGCTCGGATTGGGCGTGCTGCCCATCCAGGCGAACGCCACCAATACCGTTGCACTGTGGCCGGGGCAACTGACCTCCATCGCCGGCTATCGTGACGACCTGCGGATGAATCGCAAGCTGCTCATCCCGGTCATTTCCGCGTCCCTGGTCGGCGGACTGGCAGGAGCCATCATCCTGTTGCACACGGCGCAGGGGACGTTCCTTAAATTAGTACCGTGGTTGTTGCTTATCGCGGCGCTGCTCTTCGCCGCCAGCGGGACGATCGCCAAGCGCATTGCCGCCCGGGCCGTCAAGGCCAGCCACCGGGACCATCCGACCCTCATTCCACTGTGGATCGGCATAGCGTTTGTCTGTCTCTACATCGGCTACTTCGGCGCCGGCGCAGGCTTTCTTGTTATGAGCGTCCTGGCCATCGTCGGCATCGAGAATGTCCGCCACATCAACGCGCTCAAAGTCGTGTCAACCACCATGGCCAACGGCATCGCGGTCGTGACCTTTATCCTCGGCCGCCAGGTCATCTGGAGGGACTGCCTGTTCATGATGATCACGGCCGCACTTGGCGGCTACTGCGGTGCGCGCTACTCGAAGAAGCTCAACCCTGCTGCCATGCGGGTCTTCGTCGTCGTGCTTGGTCTCGGCATGTCCGCTTACTTCTTCTGGAAGCAGTCATGATCAAGGTGCCGCTCTGTCTCGTCACCTTGATTGGCTATCTCGCGGCCTTTTCAACGACCATTTCTTTGTGCCGCAGCTGCTTCGTGTCCTCCGCCTCAAGTCTGCCCGCGACATCTCGCCGGGCATGTTCCTGTTCTTTTCCCGGGGTGAATTCTGCTGGATGCTCTACGGCATCATGATCCATTCGCAGCCGGTCATCGGGGCCAACCTCATCACGCTGGTCCTGGCGTTCAGCATCCTGATTTTGAAGCTGCGCTACGACCGCACGTCAGCCTGGCCCAACGTTTCCGCCCACGGGGTATCCTGTTAGGACAGCCATGAGTCACGAAGGTATACGTATTGTCCGGGAAGACGAGGCGCGCAAACATGACGCCCTTTATCGCGATCTGCCCAAAGAAGCCGTAGAGCCCACGCGCGTCAAGGTCTACAAAACCGAGGGCACCGGCATGGACATTGACTGGAAAGACGGCCACAAAAGCTCGTGGACCTTCCGCTGGCTGCGCGATGCCTGCCCCTGCGCCACCTGCCATGAAGAGCGGGAGAAGGATGGCCGTGAGCCAGGAGTCGCCAAGGCAGGCCCCGCCACCCTTCTGCCCATGTACCAGGACCCGCCGCGTCCCCTGACCGTCACCCCGACCGGCCGATACGCCATTGCTTTCGGCTGGAATGATGGCCATACCAGCGGAATCTATTCGTGGGAGTTCCTCCGTCGGCACTGCACCTGCGGTGAATGCACGATGCTGCGCAACGGCTAGGCCAAATTACCTGAAGGTGTACAGCGAAGAAACGAAGAAGCGAAGAAACGAACGAACAATGATCGCTGGCCTTTTCGCCGGGAAAGGCCGCTCTACCCAGATACAGCTGGTGCGGGAAGCATCTGCAGCAGCGAAGGTATCTCCTTCGCTACCTGTACCAGCCGGCGGCTGCCGGGGCTGATAAATCCCTGCCCTGCGGCATCATCCAGGAACTTGAGAAAGCCATCCCAGTAACCGCCCGTGTTCAGCAGGATGCAGGGCTTGTGATGCAAGCCAAGCAGCGCCCAGGTAACGATCTCGCAAAACTCGTCCAACGTCCCGAACCCCCCGGGAAGGGCCACAAATGCGCTTGAAAGCTCTGCCATCATGGCTTTGCGTTCATGCATGGAAGCAACCACATGCAGCGTAGAGAGTCCTGCATGCGCCACTTCACGATCGACCAGGGTCTGCGGAATCACTCCGGTCACCTGGCCGCCGGCAGCCAGCGCAGCATCGGCGACGGCGCCCATCAGGCCGACGTGTGCCCCTCCATAGACCAGGCCATAGCCTTTTTCCGCGAGAATTCTGCCCAGAGCGGTGGCTTGTTCGGTGTAGGCTGGGCTGATCCCCTGGGCTGAACCGCAAAAGATGCAAATGTTGCTGTCGGGAGAATTGTGAAGGGTCAAGGCCATGCGGGTAAAGAAGCTTTCCTTGAGTAGGTGTACACCAAACAAGCGGTGGTCTTTGGCCTTTTACGCAAGCGAGGTCGCGCCTCTACGACGATTAAGGTTGCTAGGCGAACGTAAGGCCACCCTCATCCTCCTGCGGTTTGGGCACGATCGCAGTCTACAAAGGACCCTCGAACCCCATTGCGACAGCACTTTCATCCACAAAGGCCTGTTTCCGCCACCCGCAGGATGGCAGCTTTGGTGACCGTCGTTTTCAGGGGTAATGCCACTTGCGTTAGCCCGCATCCCCAATTGTTCGAATATGGCACAACTGGTTTTCTTAGTATTGTAAGACTGTCCCGGATGGAAAGGATCGCTTCCATGCATGCCGTTGGCAGAGGCTACTCGTTGAGAGACCATGTCGCACAAACCGCATTCGTGGCCCAGGCACTGCCACTGGCGGGCTTTGAGGGCGCGTCGGCGAGTGGTGGTGGGCCGCATCTGCTGGAAGTCCGCGGTAGCGTCGAAGAACTGCTTGAGGCGGATGCCCGGCGCGAGCGGGAGACCGTCTTCCACTTTATCCAGGGGCTGATTACTGCGATCGCCGTCATCCTGCTGCTGGCCAGTCTTTCGAAAGCGCACGGGGAAAGTTACAACTTCCGCAACTACCAGCAGTCTGAAGGCTTGCAGAATCCAAACATCACCAGCCTGCTTCAGGACCACAGCGGGCTGCTATGGATGGGCACTGAAAACGGCCTGTACAAGTTCGATGGCGGCCGCATCAATCGTGTTCAGACGTTTGAAAACCGCGACCTTCCCTCCGTGAAAGCGATGGACGTGGATGCCCGGAACCGGCTCTGGGTTTCGAACTACCATGAACTGATCTATCTCGACACGCAGGGCGAACATCGGCTCGGCCTGCCCCGCTACGGTACCCGCAAGAATGTGCTCACCAGCGTGGTAAGCCTTGCGTCCTACCCTGACCAGGTCTTCCTTGAAGCCGATTCAGTGCTCTACCGGATTGTCAGCCGCGATGGCGGATTGACCTGGCAACAGCAGCCGCTCCTTTCTGCCGAACAGCTCGACGCGCATCCCGAACTGACATCCATGGACAACCTGTTCGCCGCAGAAAGCCGGAAGGATCCCGGCCCCCCAGGGAATGCCGGGCCAACAGTACCGGGCCGACTCTGGGCTTCCTGTTCGAACAAACTCTGCGAAATTTCCCCAGCGGATGGCACCGTGAAAGTCTGGGGCCCAGCCGAAGGTGTGCCGGATAACGAGTGGGACGCGATTCTGTCTGATCGTGAAGGAAAGCTCTGGGCCCGCGGAACGAAGTACCTGGTGTCGCTCCCTGCCGAAGCGACTCATTTCATTTCTGAAGAGGGATCGCTTACCCCTAAATCCTTGAACATGCGCCAGGTCTCTCTTTCCGAGGACCAACAAGGTAGAATCCTCACCAACGTGAACAACGGCATTGCGCGGAAAGAGGGACCGGACTGGCGCGTGTTCGGCACACAGAACAACGTCCCCCCCCACCCAGCCTATGACCTGCTTTTTGATCGCCAGGGCTCTTTCTGGTTTGCGGTCAGCGGCCACGGCTTGATGCGGTGGCTGGGCTATGACAACTGGGAAAGCTGGACTGTTCGTGACGGCCTTCCAGCGGGTGCATTGTGGGGACTGGATGAAGACCACCAGCGCACCATGTGGGTAACCAATGAACTGGACGCCAGCCGCCTGCCGCTCGGCAAGGAGCGCTGGCAGCCCTTTGATCCGGGTCATCCGATGCGTCAATCGCAGGCGCTTGTGGTCGACACCCGCGGTCATGTCTGGATCGGCAGAGCAGCACCCGGAGCGTTGATCGACTACGATCCTGGCGCGCACCGGATACGGGCAGCCGCTACCCTGCCAGGTGTCTATAACCTGTTCCAGGATCCTGCCGGCTCCATCTGGATCCTGGGTACCAAGGCCATCACCCGCCTGGATCCGGAGGACGGCTACACAACTCTGAAAACCACGGTCGACGGTCATGCCCTGCCCAGCGGCGGCTTCTCCGAGGCCAGGGTCGGCGGCGACGGGGTTCTTTATTTCATCGGCGACCAGGGATTGTTTCAGCTGCAGCGTGGTAATGGCAAAGGCTTTGTCCAGGTCAGCCTGCCGAAGGCAATTACGCTGACCTATAACAGCCCGGTCGCGGTCGCCAAGGATGGCACCATCTGGCTGCAGGGCGAAGCCAGCCCGTTGGTCCATATTCGGGTCACGCCGACCCCGCACGGCCTGGCAGCTGAACTGATCGAGCGCGTGACCTATCCCCAGGTCGCCTCGCCATCGGTTTACATCCTCGCCTTTGACCATCGCGGATGGTTATGGGTCGGCACTGACCATGGCATGGATGTCTTCAACGGCAAACAGTGGGTAGGCCTTACCTCGGACGATGGCCTGGTCTGGAATGACACGGACAGCGATTCCTTTCACGAGTCGCCGGATGGTTCGATATGGATCGGCACAACCGGCGGCCTCTCGCACCTCCGTCATCCGGAGCGCATCTTCCGGCAGGACCCGTTTGCCTTGCTTATTACCAGGGTTGAGCTGGGCAGCGAACCTATCAATCCGGTTGGCGACACCAGTGTGCCCTGGAACCGGCGCGGCGTGTTGTCCATGACGCTCGGCATCTCCAACCCCGGCCGCGCCAACCAGGTGCACTATCGCTATCACCTGGAAGGCCTGGAGAATGAGTGGCAGGAATCAGATGAGCCGAACGTGCGCTACGCCGCTCTGCCGCCGGGGAAATACCGTCTTGCCGTCATGGCCGTCGATGCCCGGCGGCACCAGGAATCTGCGCCCGTCTATGTCGAGTTCCGGCTGCTGCCGCCCTGGTGGAGGACGGCATGGTTTCTCTGCGGCCTGGCCCTTACCGTCGCCGCGCTCGTGGGGCTCGCTTCATGGTGGCGCGTCAAAGCTCTCATAGCCCAGCAGCAGCAGTTGGAAGAACTTGTCCGCGAACGCACCCAGCAGCTCGAACTGGAGAAGAAGGAGCTGATTGAGGCCAGGACGGCACTCGTTGAACAGGCAAGCCGCGACGGCCTTACCGGCCTGCTCAACCGTTCCGCGATCTTCGAAATTCTCGCCACGGAAATTCAATATGCGAGTGAAAAAGATACGCCGCTCGCCATCGTGCTGGCCGACCTCGATCACTTCAAGCGCATCAACGACACCTACGGCCACCAGATTGGTGACGCTGTCCTCCGCGAATGCGCGAAGCGCTTCCGCATGGCTACCCGGCCAACCGATTACGTCGGTCGCTACGGCGGCGAAGAACTGCTGCTGATCATGCCTGGCCTCACGCCGGAAAGCTCACTCGACCGGCTGGAAAATCTGCGCGCCACCATCGCCCATGAACTGTTTGACTGCGAAGGCGTCGGCCTGCCGGTAACCTGCTCCTTCGGCGTCGCCTGGCTCGACGATCAATGCCGCGGGATCAAGCCGCTGATCGCCCTGGCCGATCAGGCGCTGTACGCAGCGAAGACCCGCGGCCGCAATCGCGTCGAAACCATTTCCTCCGCATCCACCGGTCTCTTTTTCCCGGACGGCTCCGGCCCCCTGATGACCGTATAAGCGCACTGCCGCTGCACTCAGATTGTCATCCTGCGCGCAGCGCAGCCGCACGATTTGTCATCCTGAGCGAAGCGCAGTCGAAGGACCTGCGTTTCTTCTTCCAGCCACTAACCTTGGTTGGCCAGGCCCTAACGCGCCGACACCCGCAGCTCCACACCCGTCCGCGTCTCCGGCACCACCACGCGCACCGTATGCTCAGCTACATTCACACGCGTTTTCACAGCCTCTCCGCCAACCTGCGCAGACGCCTTCGCCTGCTCCCATCCATACACCACCACCTCCACCTGCTTCCACCACGGAGCAAAACTGCCTTCCCTTGCGCCTAAAGAAACAGTGACTGTGTCATGATCAACACTGCAGCGGAATTGCTGCCGCAGATACTCGCCCTGCCGGTAGCGGAAGGAGTGGCCGTCATCGTAGTAAATGGATCCATGGCAATCTGCCCCCGGATACACCCGCAGTTCCAACGGCCCATCCGGTTTTTCCTCGGTACTCTGTACCAGCGGCTGCATCGGCAGGATGCTTCCCGGCCGCACATAGACAGGCAGGTCGTTCATCGTCGGCTGCACCTGCAGTGCCTCCAGCTTCCTGCGGAGCTCCGCGAGCGCCGGCGATTGCAGCGTCGATCCATCCGGCGAGATAGGACCGACGGCGTCTCGTTCGGCCATGGAAGGTTCCTGCGGTACTCTCAACCCGGTCCAGAAATTGAACCATCCTTCGCCCGGTAACAGAGGCTGATACTTGTCCACCATGTCTGGATAGTCCGGCTGCGCAATCAGCAGATCGGGGCCTATTAGAAACTCGTTCGAAGCGTCGAGGTCAAGAGGATGACCGTCTCCCGCCTGGTTGGGAAATTCCAGGAACAGCGGCCGCATCATCGGCAGCCCGGTTCGCGAGGTCTCTTCCGCCGTGGTGTAGAGGTAGGGCATCAATCGATAGCGCGTCTCGATAAACCTGCGCCGCACTGCCTCCGCCGCGGGCCCGTGCGCCCAGACCTCCTGCGGCAGGGTACCCTTTGAACTATGGTCGCGATCAATGGGATGGAAGGCCGCCACCTCCAGCCACTTCGTCAGCAGGTCAGGCTGCGGCGACCCGGCAAAGCCGCCCACATCCGCGCCGGCAAACGCGAAGCCGCTCAGACCAAGGTTCACGAGCATCGGCGTCGTCATCCTTAGATGGTTCCAGGTGCTCGAATTATCGCCCGTCCAGGTGACCGCATATCGCTGACCACCGGCATAGGAAGCGCGCGTCATCACAAACGGCCGGTGATCCGGGTCAAGCTTAAGCACTCCCTCATAGGTGGCGCGGCTGTTCTGCATGCCGAAGACGTTATGGATTTCGCGATGGGTCGTTGTACGCGGTGAGAAACCGGTGCCATCCACCCGGTGCAGGGTGTCGAGCGGCATAGTCTTGCCGGGGCCATCAAAGACCGAGGGCTCGTTCATGTCATTCCAGAAACCCGCGATGCCATAGCCGACGAACTGCTTGTAGTTGGTGCCCCACCACTCGCGGCTTGCCTGGTGTGTAAAGTCGGGGAAAACGCTGTTGCCCGGCCACACCACGCCGACAAAATCCTTGCCATTCGGCGCTTTCACGAAGGCGTCGGCGGCTTTGCCCGTGTCATAGGGCGCGTAATCCTGGCCCGGTGCATCGGCTACATGCAGATCTGTAATCGCAACTGTATGGAAGTGCTGCGCCTTCAAGTCAGCAATCAACTTAGGCATATCTGGAAAGCCGACAGGATCGACGGTAAACGGCCGGTTCCTGTCCTGGTAATCAATATCCAGCCAGATCACATCGGCAGGTATTTTGTCCTTGCGTAGATGGTTGGCAATGTCCCGCACCTGGCTCGCGGGCGCGTAGCTGTAGCGGCTCTGCTGGAAGCCAAACGACCACAGCGGCGGCAGCGGCGAAGGCCCTGTGAGCCAGGCGTAACGCTCGACTACCTGCTTCGGCCCGGGCCCATAGAAAATGTAATAGTCCAGCGGCCCACCCTCCGAGCTGAAGGAATAGGTATCCCGCGAAGCACTGCCAAAATCGAACGCGGAACGCCAGGTGTTATCGAGAAAAATCCCGTAGTAGCGCCCACCGCGCTCGCCCAGGAAAAAGGGAATGGTTTTGTAGATCGGGTCGGTCGATTCCTGGAAGCCGAACGCATCCGTGTTCCAGTTGTTGAAGGCTTCACCGCGACGGTCCAGCGGGCCTGTTTTATCGCCAAGACCGAAAAAGTGTTCGTCCTCACGCAGCGTCTTCCACACGCGGAACGCGCCGCCCTGTGCATTGCGCGGACCATTGAATTGTGCCGGGTAACCGGCCGCATCTTCCGTGATCACGTGACCCTGCAGGTCTTCGACGACCAGGCGCATGGGCGAGCGTTCAATGCGGACCTTCAGGGCACCGGTTGAGAAGCCTGCTTCCTGATCGGTGATGGTCGTACGCACCTTGATGCGCGTGTCATGCCGTTCTGGCAGAACGGCCCAGCTGGCATCTTCCGGCATCGCGCCGTCAGGCGTCATGCGCACGCGCAGCAGGTCATCGTGCATCGCTTCGACACGCAGCATCGCCGCGCCTGCATGGACTTCAAGGCCGGATGGGAGTGCGCTGACCGCCGTAACATTTCCGAGCCGGATGAACGCGGACGCAGCATTCTGCGCCTGCAACGTGCCAGCAACCACGGGGAGGAAAGCCAATAGGAAAGCAGCACGGCGCATTCGGGCGACCTCGCAGCCTTTGCCTTTCGATAGACAACAGCCTTGCTCAAACTACATGAGCCCGCACGCAGAGGGAAAGTCGGAAGCTGTTCGATGTTTATGGCAGTGGGTGGCGCCTTCGCAGCTTAATGGAGCAGCACCGGCTCGTTCGGTTCTGTTTCCACCGGTATGCGAATCAGCGGCCGCCCGGCCAGCAGCACTGCCAGTGCAATGATTGCCGTCACACTCAGCAGCGGGATCACTGCCTTTGCTCCCAGCACCCCGATGCTCATCGAGATCAGCGCACCCGTGCCCGTCTGCAGAAAACCAAGCAGGGCGGAAGCGCGCCCGGCGTCGCGCGAGAAGGGAGCCAGTCCCAGTGCCGCAGCATTTGGATACGTCAATCCGATACAGGAGAGAAACACGAAGAACAGCACCAGGGTCGGCGTGAGGGTCAGCAGATGCCCCAGCATGCCCGCCAGGAAAACGATGCCGATGACCACCTGCAGAGTCAGCGCCGTCAGAAAAATCTGCTGGCTGGTGTACCGTCGCAGCAACGCCACGTTCAGCTGGTTGCCGCCAATGAAGCCCATCACCAGCACCGCAAAAATAATGCCGAAGGCGCGTGTGCTCACATGGAAGCCGTCCATAAAAATAATCGGCGAACCGGCGACGTAGGTAAAAAGTCCCGCAAACGAAAAGGCCCCGGCCAGCGTGTACGTCAAAAACTGCGGATTCTTGAAAATGCGCCAGAACCCCAAGAGGATTGGCCGCGGCCGGAGCGACACAGAATGATCGGGCTGGTGACCTTCCGGCAGCAGGAAAAAAGTAAGTGCCAGGATGACAGACGCAATGATCGCGAGGACCGCGAAGATCCAGCGCCAGCCGAGCCCAGTCATGATCAGGCTGCCGATCGTCGGCGCCAGCAGCGGCGACACGCCGATCATCAGGAAGAGCAGCGAAAACACCTTGGCGCTCTCCTTTACCGGGAAGAAATCACGCACCATCGCAATCGCGCCCACCTGGGCCACGCAGCCGCCCAGGGCTTCAAGAAAACGCAGCGCAACGAACGTCCGCAGGTCAGGCGCCTGCGCGCAGCCGATAGAGCAAAGGACATAGATCAGCAGCCCGACATACAGCGGCCGCTTTCTGCCAAAGCGATCGAGCATCGGTCCGTAGGCAATCTGGCCCAGCGCGAAGCCGACAAAATAGGTGGAGAGCGAAAGCGAAATCTCCGGCGTCGTCCGCTGAAACTCTGCCGCCATGCGTGAAAATGCCGGCAGGTACATATCGATGGCAAACGGGGTAACAACGCAGAGCGATCCCAGGAGGAGAAGGATCCATGTATTACTGCGGCCATGCGCGCTGGTCATTCGAGAGGTCTCCATGGGTGGCCGTTTACTGATTGGATGCAGCACGCCCAGCCGACCGGCCATCACCTGCAACCTGTCTCACGAACGATGACGGTGACGATGTCTACGGACGCCTTCCGCCACCACAGGCGGCGCAGGAAGTGGCGGCAGTCCGGCGATGTTCAGCAGCAGCTTGTTCGCCGCGTTGTAAAGGTTCAGATGTGAATCTCCCGGGCCGTCCGTGGCCGCCAGGAAGATCGCGGTATGTCGTGCGTGGTTGATGGCGATGTAGGTTTCATAACCAGCGCCTCCGCCGGTCTTTTCGACGATCCGCGAAGGCGAATCTGCGGGCAGAATCTGAATCCATCCCAGGCCGATACCCGTGGGCGCGCCCGCATGGTCCAGTCCCTTCTGGCTCACCAACTGCGCAGGGAGCAGATGGACAGCCTGGGCGGAGACAGCTGCGGTCGTTTTCCCTGCAGGATTGTCCCCCAGCAGGTACTTCAGCCAGATGGCCATGTCCGGCGCCGTAGAGTACAAGCCGGAGCTGCCGGCAGTGGCCTCTGTGAACGTGCACGGCCCCTCATCCCCCGCGCCCCTCAGCAGCTGCCTGCACTGCTCGGCATTGGGAAAGAATGTCGTGTGGCCCATGTGAAGCGGATGCAGCGTGCGTTCTGCCAGCAGCGCGGCATACTGCTTGTGCGCAGCGGCGTGCAGGGCATCGCTCAGCAGATCAAAACCGACATTTGAATACAGTGCTGCCGTTCCCGGCGTACTCCGCAGACGCTGGTTCGGCAGCCAGCGCCAGCGGGTGCCGTAGTCGGGGTAAGTAAAGTGCGGCATATCGCGAGGAGCCTGGCCGAGTTCACGGGGCAGGCCGGAGGTGTGTGTTGCCAGGTCTTCCAGCGTGATAGCGCTGCCTTTCCAGGGAACAGTAATCCCCGGCGGCGCATAGCGCTGCAGCGGGTCGTCCAGTCGCACCGTTCCATCGGCCGCCAGCTTCACCAGAACATCAGTCGTAAAGATCTTGGTCAGCGAGCAGAGCCGCAGTACCGAATCCACTGTCGGCAGCTGGTTTGAGCCCGGCGCAGTTTCGCCGTAGCCCTGGAAGAACACCTGATCGTCGCCGCCAAGCTCACTCCGGGCTGTTTCACCAGCTCCTCCGTGGTCCCCGTTGCGAACCCCGTTTCTAACCACGACCAGCACCATGCCGGTCGAGCCCGATTGCAGAAACAGGTCAGCGCCCAGGGCGCCAATAGCCTTGCTGTCAGGAAGAGACACGTTCAACGGCGTCTGCGCTATCGCAGGCAGCAGCGCCAGGGCTAGCATGGCAACGGGGGCCAGTACGGCCGGCAGGGTCCGCAGGGTGCGGTGGAACAGAGAGTAGTTCATTCTGGTTGGCAACTCTCAGCATACAAAACCGGATTGCGGCCGGACCGAAGTTATCGCCGGACCGGAACTATCTCGGGCTTCCCGACCGCGGGTACACTTTCCGTCCTACCCGCCTCACTGCAGGTGAATGATCGTCACTGCTACCGCAAATCCGATTCGTGCAGAGCGAAGCACAGGCGTTGGCTGGCCTTTCAGCGAAAAAGGCCCTCTGGAAGATCCTATGAAACACCATGGCAGGTCATTTGCTCTGAGCATTCTTTACTTCGCCGACCAGGTCCGGGTGCCGAAGCGTGTCTGCGCCGATGGCGAAATTTGGAGCACCGGGAGGGAATTGAACCCTCGAATATTGGTTTTGCAGACCAACGCGTTAGCCACTTCGCCACCGGTGCTTCTTTCCCGCGCTCATGAGTCGTCTTGCCAACAGAGCAGCGGGTACTGCGGGCCGGCAGCATTGCACTACCAGCCCTTAAACCTGATCACCCTCGACTAATTCTTTGCGGGCTCGAGCGTCTTCTTCGACAGGTACCAGGTTTCAACATTCAGCCCTGCGCCGCCGCCATTGGTGCGCTGGTGTGCGGCATCGACGGTCGCTGGTGCAGGTACGATTACCTGGTCACCCGGCTGCCAGTTTGCCGGGAGCGAAACCGAGTTCTGGTCCGTTGTCTGCAGAGCCTGGAAGATGCGGATCAGCTCATCCACGTTGCGGCCAAGCTGCATCGGGTAGTAGACCAGCGCGCGAACAATGCCTTTCGGATCAATGGCAAACACGGCGCGGACAGTCGCTGTGTCCGATACAGCTTCATGCACCAAGCCGTAAAGCTGCGAGACCTTCTGATCAAGATCGGCAATCACCGGGAAGGTGACCTTCACCTTGGCATGCTCTTCAATATCCCGTACCCACGCGATATGCGAATAGATACTGTCGATCGAAACGCCGATCAGTTGCACGTTGAGTTTCTCGAAATCATCCGCGCGGCGCGCAAATTCAATGAACTCGGTCGTGCAGACAGGCGTGAAATCGGACGGGTGCGAGAACAGCAGTACATACTTGCCCTTACTGGTGTAGTCACTCAGTTTGGTGACGCCGTGCGTGCTCTTGGCGCTGAAATCCGGCGCCACTTCGCCGATGCGGGGAATGCGGCCGCTCGCCTGGGAAACAGGTGCGGCGGCGGGAACGACAGTCGGTGTACTCATGAATCGATTCCTTTCAATGCGCTGCTTGCTGGTATCGCATGTCGCGAGGTCCAAATAAAAAACCCACCTCGGCAGCATTTGCGGGTGGGTGGTTGAGAAAGTCCTGATACTTTGACTCGTCTTGCTCTACCAGCGCACCTCATCCATGTCGCAACAGCAACAGGGACAGCACCGGGCTTGGGCAAAGATGGTCACTACCGTCACGATACGGCTCCCGCTTCAGTCTGTCAATCAGACTCCTCTGCGTGCTATCGATCAGGGTGTCTGCGCCGCCGGTGTCTGGTTAATGTTCGATGCAGGCTTACCCAGCATCGCGTCGACCGTTCCAATGCGGCCGGACGAACTTACCCGTACGACGAAACGCGCGCGCACAGCCTTCGCATCGTGTTCGACTTTGTAGACCAGGTCAACACTGCGCTCCAGTCGGCCGGTGGGGGCAACCGTTGCCGGCGCATGGACGGTGATGGTCTTGGCATCACGCTTCAACTCTTTACCTTTTTTGTCGAAGGTGGTCACCATCAGGATCATCTCTGCATGGCGCCCCTCGGTGTCTGTCGCCGCGCTCCAGTTCAGGCCCTTGCCATCCACGTGCACCGAGTAGGTACTAGGGTCGCTCGGCATCGGCGCGAGCGTAATCGGCACGCCGTCGTAGATCATGCCACTTTCCCCGGCAGCTATCAGGTCACCGACCAGCCTGCGTGAAGGATTTACCGGATCAACCTTGCCCGGGCCGCCATGCGGATAGTACCCCTCCCGCGTAATCACCGTCAGCCCCGGACGATCGATGGTGACCACGATCTTGCGAAACTTCTGCGTGTCATTGGAACTGTTCGTCGGCCGATAAGTAAGCGTATAAAAGTTCGCGCCATCCTGGATCGCGCTGCCGATCTCCGCATTCACATCGTTGCGGCCATAGAGGGTGCGGCCACCCGTCGCCTTGGCCAATCGGTTGAACTGGTAGTTGCCCCCAAATGGGTCATTCAATGCGCCCGCCGAACCATACTCGCCCGGATTGATCATCACGCCTGCGGGATCAATCGTGTAGAGCGTGATACGCGCGTCACGCAACGTGTTGACACAATCCTGCACAGCGCTGTTGACGCGGGTTTCCGTGTCGATCGGCGCCCGCGCAAAGTCGATAGAAGGAAAGCCGCGTCCAATCCAGATCATGTTCTTGTGCCCGGAATGGCCAATCACAGCCTGCGCCACGCGCCGTAGCGTAACAAAGGCGGTGGCATACCGCTCGCCGATCCAGGCAGCCTGGCGCAACTGCCACGGCAGTGCGGCGAAATGGTGGTCCAGCGCGCTAAGAATCTCGTCCTTGTTCTGCGTATAGTCCCGAAGCACGGTAAAGTGCTGCAGGTCGACAGCAATCAACATGGTCGGTTCCGGCAGCTTGCCCGGCTGCTTCTCGAGGTACTTCTTCAAGGAATAGCGGGCGAACGCCATATCTTCGAAGCGTGTGTTGAACTCGTCCAGCAGGATAATGTTGACGGGCGCTTGAGGCGCCAGCCGGTCCAGGTCGGCGGTCGATTCTATGTCGATCGACGGCTCCGGCGTATGTGCACCGGCGGGATCAAAATTGAGAATGTTCTGCCCTTCCCCCGCCTCCTGTACATGAAACTCTTCGCGCTTCAGATCAGTAACCTGGTGGCCCTTCGCGTCCGTCACCACCAGGTCGAGGATCACCAGCCGCGCCGTCCGCTGAATCGTATAAGTGGGAGGGCTGTCAGGCGCAACCGGGGAACCATTGCCCGCCGCCTTTGGACTGTTGGACTGGCCCGGCTGAGCAGGCGCCGGTTGAGCCGGAACAGCCTGGTCGGCGGCCGCAGACGTGCCTCGTGATAAAGGCTGCGGTGCTGCCGCAGACGGCGTTGCTAGGGGCACGGCCTGCTGTGCCCATAGCAGATGCTGGCTACAAACCAGAAGCAGCCCAAAACAAAGCGGAGGAAGCGAGACCATCATGGATCACCCCGGACTTCACACACAAAGTACGCTGGCGGGGCCCAATTTGTCTCAGCTTCTTAAAAAGACCGGCCGTTCAGTTGATTTGCTCTAGTCTTTTTCCGTCGAGGTGTGCGTCAGCGGCTGGTAACGGGTGCCCCATGAAATACACGCGACAAAGGTCAGGACAATGGCAATAATGCCGGCAAATGCGGTACCCATGAGCAGAACTCCTTCGACACTCGACTGCTATCCACTATAGCCGGGAGTGCGACAGTCGGGAAGCGTTCCCGCGTTTCACTTCCGGTCAGGCGAAGCTGATCGTGTTAGACGACACCGGCCGCGGTCCCGGCTTGGCCTCAATCCGGTTGCGGCCGTTAGCCTTGGCAAGATAGAGGGCGCGGTCGGCATCCTCAACCAGGGAAGCAGGCACGGCATCCGGCATCGGAATAGCCGCCGCTGCGCCAATGGAGATAGTCGCGACCCCGCCATGTGTCCTGGGATGCGTCTGTGCATGCGGCATCTTCAGCAACTCCACAGCGATGCGGATCTTCTCCGCCAGCACGCAGGCGCCGTTCAGGTCAGTCATCGGCAGCAGCACGGCGAACTCCTCGCCCCCATACCGGGCGACCAGGTCTCCCGGCCGCCGCGCATAGGAGCCGAGGGTCTGCGCAATCAGACGCAGGCATTCGTCACCTGCCTGGTGGCCATTTCCGTCGTTATAGGCCTTGAAGTCATCCA
>CAZZXL010000111.1:0-4687 GCA_964658035.1 uncultured Acetobacteraceae bacterium
GGGTTACCGAAAGCAATGTGAATGCCGGGAAATTTTTCATCCTGCAGAATGTTGCCGATAACTCGCTTCACGCCGATGTTCGTCCCGATAGCGAACTCGCCGACCCGGTCCGAATTTTCATCCGTGTGGGTGTAATCCCAGAAGTCCTTCTCCAACTGCTTGTTCAACGAGTTGGCCGCCGTAATGCGATTAGCTTTGATCTCGATGGTCAACGGAGTTTCTTGAAGCAGCCCGTACCGTGCGCAAAGAAAGTCGCCCACGACGCCGTCGACGACAAACGTCCCATTCACCTCGCCCGGCGTGGTAAAAATTTCGCCGCCTGGTAGATTTCCCCATTTATCTCGACTGATAATCCCACTTGTTTTCAGCCACTTATAGTCAGGATTCATGGCAGCGCGCATGTTCGTGCCCGCCGGTGTCGTTGCGCGGATATAGGTCGCAATCCGAGTTTTTTCTATCAACTTCTGGCTCAAACGGTCCACCAGCGCGAAATCCGCCCGCATACCCTCACACATAATCTGCGGTGTGATGTTGACCATATGGGCGTGGCGCATCCTGCGCCGGTTGACCACTTCCGTCATCTGCATCCGGGAATGCAGTTCATTCTGCTGTACAGTGACGGCGAAGATGCTGACGTGGCTCGTTTCCATATCTGCGAGGACGTCGGGCGGCATATTGGTCAACGGCCTCCGGGCAAGGTCTTCCAGGCAGAAGGCATGCCAGGCAGCCCCGGTCTCTTCCAGTTCAGTGGCGAGAGAGGCGGCAATGGGAAGGGTCTGCCGGTCGAAAATGAGCGTGACTTTTTCTTCCGGGACCACGCGCAGGCAGCTCTTGATTGCGCTTTGTGCGCCCAGGGTAAACTCGGGCGGAAAGTTGGCGTGCAGCAGGGTCTGCGTAGTTGGGGTGGTATCGTTCATGAGGTTTGGTCGGCGCATAAGTAGATGCAGAAGAGGAGCAACTGCATGCCTGCCCGACAGCTTTTATGGTGGCACAGCTTTTGCCCAGCGCAAGGATGTTGACGAAGGCACTCACTTTATTGCCCGTTTTCGGGGTTTCTGTTCAAACCTTTGAGGGTTCTAATCCTGGCGACAGTCAATCGGCCACAGACTTGCTTTCCTGACCAGTGTGAGTTTAGCTGGGTTGGGTGAGGATCGGGAGGTCGACGGCAGAATCAGCCTGTGCGCTGCAGGATGCGACTTGCCGCAGGCTGTCGACCACGCCGCCAACCTTTACCAGGACGCATACGGTTCGTTCCAGCATGGAAGGAAGACGAGCGCCGCTGAAAAGTGCAGGGCCATACTTGCCAAACATCCCCGGCATGCTGAAAGCCTTCATCTGCTCGGAGTGTTGTCCTATGAGGCGCATCACCTTGAGATTGCTGAACGACTTCTGCGCAAAGCCACGGCGCTTGCCCGGGTCAATCCGCATTACCACTCCAATCTTGGCGGGTCGCTGCAGGCGTTGGGAAAGCTGGATGCAGCGGCTTTTCGCTACAGGCATGCGATAGCTTTGCTGCCTGCTTTCGCTGAGGCGCACTTCAATCTGGGCAACCTGCTTCGAGCACAGGGGAAACAAAGCGCTGCGATCGAGTCATTCCAGCGCGCCGTGGCTGCAAAACCTGATATGTACGAGGCTTATACAAATCTTGGCAATATTCTGCAATCCAATGGAGAGTGGTCAGCAGCAGAAAGCTGCTACGAGAAGGCATTAACGATCTGCCCGCATTCGCCGGAAGCGCATTCGAACCTTGGCAATCTGAGACGTGCCGAAAACAGGCTCGAGGAAGCAGTTGACCAGTATCATCTCGCCCTGTTGTACGGACCCGACTTTGCTGATGCGTATACCAATCTGGGAACGGTTTTCTACCAGCAGGAAAAGCTGGAAGAGGCTGTGGCGTGCCAGGAAAAAGCGATCGCCCTTCGCCCTGATTTTGCCGAGGCCCATCAGAACCTGGGATGCGTCCTGCAGGCACAAGGACATACACATGCAGCCATGGAGCGCTATCTGGTTGCCATTGCCCTGAAGCCCGGCTATGGCGATGCTCACTTTGGGATTGCCCTGATCCAACTGCTCCGAGGGCAGTATACCGAGGGCTGGAAGGGTTACGAAGCACGCTGGCAAAGCGATCATCAGACGAGGCGTTGGCGTGAGTTGGAACAGCCGCTCTGGCGGGGGGAGCGATTGCCATCAGGACAGCTTCTGCTCTGGGGCGAGCAGGGTGTAGGCGACGAGATCTTCTTCGCTGGACTTTTTCCCGACGCAATCGCCACCGGAAACGAGTGTGTAGTGGAATGTGATCCGCGGCTGGTGCCGTTGTTCGCGCGCTCCTTTCGAAAGGCAACGTTCGTCGCAAATCAGTCCAGTCAGATGTCCCGGGTTGCTGCGCATCTCCCAATGGGCAGTCTTCCTGGATTGTTTCGTACGACAGCGTCCTGCTTTCCGTCGACCAATGTTCCCTACCTGCTTGCCGATCCGATTGCCGCAGAAGTTTTCCGGGCGCGCTATCAGGACGGCAGGCGAACCATCGGTCTCGCGTGGCGGTCCAGAAACGCGAAGTCAGGTAAGCGGCGATCGATCGAACTCTCAGTATTGGCGCTGCTGTTTACCCGAACCGATGTTTGCTGGGTCAGTCTTCAATATGGTGATCCCTCTGCCATCGAAGCAGAGAGCGAGGCGGTTGGCGCGCCTATGCTGGTCGACCGATCGATCGATCAGATCGACAATCTTGACACGTTTGCGGCACAAATAATGGCAATGGACCTCGTCATAACCATCGACAATTCAACTGCGCATCTGGCCGCCGCGCTAGGTGTTCCGGTATGGGTAATGTTGCCGTTTGCTTCGGACTGGCGATGGCTAGAAGAGCGGGTTGATTGTCCATGGTATCCATCCATGCGCTTGTTCCGTCAGCCGGCTCCGGGGGAGTGGCAGGATGTCGTCAGGAACGTGGATCACCAATTGGACGATTTGGAACTGGGATCTGCTCACTCAGGTTTACCCGAATGACAGGCGCGATCTTAAACAGAAGAGCTGGCTCCAGCTGAAGCCGTATCAGGAGGTCGAAAATGCATTTGCATGGAATCACAGCAAACATGAATTTCGACAGCATGGAGGCGGCCAACGCGATGCAGCGGTCAGTCACCGCGCTGGAAGCTGCAAACGTCCGGAAAGAACTTGTCAACACAGCATCCCAAATGGAGGGCGAGTCCGATTTCAAAGTCCTGCTGCAGCACGGAGGCGAAGACAAAGGAGAACAGAGGGAAGAAAGTGCCACCGAGGAAGAACCTGCTCAGAACAAATCTCAGGATGACAGGGATGGGGAGGAACACACGTCCTATTGGGCGTGAGTCTCCGGCTCGGGACGAGGTGACTATCGATCCTGCATGATCCTGGTACCACCAGCATGACCACGCGGGAAAGGTTCCCGGTCTGGCTGATTTTCTCTAACTGTAGAGTCCATGTTTGGTTTCTTCTGCCATGTAGTCGACGACGGCCTTCAGGTCGTTTGTCTCCTCAAATTTTCTTAGCTGACGATCAGCGCCTGTTCCGTTTTCGAGGATCCATTCAATGTTCCGGATCTCTTGCCGGCAATCGAGTTCATCCACGACTTCATCAATAAATTCAAGGTATTCACGGATCAGCTCCCTTTCGTCGATCTCGGCTTCTTTGCCGAAGTCGATCAACTTACCATCGATGCCATAGCGGACGGCACGCCACTTGTTTTCCATGATGAGCGCACGTGAGTACTGCCGAAAATCCTGGTTACGGGCGTGCAGGCGGTGCAGTTTGGCAGCAGTCGCCTGGATCAGCGCGGCCAATGAGAGTGTCTCCTCAGCGCGCATGGGCAGGTCGCAGATGCGCACTTCAACCGTGGCGAAGAACGGGTGGGGCCGGATGTCCCACCAGATCTTCTTGGCATTATCGAGGCAGTTGGTCTTGATCAAGAGTTTGACGTATTGATCGAACTCGCCCCAACTTGAAAAAGCGTCGGGCATGTTGGTTCGCGGGAACTTGTCAAAAACCTTGGCCCGGTAGCTTTTCAAACCACTCTTCATGCCGCGCCAGAAGGGAGAATTGGTGGAAAGCGCCAGGATGTGCGGAAGGAAGTACCGCATGGAGTTCATGAGCCGTATCGCGGCTTCACGATCTTCGACGCCGACGTGTACATGCAAGCCGAAGATGAGGTTCGCACGCGCTACCTGCTGCAGATCTTCAACCACGCGGGCATATCGTTCGTCAGGGTGAATTTCCTGTGCGCGCCAGTCAGCAAAGGGATGGGTCGCGCCAGCTACCAGCAGCAGGTCATGCTCGCTGGCCAGGCGGATCATTTCACGTCGAAGTTCGAACAGGTCAAGCCGAGCTTCTTTGACGGATTTGCAGATATTCGTGCCCACCTCGATGACCGACTGATGCATTTCAGCCTTCACCCGTTCTTCAAGGCGCAGTTTGCCTCGATCAAGCAGTTCGGTATGGATGTGAGAGCGGAGGTCGCGTGTGACCGGATCGACTGTCTGATACTCCTCTTCGATCCCGATGGTGAACGAAGGCTGCATAGGTGGCTCCTCGCTTGATGTCGCACAGGTTGTCAAAATGTTTGTCGTAGAACGGGGCCAGAAAGGAGCCGACGAGAGCCACACCTCCCCTTTACGCCACGGAAAGCTACTTCAGGCTGGCGGCGATGTCCTTG
>CAZZXL010000111.1:4697-16848 GCA_964658035.1 uncultured Acetobacteraceae bacterium
TTTGCGCTTTTTGCGGGTGTTTTCTTCCCTGATGGTTTCTTCGACGGAGTCTTTCCCGATGCAGAGCTGACCGGGATAGACCCGTCAACTGCGAATCCGGTCTTCCCGCTGCCGTCAAGGAATGCCTTCCAGTGGAAGTCGGCTGGCTGCGGGGCAGTTTTCGCCTTTGCGATGGAGAGTTCGGCGACCGCGCCGATGATCCATTCGAAGTTCACTTCGCCAACGGATTCTCGGTCGGCATCGGGGGCTGGATTCATGAAATCGATGGCATAAGGCACCCCGTCTTCCACGGCGAATTCGACGGTATTCAGGTCATAGCCGAGAGCGCGGCAGAGAGCGAGGCAGTCCTTTTCGACGCGGGCAAGAAGTGCCGGATCAAAGACCCGACCGTCGGCATGATAGCGCTCGTGGTGCGGGCGGCGCGGATTGTAGGGCATGATGTGGACTTTTTCCTGCCCGACCACGTAACAGCGAAAGTATTCGTCAAAGTTGATGGCTTGCTGGTACATCATGCAAAGGTCGCGACTCTGATCATAAGCATGGAAGAATTGGTGCTGATTGTGAACGTGATGCACGTCTTTCCAGCCGCCGCCGTCCACTGGTTTTAGAAAGGCGGGGAAACCGATGTAGTCAAAAATCTGCTCCCAGCGCAGGGGAAATTCTAGGTTCCGCATCGAGCGTTCCGTAGTGTCAGGCGGCAGTACCTTGTGCGGCAGGATGACGGTCCGCGGCACCGCGACTCCGACCTTCTCGGCGACATTGCAGTTGAAAAACTTGTCGTCCGCTGACCACCAGAAGGGGTTGTTGATGATAACGGTTCCATGAATCGCGGCATGTTTCAGATAAGCGCGATAGAAAGGGACGTCATGTGAAATGCGATCGACAATCACTGCATATTTAGGAGCCTGGTTCAACTGAACTCCGCCCACCTGGACGGGCTCGGCATGAATGCCGGGAACACCCAGGCTGTTGATCCGCTCGACCAAGGCACCGGGGAAACTGTTTTCCATGCCAAAAAGGACGCCAATTGTCTTCACCGCACCCCCCAAGTTACGCGCTTCCATCCAGATGCCAACATAGCTCACTCTGAAAGTGTCCGCAATGACCGACGGGGGGTTTAGAGTCTCGCTTGGCGTATGTGTTTACTCAAATGAGCGAGGAGAAATCAGGGCCGACAGGTGGCACACTTCTACTTCGGCCGCCCCAAGGCAAACTTTTATGGATGATCCTCGAACAATTTTTTCCCTGACCGGTGCCAGCATAGCCGCGCCTCCCGACCGGCATGTCTCAGTCCAGCGGCATTGCCTTGTGAAGAATGTCAGGTAAAGCTCGCCTGTCCCTGGTATGGCTGTGATCGAAGCTTACATTTACAATGCCGAAGGGCAGCGCGTTGAGAAAGGTTCAATCAAGACCTTCAGTTGTAATATGGCAACCAATGGCCGCAGTGCAGGGCATGCGTATGCTCTCGGACAAGCCGGCGAGCAGATCACAGAAGTGGATGGTTCCGGCAACTGGCTGCACAGCAATGTCTACGCCGCCGGCAATCTCGTCGCCAGCGATGATCAGGGCGGCAACTCGCTCAACTTTCAACTAACGGACTGGCCCGGGACGCGTCGTGTGCAAACCATCTACGCGGGTGTTCCTGAAATGAGCTTCCAAAGCCTTCCTTTCGGGTGCGATTTACGCCAATCACCGCCACCAATTGCACGGCAGGCGAAGATTGCTATCCTGCCGATATGACCGGCACGGCGCTTCATTTCACCGGCAAAGAAAGAGACGCAGAATCAGGTCTCGACTACTTCGGGGCCAGGTCCTACGGATCGAACATGGGGGCGCTTTACTTCGCCGGACGATGGCAGCGACCAGAATCCTGACAACCCTCAGAGCTGGAACCTCTATTCCCACGGTCGGAACAACCCACTTATAGGCACCGATCCCGATGGACGCACCTATAACGTTTGTCCTACCGGAGTCGCTTCGGGGAGTTTAGGATGCACGAACATCGACGACAAAACTTCGAAGCCAATCAGAAGCAGGACCAAGCGAATGGAGTGACCTACTCGAAGGGGACGATCTCAGACAGTACGGGCACCCAAGGAAGCTATACTCACGATCCTGACATAGCTGGTAATCCGGCAGCGAACATAGCGGCCATGGGTAACATCGGCAACCAAGGAATGGCTGCGATCCAAGCCTTCACGGTCGCATCGGTGGCTGGAAGTGCTACTGCTGGTGCTGGGCTTGCGGCTTTTGGTGGAGGCATCGGTGCTCTGACGACTGTAGAGGGCCTATCTGAAAGGAGCGGCTTCACAGGCTCCCAAGCTGATCATCAGAACTCCACAACTCCTTCACGCCATGCCTACGGCTTTAGGACACACAACTCCGCTAGGAACTGCCACCGAAATCAGGGTTGCTATCCAAGCTGCTCTCGCAGCCGGTGCATACTATGTCTCGCCAAGCGGAGTAGCGACGAGAACCGCAATCATCCAGGGAGTCGCTCATGAGTTCACAGGCTTCCTCAACGGTTCCAATTTATCTTCTCCAACATCTACGGAACCGAGGTGAAGTTCTAATGCAAACTCCTCCTCGCTCTCTCACGCAGCAAGAGCAGTCATGGGTCAAGGAAATACTTGACCTGAATCCTGAGTGGACGGACGTTAGCGTTAGCTCGATAAAGGTGAACATCGAGAGTGTCGCTGGCAACTCCCGCACCATGAAGCTCTCTATGGATGGTCCGCTGAAGCAGAATCAGACCGGGACCAAGGGTTACGTGGGACGACTTGAAATCCGGACAGCAGACAACTTCGGGATCAAACTGGCATGCGCGAAGCGGTTAAGCTAGCCGCCCTCTTCGCACTGATAAAGCTAGCGCTGCGGGTCACGGCAAATCTGTGGCAACCTCACCTTGGCGGGGATTACTTCACAGATGAGTTGTATGCCATCGTTAATCAGGCGCGTTTGCCAGGTATTGCCTGGATAAGTCTTCTATTCAAATAACGATTAGCTCCTGCAACTTTACAAGTGACTTAGGCTGAGTCCGTGCTAATTGGGCATTCACTACGAGCGTAGTGTCTTTCAGCAGTGCAATGAAGCGCCTGGCCGGGCATAGCGACAGGATAGCAATCTTCGCGATGTGGCTCGGAACACGTCGTGTGCCAGCCAACTACGCTGGTGTTCTTAATATCACGCCGCGCGAGAAGAATACCCGAAGTGCTCGCGTCACCAGCAGTCCAGACCAAGTGCGAGAAACAAGAAAACTAACTATTGGTATATCGGTAGCTGTGTTGCTCCTGCTGCCAACCTGTTTTGGCAGGCTGCCCGACCATCGCAGCAGGACATTGATTCTTAGACGGGCCGCGCGCCCGGGTTGGCATTCTCACGACGGACGGGAGCTGCCTTTGGCGTCTTCTTGGCTGGCTTCTTTACTTCACGCTTCGATGCACTTTTATTTCCCATGCCTTGAGTCTACCTCTGCGCGCGCGTTGTGGAAGTGGAATCTGCCACCGTCATGTGAAGCTGCGGGTTGTGTATAACTCGTCGGTCGCGGGCCTGGATTGAACTTCGATGCTTCATGGTTCATGGTTCAGCCCGATCGACGCACGCGTCGGCAGTGCAGATAACGCAGCGGCTTCTCCTACCCTGCGTCCGCCCTGCTTTGCCTCCGGTTGCCGTAAAGATGCAGGCGTCCTCCTGTTAGATTTTGAACATGCGCCAAACGCTTTCGACTCTTGCCCTGTTCACAGTTATTACGTCAGGATCAGTTCTTCCCGCCCAGACGGCGCCCCAGACGCCGCAAACGCTGCTGGCTACGCCTACCACGGTTGCGTGGGGTTACTACTGGTCGAAAGCCAAGCCGGTGTTGACGGTGCATAGCGGCGACACGGTGAAGATCCAGACGCTTTCCACCTGTGGCTCGCCGGAGCGACTGAAGGAAGGCGGCGTTGCCGCTGCAGATATTCCGCAGGATGTCACGGACATCTACGCGGCTAAAGACATCGACAAGGGACCGGGCGGCCACATCCTGACCGGGCCGGTCGCCATTGCAGAGGCGCAGCCGGGCGATGTGCTCGAAGTCCGTATCAAGAAGATTGACGTCGACGTGCCATGGGCCTGCAATGGCTTCTCGGCCGGTCGCGGCTTTCTGCCGGATGATTTTCCTTACGGCAAGATGACCATCATCCCGCTTGAGCGCCAGAAGATGATCGCCGATTTTGCGCCGGGCGTGAAGATTCCGCTGCATCCATTCTTCGGGTCGATGGGGGATGCGCCGCCTGAGTCCGCCGGTCGCTACAACAGTGCGCCGCCGTGGATGCATGGCGGCAATATGGATAATAAGGAACTGGTTGAGGGCACGACGTTGTATCTGCCCGTCCACGTAGCCGGGGCGTTGTTTGAGGTGGGCGATGGTCATGCCGGCCAGGGCAATGGCGAGGTGGATATCACGGCGCTCGAAACCATGCTGACCGGCACCTTCGAACTTATCGTCCACAAAGCGCGAGAGGGCGATCCGCACTTACTCTGGCCGCGCGCCGAGACACCAACCAGTTACATCAGCATGGGCTTCAGTGAAGACCTGGTAAAAGCAACCGAGATGGCGACACGGAACATGATCGACTTCCTGGTCAGCGAGAAGCATCTGACGCGGGACCAGGCCTATCAACTGACCAGCGTCGCCGTCGACCTGGATATTACGCAGTTAGTCGATGGCAAGGTAGGCGTGCATGCCATCTGTCCGAAAGGGATTTTTGTGGGGAAATGAGCTTTACGAACTACAGTTTTCTTTCACAAAGGACTTCGCGCTAGACTTGGGCGCGCGGAAATCCACCTCGGGACTTTCTCGAAGCGTTCTGTTGCTTCCTGGCCTTCGTCGTATTCGTGTTTCATTTATGACATCTTTGGATTGAGTTCTAATGTCTAGAAGATCTGATGAAGCGAAGGCAATTCTCCACAGGCGCTGGGCAAAATATTGAATTTTAAAGCATTCCAGACTGGGAATTTGTCGCGCTAGCAGCAACCCCCGGTGGCCTTTCTGCCGATGATCTCCAAGCGATGAAAGAGAAGCTTTTCGAGATGACAGTTCATGAGAATTATAGCTTTATCCGAAAAGGGATTGATGAGTTGCCATCGGAATCGGATTAGTTTCTTTGCGCCCTAATTCCTTTATGTAATAAATATTTGACATATTTTTGCAACTCCTGCTACCTTCCTCATGTCAAACATTTTTGACAGGAGAGTATCAGCATGGCGATTAGTCTTTCGTACCGGGAGAAGTCTCTTTATGCCTCGCTTGTGGCGCAGATCCTTGTGTATGGTCCTTACTTCTTTCTGCATCAGCAGAACTCCGTCAACAAGGTGGCGGGCATGATTATCGCGATCATTGTGTTGCAGATTATTCTGCAGTCTTTGATTGCTGCCTTTACACGCAACCGTGTCACCGACGAACGCGACCGCTTGATTGAACTGCGCGGGTATCGTGCGGGCTATCTCACGATCGTGTCGCTGATGGTGATGGGACTGGGCATGTTATGGCTCCACATGACGGTCGGCAATTTTTCAGTCGACGGACGCATCTGGGCTCTGCATTTTCTGAGCGTCTTTTTCGGCATGCTGGTGATCTCGGAAATTGCGAAGACGGCTACGCAGATCGTGGCCTATCGGCGGGCACTCTGATGGCGGCCATTCGCAACCAAATCAGAGAACTGCGAGCGCTGCGAGAGATGACGCAGCAGGAGCTTGCGGACAAGATCGGCGTCACGCGGCAGACCGTGATCGCCATTGAGCAGGACAAGTATTCGCCCTCGCTCGAGACGGCGTTCAAGGTGGCCATCGTCCTGGGCGTGCCACTCGACCAGTGCTTTCAATACGACCCGCGCGGTAAACGGTAGGGCCGCTGCGCCGCTGTGCAGATGCTTAGTTTTGTGCGCAAGCCGAAGGAGAAGATGTTCTGGTGGTACACCCACCTGGGCAACTTTACCGGGAGCTATATCGCAGCATGGACGGCTTTTTCCGTGATAACGCTGCCCCGGATTTTTCAGCACGGCGGGATCATCCTGTGGCTCTGGCCACCGCTGTCGGCGTTCCGGCGATTGTCATCACGACGGGCTATTACAAGCGCAGGTTTGCTTCAAAGATCAAGACGGTCTCAACGGGAGCGCCCACCGCCTGAGGGGTCCCCGCTTATTACCGGCGCGAGCCATGCTTGGAAGCAAGACTAAGCGAAGGTAAGGCGTGCTTCCGCTATGGCATTAGAGATGATCTGATCGTCGATGCCCTGTTTGCGCAGACTCTCGGTCAACGTCTGGACAGCCGAATTGTCCAGCCGGCCCTGGTCCTTGCGCAGTCCTTCACCGATGTAGGCACGGATGAGGGGCTGGTACCCGGAAAAGCCGAGCGAGGGCGCGATTTCCTTCAGGTCTTCGATCACGTCTTCCGGCATGCGGATACTGATGGTGGTCATTGGCCGGTCTTTGCGCAGGCGCTGCCTGATGCGTTCAGTCACTGTTTTCATAGAGTCCTTTCTCACGGGCTGTTGCCCGACGTGCCGAGATGATGCGTAGCGCGTCATCTAAATCGAATTGCATGTTCAATACGAACAGGACGGCCCGATCTTCGGCAGCGCCAATTGCTGCTTCCCGCTGTTCGGTCGCAATGCTGGCGTCCTCGGTCTTGACGAACGGATCGAAGAAAACCTGGCAGGCCTGTTCAAACCTGACGCCATGCTTGGCCACATTGCCGGACGCCTTCTCCTGGTTCCATACGAACCGTTGACCATGGAGGATGAAGGTCGTGTCCACTCTTAAGTGTATATACATTGTATGGGCGGAAGTCACCCTAAATAACCGCCCGTCTAGAGAAACTTCTCCATCATCTTCTGCCAGGTAGGCCAGTCATGACTATTCCAGTCACTCCACACTTCCAGGCGAACGCCGATGCCTTTGGAATGCATGATGCCGGCCAGATGGCGGTTTTGCTGGAGGCACTGGTCATCCCACCCGGTACCGAAGACGTAGTTGTTACGGCGGTAGTGGTCCATCTGCCAGCCTTCGCCGAGGTTGGCGACATACTGCGGCGGCATGTTGAAGTAGACATCGGCATCATGGTAGCCGTGCAGAAAGCCGGAGAGATCGAAGGCGCCGCTCATGGACAGGCAGCCGGTAAAACGATCGGGATGTTTCAGTGCGAGATTTACAGCATGGTAGCCGCCGAAGCTGCAGCCGAGGGTGATGCGGTGAGAGCTCCAGTTGCGCTGCTGCAGGAAGGGGAGAACCTCGTTCATGATGTAGTTCTGGTACTGCAGCTGGCGGGCGATGCGCCAGCGCGGCGGAACATTGCGGTTGTACCAGCTTTCGCTGTCGACCGAATCGACGCAATAGAGCTGGATTTCGCCTCGTTCGATCTTGTCCTGGATGCAGCCGACCATGCCACGCTCTTCGAATTCGAAGAAGCGTCCCTGTGAAGACGGAAAGACAACAGCCGGGAGCCCTGAGTGGCCGAAAAGAAGCAGTTCCATGTCGCGATCGAGGCTGGGTGAGAACCACTTAACGTATTCGCGATGCATACTGTTCCGCCTTGGGCCAGGGATGAAAGTCCTGTTACTGTAGCAGGCTGGGCGGAGCGGCGTGTCCGCTAAAATAAGGGCTATCTGGCCGCAAAGCCTCCGTAAGCACCAGAACGCAATCGATGGA
This sequence comes from uncultured Acetobacteraceae bacterium, assembly GCA_964658035.1. Taxonomy (GTDB): domain Bacteria; phylum Acidobacteriota; class Terriglobia; order Terriglobales; family Acidobacteriaceae. Next base: position 12,383 of record CAZZXL010000111.1, read on the forward strand.
AAGGATTGATGATCGGGCCAGACCCATTCAACTCGACGTTCATCGGGGCAGACGCCGGCGGAACGCCGGCACATTCGGCACCATGCGTCGAAGACGACGCCACGCCGCACGAACGGCTCAAGCTGCATCGCCACTTTCGCAGTGACTTTCTGCCGGATGCGCGCAACCTGATCGTCTACTTGCCGCCGCAATATAGTGCCGTGGGAGAGCGACATTTTCCGGTGCTCTATCTGCATGATGGCCAGAACCTGTTCGATCCGCAAACATCGTTTGTCCCCGGCCGCACATGGCAGGTGAGGGAGGCCGCGGATAATGGCATTGCTGAGGGCGCGGTTGAACCGCTGATCATCGTCGGGATCTACAATACCGGCGATCGCCGTATTGCCGAGTACACGCACACGCGCGACTGGAAGCTGGGTGGGGGAGAAGCGCCGCGATATGGGCGGCTCATCGTCGAAGAGCTGATGCCGTTCATCAACAAACAGTACCGCACGCTGAGCGGGCCGGAGCATACCGGCCTGGGGGGGTCATCCCTGGGCGGCCTGGTGTCGCTGTATCTAGGCATCCAGTATCCCGATATCTTCGGAAGACTGGCGGCGCACTCGCCATCTGTCTGGTGGAACCATCGCAGCATCATGAACGATGTGCGGCCTTCGTTTGGAACGGAGCGTCCCAGAATCTGGCTGGATGTGGGCGACTCCGAGGGTGCTCAGACGCTGGAAGATTGCAATCGCCTGTACCGACAGTTGCTGCGGGAAGGCTGGCGCGACGACGCGGAGATGACGGATGGCGACCTTCATTATGAAGTGGCGATCGGTGGCCGGCATGATGAATCATCGTGGGCCACGCGCGTCGGACCCATGCTGCGCTTCCTCTTCCCTGCCAGCCAGGAGGCAGAGCCAACACTTCGCATGACTCCGCGCCGCGTCAAATAAGTTCCGCGAGGCCCGCTGCGATGATATGCTGCGCTCGATCCGTTACTCCCTTTTTCCACCAGTTGCTGAGGCTCACGATGAAGACGCTCGTCACTATCCTGCTGGTCCTGTTCGCAACACTTTCCTACGGGCAGAAGTCTGTCAATGGCGGCGCATTTCCGGCTGCTCTCTACATTGCAAAAACAGTGGCAATCGTCAATGACACGCGTGCCGATGCTGTCAGCGAAGGCGCAGTCCAGGCACTCAGAGCCTGGGGCCATTTCACTGTAGTCGACGACCCCGATACAGCTGATGTGACGTTACGTTTCGACAAGACCAGGGAGCATTCGGGGCAGGACGCGCAAAAGCCTGATCCGAATACCGGCCAGACCAGCTACAGCTACGGGATGAGCTTCGGGACGTCCATCCACATGAAGGCATACCTGAAAACCGCCGATTCGCCTTTCTACACGAACAAGACGGACGACTCAAAGAAGAAGGCCGGCATGGCCTGCGTGAGCGACTTCCGCTCTGCCATGCAGGCCGCCCGGACCCACTGATTTTTCGCGGCGCCTTTACTGCTTTCGCAGGGTCCGCATCGGCTCCAGGCTGGCAGCACGCGCAGCCGGCAGCAGGCTGGCGCAGACCGACACCAGCAGCAGGACAGCTGCCGCCGCAACATACGTGATTGGATCGAACGCCTGCACGTTATAAAGCTGGCTCGCAATGAAGCGCGTAAGCAGCAGCGCTGCTATGCCGCCGATGGCCAGGCCGATGCAGGCCAGGTTCAGTCCGCGCCGCATGACCAGTGCCAGTACATTGCCCCGCTGCGCGCCAAGCGCCATGCGCAGGCCGAGTTCGTGCGTGCGCTGCGCGACCATGTACGACAGTACCGCATACAGTCCGATTGCAGCCAGGAGCAGCGCCACCGCCGCAAAAGCAGTGAGCAGCAGGGTCTGAAACCGTGGCTGTGCCGAGGCCAGGGCCACGCCTCCAGCGACCGTGCGGAACCGATACACCGGGACTTCGTTATCGATCCCGGCAACAGCGCGTGTGACCGATTGCTCGTAAGCTGCCGGATCGCCGCTGACACGCAACGCCAGGTAGGGCATGGTGATGGGCGCCTGCGCGAAAGGTACGTAATATTCCGGATGAATCTCCTCTGTGACGGTGGAGCGTTTCACATTGCCGACCACGCCGACAATCTCACGCCAGTGGATGACCTTCCGGGTGTCGTCCTGATCGAAACCGGTAGCGATCCGTTTTCCAACGGGGTTTTGCCCGGGAAAAAATTCCGCGGCCATTGACTCGTTAATGATGGCAACGGATGGAGCATCGGCGCGGTTGTCCTGGTCGTTGAAGACGCGCCCCCGGCGCAGCGGAATCTGCAGCGTCTTGAAATAGCCCGGATACACCAGGCTGTCGCGCGCGGTGGGCTGGTCACCAGGCGCTGTCGGTCTGCCCTCGATATCAAAACTGATTGACATATTGCCGCCGCTGAACGGCATGGGAAACGCTGCTGTTGCCGATTGTGCGCCCGGCAGTCCTTCGAGGCGCTGGATCACATCTGCGTAAAACTGCGTACGCTTTTGGTCCGGGTAAGCCTTGTCCGTCGTGCCGATGCGGAAGGTCAGGGTATGGCTCGGGTTGAAGCCGGGGTCAGTCGTCAGCATGCGCAGCAGGCTGTGCATGAGCAGCCCGGCGCCAATCAGCAGCACAAGGCCGATCGCAGTTTCCGCAATCACCAGGATGGAATGCAGGCGATGCTGCCGGCGCCCCAGGGACGAAGTGCGATCACTGTCCTGCAGGGCCAGTGCCGGGTTAAGCCGTGACAGTCGGCGAGCCGGCAAAAGTCCGAACACGACGCCCGTCAGCATAGAAACGCCGATGGCGAAGCCGAGTACAGGGCCATTCACGGCGATCGTATCGAGCCGGGGCAGGTTCTTCGGAATAAAGTACAGGATGCCCTTAAGGGCGGCCGTCGCAATCAGGATGCCCGACGCACCGCCGAGCCCCGACAGAATGAGCGACTCGGCCAGCAGCTGCAGGGTGATCTCGCGACGACTGGCACCGAGTGCGGCGCGCACTGCCAGTTCCGTCTGCCGGCTGGCACCCCGGGCGAGTAATAAGCCGGCGACGTTGGCGCAGGCAATCAGCAGCAGTGCGGCCACGGCAATCAGCAGGATGCGCAGCGGCCCGCGCACGTCGCTGATCATGTTCTCGAGCATGGACTTGATCTCGACCGCGTTGTCCCGCGAATTTTCCTGCGGGTATTGCCTGGCCAGGTTCGCGGCAATTGTGTTCATCTCGGCCGTCGCCTGGGTAAGGCTGACGCCATCGCGCAGCCGGCCTATGGCTGCGAGCTGGGTCCAGCCCCGCTGCTCAGTCGACGGATTCGGGCCGACTGCATCGACAGCCGGCGTCGTCCACCGGTCGATCAGCGACGAGGCGAAAAAGGGGAAACTCGCACCGGCGGGCAGCACGCCAACTACGGTGTAGTTCTCATCCGACAGCTTGATCGAAGTGCCAAGAATCGACGGCGCAGCATGGTAGGCCGAGACCCACAATTCATAGCTGAGAATGATGACGTGGGCGCCGGCTACTTCTTCCTCGCGCCGGAAAGCGCGGCCAATGACAGGGCGCATGCACAGGATGTGGAAGAAGTCGGACGAAACCACGCCAATCTGCAGGTTGCGCGCAGCATTGGGTCCGGCAGCATTCAGCACCATACTGTTCGGATGGTATGAGGCAATCGACTCAAAACTGTGAGACTGGGCCCGCCAGTCGCGAAAGTTGGGATAGGAAATCTCATTGGTATTGGTGGCCGTCGACCCGGGAATGGCCTCCAGCGCACTGATCTGCACCAGCTTCTCCGGTTGCGGATAAGGGAGCGGCCTCAGCAGCACCGCATAGAAAATGGAGAAGACGGCAGTCGTCGCGCCAATGCCGATGGCCAGCGTAAGGATAGCGGTCAGGGCGAAGCCGGGGCTTCTCCGCAGCCGGCGGCCGGCAGTGCGGAAATGATTCATCAGTTCGTCCATAAACACTCCTGGCAGTGCCTCCGAGCTTGGCGCCGGGCAGGTTACACGACAACCAGCACGACTATCGCCAAATCGCCTGACTGCGTGACCCAGCAGAATGAGCGATTTAAGCACCTGGGTCATTGGCGGTCTTCCTGAGAATGTCCGTTTTTGTCTCGCGGATGGCCACAATCGGACAACCTGACTCTTTGCTCTGCAGATTGCGGATCAGGGCAGGACGCAGGCCCTTTCTCTACGCAATCCCCTGGCCAGGAGACTTACCGGGAGGACTACCCGGGAGGACTTACTGGGATGACTCAGGACGACGCAAGTAGCGCCCCTCGTTGGTCGGCATCACCGTGCAGCACGGAGCGCCGGCGGCATGCTGTCCTTGCAGATCGGCCATGGATGGGCGATACTTAGAGGCTGGAATGCGTTCCCGGCTGGGCCGGTGCAGGCGTGCTCCCACATTTCAAAGGTCCTGTGAGAGGGTTTGAGTTCCAGACCCGACCCAACTGAGAGGTTTTGCCCG
>CAZZXL010000112.1:0-16842 GCA_964658035.1 uncultured Acetobacteraceae bacterium
TTTGACCGGGTCGCCACTCTCTGCTCACCTCGAGCAGCAGCCCGCATCCTTGTGGGATGACTTCGAGTCTTTGCGGGCCCGCATCAACGCTTTCCGAGGGTGCAGCGAAAACGAGTTCAGCCTTCTCATCAGCGGTCTGGACGATTGCTGGAATATGACGGAGTGTATTCAGAACGCGATCGCGCTGAACACAGTTGCGTCGGACAGCGGACCTGTCGAGAGCATTCGTAGATGCATGCTCGAAGGATTGAGTACCTTCAGAGGCTTTCTTGATCACCTTGAAGGGTCCAGCAGAGAGCTGGATCTCGCCATTGCCACAACGCGCGAGCTGGTAAGTCTGTCGGGTAGTCTGCAGCAGGATTTAGCTCCACTCAGATATATTGCCTTCAACTTCCTGCTTGAAGGCGCAAGGCTGCCAGAGGAAGAAAGCGCCTCAGTACAGAAAATGCATGAAGAGATGCAGGTTGTCCTGAAAGGTATTCGGGCATCCGGGCAGACGCAGGAGGAGATGCTGGCGACAGTTCTCGAGAAGCTTTCTTCCGCCACACAATTGGTCAAGCAGGCATCCAGCTCGTATGCGATGCGGGCCGCAGAGTCCGAGCAGCGCATTCAACAGGATCTCGACCTGCTCTCAGAGGTACCGCCCGACCTGCTTGCGGTGCGCAACAAGGCGGCCGAGGTTTCGGGAGTTGTAGAACAAGGGATCCGTGAAAGCGTGAAGGTCCTGCAGGGGCATGACCACATCCGCCAAAGGATGGAGCATATCCTTTCAGCGTTAACCAGCGTAAGAGACCATCCTCAAAAAGAAGCGGCGCACCACCTTGTATTACAGCGGCAGCAGGCCCGGCAACTTCTTGATCTGGTAATAGCTACAGGAGCACGAATTGAGGAAGAGTTGACCGGGGTTGCCGGCTACGCTCAGCAGATTGCGAGCGAGGCCGGGAGGCTGGGAGACGGCCAATCTGGACGCTTCGAAGAGGCAGTGGACCGGCTTGGGCTGCTCGGCCTGGAAGTAGGCGAACTCCTGGCCGGCGATGTCAGCATCGGAAGTTTTGTGATGACGCAAATTGAGCCTGTGCGTGATCTGCTAAGCGCTAACACTGGCGAACTCGAGTCGCTCGCGCGCTCCATGAAGAGGCTTGCATTTAACGTCATCATTGCGGCTTCGAATATAGTCGAGACCCGGGTCATTGACACCCTCGGCATATGGACTTCCGAGACCTCGGGAAGCGTCTTACAGAAGGCCAGCGAACTAAATGCGCAGTTCGCGAGGCTGGGCGGCACGCTGGATGAGCAGGCGCAGGCGATCGTTGTTCATATCGACAAAGTCGAGGCGCAGCGCATCACCCTGCTTGCCCTTCGACCGGATGCAGCACTGCGGAATTCCCGGCGAACAACTTATGACGCCGTAGCTCGTCTTGGGCTGGAAGCAACCAGTCTGCAGCAGAAGATTGAATCCCTCGTGCAGTCGATGACATTTACCGATGCAGGCTCTATCTTGCTTCGCGAGTTGGATGCCATGCTTGACCGCCTGCTGGCGCAATATCCGGAAGACGAAAAGTCGCTGCAGCTTGATCCTGCGTCCGCCGGTTACACCATGCGCGAGCAGCATGAGGTTCATGCCATGACGTTTGGTGGCGCGGCTGGTGGTGCCCCGGTATCCGGTTACGGACGGCTGTGCGAAGTGGCGCCGGGGAATCATTTCGGCGATAACGTTGAACTTTTTTAAGGCACGAAACTTAGCCCGGGGGACATGGACATGCCGTATGAGATCAACGCATTTGCAGATAAAAGCCAGCTGGCTTTGAAGGGGAGACTCGGGGTGCAGCAGGCAGGCCTGCTGTGGGACAGCCTGCAGCCGGTAATAGCCAGTGCCGGTCCAATCGACGTGCTCGCGGAAGGCGTTGAGGAAATTGACACCAGCATCGTCCAGATTCTATTGCGGCTAAGTCAACTGCCTAATGGGTTCGAGATTATTACTGCTTCAAGCGGATTGCGAACGTCTCTGCAGTGTCGAGGGTTGGCCAGTCTGTTGATACAGCGACAGGAAGTACAGACTGGCATGCCACCCTCGTCAGTAAACATTCGAAGACGGAAAAAGCCGCAACCTCGAGGTGCAACAGGTGGCTAAAAGCATATTGGTGGTCGACGACTCGATGACCATGCGACAGCTGGTTCGGGTAACACTAACCCGCTCCGGCTACGAAGTTGTCGAGGCCGTCGATGGCGCGCAGGCATTGCAGACAGCTTCGTCGCAGATATTTGATCTGGTTCTGAGTGACATCAACATGCCGAACATGAATGGTCTCGATCTGTTGCGAGCCTTGAGGAAACTACCGGCATACAAGTTCACGCCGGTAGTGCTGGTAACTACAGAATCTGAAATTTCTAAAAAGCAGGAAGGTAAAAGCGCCGGCGCGACAGGATGGATTGTCAAGCCATTCGAGCCTCAGCAGTTGCTCGCCGTGGTGATAAAAGTGTTGCGCTGATGTTTGCGATGGGGTAGGTATGCGGGCTTCTCGCTGCCGGCTCGCTATTGCCACCTGAATAGGCATGAAGAGGAAGAAGGATCGTCCACATGGATTTTGGAGACCTGCAGGAACTACAGGCCGCGTACCGCCACGAAGCGGCTGATCTGCTAAGCGACCTTGGGGATGCGCTGCTACTGCTCGAGCAGGATTCCCGCAACATGGAGGTAGTCAATCGTATTTTCCGTGCCATGCATACGTTAAAAGGATCGGGAGCCAGTGCCGGCTTCCGCCGCCTGGCGGGGTTTGTTCATCATGTTGAAGATGTCTTCAACCGGGTTCGGAGTGGGCAATTGCAAACCACACCGGAATTGATCGATGCAACCTTGAAGGCATGCGACTGCTGCGTCCTGCTGTTGCAGCTTGGCAGTACTGCCGCAGACACCCTGTTGCCGCTTGAAATAGAAGTGATGAACGCAATCCGGCCCTTTCTGCCGGAGGTAAAAGAGGGGGCCGCTCATGCGCCGGAAGCAGGAAGAGAAGGGACCGAGCGTACGCGGTACAAAATCTTCTTTCGACCCCACCGGGAGATATTCTTTTCCGGTACGGATCCTGCTTCCATACTGCTTGAACTCAGTGATCTCGGCACGCTGGTCGTCACATCTGACACGAGCGAGCTCTTCGGCGCCGATTCCTTCGATCCTGAGCAGTCTTATCTAAGCTGGACGATGTCACTTGATACCATCCGTCCCCTGGCAGTCCTTAAAGAGGTTTTTCGATTCGTAGAGGACGATTGTGAAGTGCATATCGAGGTGGACCGGGTGACGGCAGCGGCTCCTGACCAGGCTACGCGCTACCGGCAGGCAACGGAACAGTGTTTTTCCGCTTTGGGGGTGGCACTCGAACTCTGCCGATCCGGAGAGGAGAAGCAAGGACTGTCGACTGCAAGCCGAGCTGCAAAAACGCTCTTCGCCGCCTCGAAGGCCCACCAGAATACCGCCGCGATGCAGGCAGCGACCGCAGTACTTCAATCGATCACCTCCGTGCAGGACGGGAGTGTACTCGACGATGGTTTGCTGGAACGGCTTGACTCCCTGATCCAGGCCGCCAGAGCGGCGGTCGCAGAGACAGGGCAAAATACCGGCGTATTGCCCCCCGTGCAGGAGCCAGAGAACGGCCCTTCTTCGGCGACGGAGGCACCTGCCCAGGTGCTGCAGAGTATCCGAGTCGAGTCGTCGAAACTCGATGCGCTGATGCGGCTTGCAGGAGAATTGCTGGTCGTCCGCGGTGCTCTACCGGCGTTTGCCGAACGCCTGGACGGAACCGAGTCAACCATTGCCATGGCCAAGGAGATGCGGGATGCCGGGGCCAAGGTCTCGCGGCTGGCCGATGATCTGCAGGCCACGGTGATGTCCATAAGGATGCTGCCGGTGCGGCAGGTTTTTCAGAAGTTTCCCCGGCTGGTGCGCGACATTGCCCGCCACCTGGATAAGAGCATTGAACTGCGTGTAAGCGGAGAAGAAACAGAACTGGATAAGACTGTTATCGAAAGCATTGGAGACCCGCTTACGCACATTATCCGTAATGCAGCCGATCATGGAATCGAGTCAAAGGCCGACCGGCTGGCGAAAGGGAAACCGGAGTGCGGCAGGATTGAGCTTGCGGCCTTCACACGCGGGGCCACTGTCGTCATCGAGATAAAGGACGATGGAAAAGGGCTGGACCCAGCCAGGCTAAAGCAGCGCGCCCTGGAGAGGGGACTATTTTCGGCAAGCGCATTAGCAGCGATGGACGAGCAATCTGTTTTCAAAATCATCCTGTGCGCGGGTTTCTCAACAGTTGATGTTGTTACCGATCTCTCCGGGCGCGGCGTAGGGATGGATGTGGTAAGGATGGCAGTCGAGGCTTTGCGCGGCGTCGTCCACATCAGCAGCAAGCCAGGCTGCGGAACGTGCTTTCGCATTGAATTACCAGCCAGCCTGCTCGTCTCAAAAGGCATCCTTGTGGCAGTGAACGGGCAAAAGCTCATGCTCCCCATGGAAACCATCCGCAGCATGGTAAAGCTCCCCGCATCCGCCATCCGCACAGTACAGGGAAAGCAGTTCGCTTCCGTGCGAGGCGCCGTTTTCCCCATGATGTTTCTGGCCAACAGTCTGCTTACCATGCAGGAAAAAGGAGAAGGTCGTGAGGATCTTTCTATCGCAGTAATTGAAGCTGGGGCAGGCTCCTATGGTTTGATCGTGGACCGGTTCCTCGGCGAAGTGGAGGTCGTGATCAAGCCACTGACCGGGGTACTGGCGCAGCTTCAGGAGTATGTCGGCGCAGCGATCATGGGAGATGGCAGGACCGTCCTGGTCGTGAATACGGAAAGGCTCTTATCGCTCTAGATGTGGAGGTCAAACGGTCGAGGTGATAACAAAATGCCATCTGTTGCCTGAACGAGACGTCCTGCAAACGGTTTTCAGTCAGCGGGAACTCACAGAATTCCTATCGCGGTGGTTCCATGTAAGTTCCGGTTGTTCAAATGATTTTCGCGGCTGGTTGTTGATCAGTCTTTAAACTTTGGTGGTGACTTCCATCTCCTGGGGATATACCAGGCCGATACTTGCGCGTGCCCGGTCAAGGATACGCATCATCTGTCGCGACATTTCGTGGGTCATCATGGGACTTTCTGTCAGCCCCTTGCGCAGTAACCGGCAGAAGTGTTCCGTCTCATAGTTGAAGCCGCTCGACGCAAATGGTTCTTCAAGTTCAACCACCCTACCATCAAGGTAGCGAATGGTCGCGCTTGACGGATTCCACCACTTGGCGGGAATGGCAACATGGCCGAGCGGACCAACGAGAAGAGCATCCCCATGGCCATGAAGGCCGAGGCCGGAATACAACTGGGCAATGCCATGCCGGTGCTGGGTCTGCATACTGGCAAAGATATCGATGCCGGTCGGACCGAGGCAGCCAACAGTGTCGACCCCTTCGAGAGGTCCCAGCCAGTCGAGCGCAAGAAAAGCTTCATAGGTTGCGATGCCGAGCAGGCTGCCGCCTCCAAGCTCAATGTTAAAAAGGGGATGGTCGGAGGGTATGTCGGCAAGCGAAGAGCCGGCACGGACAAACCCGACCTGACCGATGGGATCGTGGAGCAGATGTTCGCGAAGGCGACGGTAGAGGGGAAAGAAGGGAGGCTTCATGGCTTCCATGAAAAGCAGGCCGCGCTGGTCCGCCGCTCGTAATACCTCGTCAAGCTCCCGCTCATTGAGCATGGACGGCTTTTCACAAAGCACGTGCTTCCCTGCCGCGATTGCCTTGAGTGCATAGGCCCGGTGGCTGTCAGGGTGGGTACCGATGTACACAGCATCAATCGGCGAAGCGAGCAGGGCGGCTAGTGAATCGTAGGCGGTTGCGCCGCTCTCAGCGGCAAATGCATCGGCAGCAACGGAGCGGCGTGTCCACACGGACGCCAGGCCCGTATCTGCTACCTGGGTCAACCCCTGGGCGAAACGCTGGGCCGCGTCCCCTGCCCCGATCACTCCCCAGCGGATGAACCTTTTGCCGGTTGTTTGTCGCGATAGTGTTTCCATCAAAGAGACTGAGCGCTCCCATACCCGTGCTTCCAACAGTCAATGCCCTGAGAAATAGACGGCAAATTTGTTGGTTGGATGCTGGCTTTTTTATGTGTCGCAGGACCCCAGCAGGGTAAAGTGCACCGCATGGCAATCCGATATGCGGCTCATGACGTGACCAACTCACCCAGAGTACCGGAAATCTTCCGCAAGTCTGCATGACTTACTACACAGCACGGAAAAAATTTGCAGGTCGGCCGCATAAAATTGTCGAGGCTTGAGGTGCGGGCAGCGGAGGCTGCTTCTGAAGACGCACGCTTATGAATCAAGCGAATGCCCGGCAGCGCATGCGGGTCCACAGAACGTGCACAGCTTAAAGGTGTGAATGGTTTGGTGTAAGGGGGGAATGGTGCGCCCAGAAGGAGTCGAACCTCCGGCCTATTGATTCGTAGTCAATTGCTCTATCCAGCTGAGCTATGGGCGCATTACGGCAACACCGTCAGGATACCAAAAGATAGCGAAACTACCAAGCGGGCCGAGGCGAATTATCTGGCGGGTGCAGCGGCTAGGGGTAGCTCTTCAACCGTTGGCTGCGGCGGGATCAGGGGAAGCGTCTCGACGATATCGATGCCACCACGACGAAGGAGTTGCTCAACGACGGGTACCGTCAAGCGGGTGGCGTCGTACTCGATGGTGATGACCTTCCACTCTTCATCAATGAGTACGCGGCGGATGCCGTATACCTCTTTCAACGTGCCGAGCGCCACCATGGAGGCTTCGGTCGGGTGCTTCTCGTAGCGGAACTTTACATCCATCTGTGTCATGGCTTCACTATACCGTGATGCTGCCAAATGGGGACATTATCGTTGTGCTTAATAGATGTGGAAGTTGATCTCGAGGCCAATCCTGACCGCAACCGGCTTGCCCTGAAAGGTTGCCGGTTTGAACTTGTACTGGCGGGCAGCTTCAAGAGCTTTCTCATCCAGTCCCATACCAAGGGGCCGCTCGATCTTGATCTGTTGAGGATTACCTTGTGCATCCACAATCAGGGTCACGACGACTACACCCTGGTACTTGGCGCGTCGCGCTTCATCGGAGAACTCCGGCTCAGGCGAATTGATGGGGATGGGCGCTGTAACGCCGCCGCCTACCTTGAAAAGTCCGCCACCCGTGCCACCGGCCTCACCCGGTCCGTAGCCATTCCCTTTACCTGAACCGATACCGCCGCCGGAACCACTACCCATGCCTGCGCCTGTGCCGGTGCCGTTTGACTGTGGCCCGGTGATGTTGCTCTTGGGATTACCCAGGTCCGGCAGATTGTTGTTGGGGATGACGATGTCTTTCGGAACATTGATCGCGGGTTCGACAGCGAGTTTTGGATTGATGTTCTTGATCACCATCGGTGGGACGATAGGATCTTTTTCAAACTTAGGCAGCCTGCCTTTGGGGGTCTGCAGAATGTCATGTGAACCACCGCCGCCGCCGCCGCCCATGGCGGCTGCCTTTGGGGCAATGGGCATGAATGCAGGCACTTCGATGGTCGTGACAGCCGCTTTCTGAATCGGCTTCAGGTGCAGGTGGGCCATGTAGATGAACCACGCGATAAGCGCGATGATGAGAACATGGACGCCAATCGACACGCCTGACGATATGGGATCGCGCTTGACGGCGAAGGGATCCTTGACAGGTATTGGTGTGGACGTGAGTTCGAGCGGCGGCAGCTTCTCTTTATTGAAGAGGTCGCGAACATTGCCGATGATGGCCTTCCAGACAGGCTCATCGACAATTTCATTTGTGCTGAATGGTTCCCTGTCGATGCGCGGTTCTCTCGCCTGGTCCCTGGGGTCTAACTCCGGAGGTGTCAATACCTGATTCGCCATATTCACTTCTCGCCACAATGAGTCAGGATGGCGACCCACCGGTATCCATTTATTATGGACGAGTGGCCGTCCCGTTGTCTTGTCTCCGGGGGAAAACTTGTATGCTTCCCCGGAACGTCTGCACGAACTTCGGTACCGCTTTCGGTCCCGCGATTAATCGTCGATTGAGCGTCAATTGATGGTCGCGCTGCCGCAACTTCCACCCAACTTCCACCTTATGTAGACGCAGGATGGCCGAGTTAGTCTCCCCGATCGCCCGCGCGGCCTTGATTCCATCAAGCGGGGCGTGCCCGGCTACAATAAACATTCGACGTGAACACAGGCTTTTAAGATTCGTCCGGTATACCGAGCCGGACCAGAAAAGCAGGGAGAAACAATGGCCGCACCGCCGGAACTTAAGGCGACCCTTTCGCTACCACAGACCAGCTTCCCCATGAAGGCGAACCTGCCCCAGAACGAGCCGGGACGCCTGGAAGCGTGGACGAAGAATGACATCTACGGGCAGATTCGTGCTGCCCGCGCCGGCGCACCAAAGTACATCCTTCACGATGGACCGCCGTATGCGAATGGGCCAATCCACCTGGGCCACGCACTCAATAAAAGCCTGAAAGACTTTGTAGTGAAGTCAAAAACCATGGCTGGCTTTGACGCGCCGTATGTTCCGGGATGGGATTGCCATGGATTGCCCATCGAAATCAAGGTCGACGAACAACTTGGCCGCAAGAAACTGGAGATGCCGGCAATCGCCGTACGCCGGGCATGCCGCGAATACGCGCAGAAGTATGTTGACCTGCAGAAGTCGCAGTTTCAACGCATCGCCGTCTTTGGCCGCTGGAACGACCCATATCTCACGATGTCGAAGCAGTACGAATCGAAGATCGTCGAGACGTTTTACGAGTTTTTTGAAAAGGACTTTGTTTACAAGGGATTGAAGCCGGTTTACTGGTGCATCCACGATCGTACGGCGCTGGCCGAGGCTGAGGTTGAGTATGAAATGCATACCTCGCCGAGTGTGTATGTGCGGTATAAGCTGACGTCGCCGGGGGAAGCTCTTGACCAAAGGTTAAAAGGCCTCGATGTCTTTGCGATCATCTGGACGACGACACCGTGGACGCTGCCGGCTTCGCTCGCCATTGCGTTCCATCCGGAGTTCGAGTACCTGGCGGTCCAAAATACGGATGGCAATGTGTATATCGTTGCCGAGGCTCTGGCGGACGCGGTAAAAGCTGCGTGCGGGCTAGAGGGTGCGATAGAAGTCGCGCGCTTCAAAGGGTCGGCGCTTGATCGCGCGACCTTCCATCATCCGTTTCTTGATCGCGAGATTCTCGGCGTCAATGCCGATTACGTGACGGCTGATCAAGGCACAGGGGCTGTGCACACGGCTCCTGCTCATGGAGCTGACGACTTCTATACCGGCGTTCGTTATGGGCTCGACCAGACCTGCTATGTCGACGATTCCGGCCGGATTCAGAATGGCCTTGCGGAATATGACGGACTGACTGTCTTCAAAGCGAATGAGCCGATCATCGAACTGCTGAAGGCCCGCGGCGTATTGATGGGCCGCAATGATATCTACCACTCCTACCCGCATTGCTGGCGCTGCCATAACCCGGTGATCTTCCGTGCGACGGAACAATGGTTCATCGGGATGGAAACGGCGATGAAGACGGCCCAGGGAACAGACACTACCTTCCGTCAGCTGGCGCTTGACGCCATCAAGCAGGTCAAGTGGGACCCGTCGTGGGGCGAGGAACGCATCTCGAACATGATCGCCACGCGGCCGGACTGGTGCATTTCGCGGCAAAGGATCTGGGGCGTGCCGATCGCTGTCTTCTTATGCCAGAAATGTCAGAAGCCGTTGAAAGACGCGGCAGTGAATCGCAGCATCGTCAAATTGTTTGCGCAAGAAAGTGCGGACGCATGGTATGTCCACGAGGCGTCTACGCTGCTGCCCGCTGGCATGACATGTCCTTCGTGCGGCCATGCAGAATTTCGCAAGGAAATGGATATTGTCGATGTCTGGTTCGAGTCGGGTGCGAGCTGGCATGCCGTGCTCGAAGCCGATCCGGAGCTCCACTGGCCTGCGGACCTATACACAGAGGGAGGCGATCAGCATCGCGGCTGGTTCCACTCTTCCCTGCTGACGTCTGTCGCGATCAAGGGCGCGGCCCCTTACAGGACAGTTGCTACCTCGGGCTGGACACTGGATGAACAGGGGCGCGCGTTTTCAAAATCGCTCGGCAATGGCGTCGATCCGGTAGACGTGGCCAAGCGTCTGGGCGGCGAGATTGTGCGCCTGTGGGTGGCGTCGGTGGATTTCCGCGAAGATGTAGCGGCCAGCGAAAACCTGATGCAGCGCGTCGCCGACAACTATCGCAAGCTGCGTAATACCTTTCGTTTTCTGCTGGGCAATATCCAGGGATTTGAGCCGAAGGAACACGCGGTGGGCTGGAGGCAGCTGCAGCCGATCGACCAATACATGCTGGTGCGCCTTCGTGAATTAACAGAGCGCGTGACTAAGTGGTATGAAGACTTTGAATTTCATCGCGTCTACCAGGCGGTCAACGAGTTTTGCATCGTCGACCTGAGTTCCCTCTATCTCGACGTGCTGAAAGACCGCATGTATACCTTTGCGCCGACTGACCCGGCGCGACGCTCAGCGCAGACAGTTTTGTGGACGATTACCGAACAGCTGGTGAGACTGGTTGCGCCGATTCTCAGCTTCACGGCAGAAGAAATCTGGGGCTACCTGCCGGGCACCTCGGAGCGGGAAAGCAGTGTGCATCTTGCCTACTTTCTCAAGCCGGATGTGCTGGTAGCGGAGGATACGACGAGGCTTGCCGCAGAGTGGGCAGAGTTGCTGGTCATTCGCGACATCGCGATGAAGAGTCTCGAAGCATCGCGCAAGGATGGCCGCATCGGCAAAGCGCTCGAAGCCAAGATGCGTCTCGAATTGCCGGAACAGTCGTTTGCGCTCGCGCAGAAATATCACAGCTGCCTAAAAGAATTGTTCAATGTTTCGCAGGTTGAACTGGCGCGGTCTTCCAAGCCGGATGTTACCGCTGAGACGCTGCCCGCCGATGGCATCAAGTGCGACCGCTGCTGGAATTATTCGCTGCATGTGGGTGAGGATCAGCGTTGGGCCACGGTCTGTGATCGCTGCGCCATTGCGCTTGATGCGATCGGTTTCGCGCCGCTTGCCGGGGCAGCGCAGTGAGCGCTGAACTAGAACAGGACGCCGGGTTTACCGAGGGACGGCTGCGCGAACGAGCCACGGCAGGTCGCGACTGGCGCGGCTGGCTGCTGGCACTCGCGACGGTGATCCTGTGGGCTGACCGGCTCACGAAACGCTGGATTGAAAAGCACATTCCTGTCGGCGGCGGCATCACTCTGGTCCCGCACACCTTCCGGCTATCGCACGTTTATAACAGCGGCGCTGCGTTTTCGCTTTTTGGGAATTCCGCCTCGCCGCAGGCAGTGCGCTGGTTCCTGGTCGGCTTTTCACTGCTGGCAGCAGTAATGGTCTTTGTTTTTCTAGTACGGCTGGGACGGCGGCTCACGCCCGCATCGCTAGCGTTAGCCCTGATTTTAGGAGGCGCCATTGGCAACTCCTTTGATCGTATCCATTACGGTTACGTGATCGATTTCCTCTACGTGCAGCTGCACTGGGGAAACTGGCGTTATCACTGGCCGGACTTTAATGTGGCTGATTCGGCGATCGTAGTGGGTGGCATTTTGCTGATGGTGGATGCGCTTCTGAGTACGCGGGCGGAATGAACGCCCTCGTTTTGAACCGGGGCTAAGCATCAGAAAGGCGCGGATAGAGATGTGGCCTTTGGATGGGGCGTGTTTGCGGCTCACCGGCCGCCGCAGAGTTTTCGGCGAGAATATGTGCGCATGTCTGGAGGTAGTTCGCGTATTGCGAACCGTCAAGGCTTTTCTCTTGCCGTCGGATCGCTCTTATAATGGAAGTTTGGAGCGACTTTGACTGACAGCATCGTTATCCGCGGGGCGCGGACGCATAATCTCAAGAATATTGACTGCGAGATTCCGCATGGCAAGCTGACGGTCGTGTCAGGGGTTTCCGGCTCGGGCAAGTCTTCCCTTGCCTTCGACACCATCTACGCAGAGGGTCAGCGGCGGTACGTCGAATCGCTTTCTGCCTACGCGCGACAGTTTTTGGAGCGCATTGAAAAGCCGGATGTTGACCTGATCGACGGCCTGGCGCCCGCAATCGCGATTAAGCAGAAGAACCAGACGCGCAATCCGCGATCAACCGTCGCTACGGCAACTGAAATTTACGACTACATGCGCCTGCTGTACGCACGCTGCGGCACCATGCATTGCATTGTCTGCGATGGCCTGGTCCGGCGCGATTCGGTCGATGAAATTGCTGAGCGAATTTTATCGCTGGGCGACGGGACGCGACTGCATGCGATCTTTCCGGTAGAGCCGCGCCAGCCGCTGAGTTCGGCGGATGCGACGGTCGATGATCATCCTCAACCTGCTGTCAAGAAGCGGGCGACGAAGAAGGCCGGAACGAAGACCGCTGCGAAGACCTCGGCGAAATCCCAGGTCTCAGGGGCGGGAGCACCCACTATCACACCTGCGTTCGAACTCTCCGATGCCTTGAAAGAGCGGCTGGGAGAACTGCGCAAGCGCGGCTTCAACCGGCTCTATCAGCATGGGAAGATCTATGAATTCTCGTCACCCGAATCGCTGATAGAAGTTGATTTTAGTGCTCCGGATGCTAACCCGGCCTACGTCCTGGTTGACCGCATCGCGGTGTCGCCGGAGAACCGTGCCCGGATCGTCGACGCGGTCGAAATTGGTTACCGCGAGCGTGGCGAGATTGTCTTCGAAGTCGTCCCCCGCGCTTCCGAAAGCGGCGAGGAAACGAAGGAACCGCGTCAGCGCATACGATACAGCCGCGAGTACGAATGCAATACCTGCCATCGTGTCTACTGCGAACCGGAGCCGCGGCTCTTCTCCTTCAACAATCCCTTCGGTGCGTGTCCGCGCTGCCAGGGCTTCGGCAATACTATCGATTTCGATCTGAACCTGATCATTCCAAACAAGACCAAAACGCTGGCCGATGGCGCAATTGATCCCTGGACGCGTCCGAAGTACACGCCGTATCAGACAGAGTTGAAGCGCATCGCCAAGCAGCATAGTATTCCGCTCGATGTGCCGTGGATGGAGATGGAGCCGGGAGACCAGGCTTTTGTCCTGAATGGAAACGGCGGGTTCATAGGCGTGCATGGTTTCTTTGCGCTCATGGAACGCAAGAAGTACAAGCTGCATGTGCGTGTAATGCTGAGCAAGTATCGCGGCTATGCGACCTGCCCGGACTGCAAGGGCCAGCGGCTGCGGTCGGAAGCACGGGCTGTCCGGCTGGGCACGGGCGCAGACGCGGTCAACATTTGTGAAGCTGCGTCACTGACCATCACGGCAGCACATCGGTTTTTCTCCTCGCTTAAACTCACGCCGGAGCAGCACGAAATTGCCGGCAGTATTCTGCATGAAGTGCATCAGAGGCTCAGTTTCCTCGATGCCGTCGGGCTGGATTATTTGACGCTCGACCGTCTTGCGTCCACGCTCTCCGGCGGCGAAGCCCAGCGCATTCAACTGGCGACCTCGCTTGGTTCGCGGCTGGTTGGAGCGCTCTACGTACTGGACGAGCCATCGATCGGCCTGCATACCCGTGACACCGCCAAGCTGATTCATATCCTTGAAGAACTGCGCGACCTCGGCAATACGATTCTGGTTGTAGAACATGATCCTGATGTACTACGCGCGGCCGATTACCTGATGGACCTTGGGCCCGGCGCGGGTGAGTACGGCGGCAAACTGCTGGCAGCCGGAACAGTCGAGGAAGTAGAGCAGAATCCCGACTCGCTGACGGGCAGGTATCTCAGCGGCGCGTTGACGATTCCCGTTCCGGCCAAACGGCGCGAATGGACCAAGGAAGTACTGGTGCTGAAGGGTGCGCGCGAGCATAACCTGAAGGGCGTGGACGTAGAAATTCCCCTGGGCATGCTGGTCTGCATCACGGGTGTTTCCGGGTCGGGCAAATCGTCTCTGGTGCATGATGTCTTGTTCAAGGCCGTTGCGCATGAGCTGGGACAGGGTGAAGGGGGCGATGCGTCTTTCATCGCCGGCGGCACCTATAAAGAAATCAAGGGGGCTGACCGGCTGAACGATATTGTCCTGGTTGACCAGGCGCCGATCGGACGGACGCCGCGTTCCAATCCTGTTACGTACATCAAGGCGTTTGACGCCATCCGCGAACTGTTTGCCTCGCAGCCGGAGGCGCAGCGACGCCGGTATGGAGCCGGCCACTTCAGCTTTAACGTGCCCGGTGGCCGCTGCGATGTCTGCCAGGGCGACGGTACGGTGACGGTCGAGATGCAGTTCCTGGCCGATGTTGAACTGCCATGCGAAGAATGCGGCGGCACAAGGTACAAGGCGGCTACGCTCGAGATCAAGTACAAGGGCAAGAGCATCTACGATGTGCTGACGCTTTCCGTAAAAGAGGGGCTGCGCTTCTTTGCCGGGCATCCGAAGATTCTGGACAAGCTGGCCGTACTGGACGAAGTCGGCCTGAGCTATGTGCGACTGGGGCAGTCGGCCACGACGCTCTCGGGCGGCGAGGCGCAGCGCGTCAAGCTCGCGGCCCACCTGGCAAATGGACGCACCACGACTGCAGCTAAACCGGGAATGCCGAGGGCGCGATCGCGGGTGCTCTACATCCTGGACGAGCCAACGACCGGGCTGCACTTTGACGATGTCGGCAAACTGCTCGGGGCTTTTCGCCGGCTGATTGAGGCGGGCGGGTCGCTGGTGGTGATTGAGCATAATCTTGATGTCATCAAGTCGGCTGACTGGATCATCGACATGGGGCCGGAGGGTGGCGCCGGCGGCGGCCGCGTAGTCGCCGTGGGCACGCCGGAAGAGATTGCCAGGGCTGAGGGCTCGCATACCGGCGAGTGGCTGGCGCGGGTGCTCGATAGCAAATCCCTCGACAGCCGCGTGGAAGTGACGGCGTAGATGCGGCACCTTTTGCTTTGTGGGCTGTTTTTTGCTGTTTCCTGTTGCGGTCTGCACGCGCAGCAGTCGCTGCCGCCGGGGGGACAGCCGCCGGATGCTCCTTCTGCCACGGCGGCCTCTGCCCAGGTATCCGCAGCTACGGGTGAATCCAAGGCGGCCACCATTGCGCCACAGTTAGCTGCAATTGAAGACAAGCTTGACGCGAAGCAGTATGACGCGGCAAAGCCGGAACTGCTGCATTATCTAGAGGGCCATGCCAACGACGCTCGCGCTAATTTTGACCTTGGCTATCTCAATGAACAGACCAGCCAGGACGAGGCGGCGGCGGCGGCCTACCGAAAAGCGATCACGAATGATCCGCGGCAATTTGAAGCGCGCCTCTCGCTTGGCCTGCTGCTGGCACGCCAGGGCGACCTGGCCGGAGCACGCGAGCAATTACAGGCAGCGACAGAACGGCAGCCGGCTGCGCCGAATCCGGTGGCCCAGGGGCAGGCGTACCGGGCATTGGCGCAGCTGGATCTTTCGACCGACCCTGCCGCGGCCAAGCAATCCCTGCTGGCTGCGCTGAAGGTTTCTGCGGAAACGGTGGGTGACTTGTTGTTGACGGCCCGGATCGCGGCTGCAAATGGCGATGTTGAAACCGAAGAAGCCGCGGACCGCCGGCTGATTGCCAGGGAGCCGGATTCGGTTGAAGGACTGGCCGGGCTGGCGCACATCCTGCTAAAGCAGAAGAAGTATGACGAAGCGCGGCCGCTGCTGGAGATGGCGCTGAAGCGCATTCCCGATGACCCTGGGCTGAATATGCAGATGGCGTCTTTGCTGGCTGCCGAGGGCAAGCCGGAAGAGTCAATAGCGGAGCTGGAAAGGCTGCACACGAAGCTGCCCGCCGATGCGCACGTTACGCAGATGCTGGCCGATGCGTATCTGGGGGCGCACCATGCTGCGCAGGCGGAGCCTTTGCTGGTGACCCTGCTAAAGTCTCAGCCGGAGAATGCCGATCTACTGGATGAAGAAGGACAGGCGCTGATCTATGAGCAGAAGTTTGCCGAAGCCGAGACCATTTTCCGTCACGCCTCTGCTCTCAACCCGAGGGATGTGGATGCCTGGAATGGATTGGCCTACGCAGATTCACAGCTGCACCAGGACGCACAGACGATCGCGGCGCTTACCATGCGATCGAAAGTTGTACCTGAAACAGCAACAACGCTGTTCCTCTGGGCGATTTCGTACGATAATCTGCATCAGGCCAAGCTTGCGGCGCAGTACTACCAGAAGTTCCTGGACAGCGCCAAAGGCAAATTTCCTGATCAGGAGTGGCAGGCTCATCACAGGCTGATAGCTCTCGGTCAGGTCCATTAACGATCGACAACCGGAAGCTGGCATCGACCAGCGAGGTGTCCATGCGTATCGTCAGAATCCCGGTTCCCGCTTCCATCCTGCTTGCACCCTTTCTTGTTGCGTCAATGAACCAGGCATTCGCCATCGATGAACGGGTCCCTGACCCGACCAGCATGTCCGCGCTCGTCACCAAGGCGGAAAGTGCAGCCGCCAAGGACCAATGCTTCCTTTACGCCGAACTGGTTCACCAGATGACGGAGCTTGCCGGCCGGCAGATGAATGCCGGGAGCGACGCGCATAAGACGTTGACGGACGTGCATGACTACGCTGAAAAAATTCACATGGGCGTAGCCAATGACACCAAGAAGTTGAAGAACGCGCAGATCCTGATGGAACACACAGCCTTTCGGCTGAATGAGATTCTTCACTCGTCTGCGCTCGAAGACCGTCCCGTGCTGCAATCGACGCTCAAGCAACTCGACCAGGTACAGAACGAGTTAATGATGCAGGTCTTCAAGCACTGAGCCACCAGGACGCCTGTCCCAGTCT
>CAZZXL010000113.1:0-16656 GCA_964658035.1 uncultured Acetobacteraceae bacterium
AAAGGCCAACTCTCAAGATGCCCGGAAGGGCATATCAACTGGAGACGGCGCTAGGATGCGGAGGCTGAACTGGTATCGGTGTTGACCGCTGCCTTTGTTTTGCCGGCGGGGCGTCCAGGCTTTTTGGCAGATGCCTTCTTGCCTGCGGATTTTGTCTTGGCAGGAGCGGCAGCAGTCTTGGCAGCCTTCTTGGTTTTAGCCCATCGTGCTTTCTGGGCAGCAGCAATGCGCGCACGTCCTTCGTCGCTCATGGTGCGCTTCTGTGGTGACGCTGCAGCTGTGGTTGACCTGGTGGCAGTTTTTGCGGTGCTTGCCGGCGGACGGCCTGGCTTTCTCTTCAGTACCGGTGAGCCACCGGCATTTTCTGACAACAACTGCTTGGCTTGCTGAAGCCGGGAAATCTCAAGATCAATCTCACTAAGTACTCTGTCTAAATTCATGAATCCTCCTACATTAGAATAGGGGAAAATCTGCTAATTGGAAATTCTACCTAGGAATAAAACTAATTATGCAGAATATTCCTAGTATCTAGATGCCAATCCGGCCTGAGATTCCCGAATGGATCAAATTGATTCCGAAGTATGGTTGTCGAGCCTAGCAGGAAATGGAACTATCGCACCTACGCGTTCACGACTGTGCGCGAAAGTCATTCTAGCCGCGTTGTTCATCGCACTCAGTCAGGATATATCGGCCCAGTGTTCCATGTGCCGGGATAGTACTGCGGGCAGTAGTCCGAGAACCCGTTCGAGCCTGCGCATTGCCATCCCGGTATTAGGAATTCCAGCGGTCTTGATCTTCTGCGGCGTTTTCTGGGTAGCTTTCTGCCGAAGCAAACAGGAAGAGCAATAAGTACCAGCGCAGACTCTCTTGCAGATGCGGGGCCACCCACTGAGATAAATACAGGCCCATCCGCTGCTGAAAAGCCTGGCTGGAACAGTTGAATGCTCTTACCGGCACCAGTTGCCTGGCAAAGCGTTTCAGCATTCGAGTACAACAGAGATGCAAATGAGGGCAAGCGCCTCGTACACTGGACAAGTGATCCTAGAAACCTTTCCAGTTGGCCCGCTGCAGTGTAATTGCTCGATCGTCGGTGATGAGACGACGGGCGAAGCAATGGTGATTGACCCAGGCGATGAAATTGCCAATATTCTTGCGCGGCTCGCAGCCCATAAGCTGACGCTGAAACAAATCATTATTACTCACGCACACTTCGACCATATCGGTGGTGCCGCCAAGCTGAAGCGTGCTACCGGTGCGCAGGTACTGCTGAACGAAAACGATATTCCTTTGTCGAAGATGATGGAGATGCAGGCAGCATGGATCGGCATTGCGGCGCCGGAGGTTGTTGCCGTGGATGGTACTGCTGACGACTTAGCCGTTGTAGGTCTGCAGAGTATCCCGGCCATGGTGCTGCATACGCCCGGCCATACGGAAGGCAGTATCTGTCTGCACTTAGCGGAGCAGGATCTTCTGTTTTCCGGGGACACGCTGTTCGCGGGTACGGTTGGCCGGACGGACTTACCTGGGGGCAACTCGCAGAAGATCATCGAGTCCATCCACGAACGCCTGCTTCCTCTTCCTATGCAAACGGTTGTGATCCCCGGCCACGGACGGGCGACGACCCTAGGAGAAGAGAAGCAGACAAATCCTTTTATGCGCATTCGTAAGTAGAGCGCGGTGGATATGTTGGTGATGCTCGCGGATAGCGATTATGCATATGTCGCTCTCTGAGCTAGCAAATTACCTGAAACTGTAGAGCGAAGATACGATGATATGGGCCTTTTGGCCAACCTGTATCCAGCCAGAAACACCATAGCATCAGGTAATGTGCTCTAGCGATGAGCGGCCATCGTCTCAAGTCCAAGGAGAAGCTGATGGATTGCCGGCTTGAATTTCTCTTCTGCGATCAGCAGGCTTACCACCAGCCAGCCGCTATGAGCCATTCCGAAGAAGCCGCCGGGATGAACGACGATGCCTAGCTGAGTCAGCAGCCTGACCGCTGTTTCTTCTCCGCTGCCAAGAGCCGGCACGCGGAGCACGGTGTACCATCCGGCTTCGGTCGCCAGGCGGTTCACCATTGAATGAGTTGACAATGCGCCGTCCAGCCACGCCAGGTTGCTGCGCACGCGGCGGAGGATCTGCTGCTGCATGTCATCTTTTCCGGCCAGCCATACCGGGAGGGCGTGCTGCATGGGCGAACTTACGGACAGGAATGTATCCGCGATAACTTCAAGTCGTGCCAGTGCGGTCGTAAGCATTGTCTGAGGTCCGAATGTGCTGATCCACGAGAGCTTCATTTGCGGAAGGCCGCAAACTTTGCTCAAACCGCTCAAGACAAAGGTGAGAGCACTATGTTCGCCGAGTACAAAGCTTGCTTCGGGTTTGGCCAGCGCGTAGTCGAGGAAGACTTCATCGACAATCAGGGCCAGGTGATTGGCAGCCGCGAACTGTTCCACTTCCATGCGACTCTGTTGATGAGTGAAGTGACCGGTTGGATTATTCGGGTGCACAAGGATGATCGCGCGCGTGCGTTGGGTCAGCTTGGCTTTCAGAGCATGCATATCGACATGCCAGCCGTGGTCATAGAATAACGGATACGAAACAAGGCGGATGTTATCCAGGTCGGCCAGTAGATCAAAGAGCGGATAGCCCGGTTGAGCGATGAGTACTTCATCTCCCGGATCGCACAGCAGGCGAAATAAAAAGCTGTAGGCTTCGCTGGTGCTTGCAGTCAGGAGCACCTGCCGGGCTTCCAGCTGGAGCACAAGCTCAGAGGAGATAGTTTGCCGGTGTTCCCTGTAGTAGTCGCAGATAGCCTCCCTGGCCTGCAGTAAACCGAATGGGTCCGCGGCATAGTGCAGACCGGCCGAATTGGTCAGGATCTCCAGCAACCGGGGACTGTAGTCGAAACCACAATCGGTGGGGTTGGCGATCGTCAGGTCATGCAGTGGCAGGCCCGATGCCCGCATTTCTGCCAGGGCCTGTGCCCACGGGCTGTCTGACGTGTTCCACGAAGTCCGATTGGAGAACATAGCACGCCGGGTGGAGAGTACCGGGCCACTACACATCACCTAGCTTCCCGCATAATAGTCAGAGTATTTCATCAAAACCAACGGGAGAGTGCATGGCATTGCGAGCAGTGATTTTTGATTATGGGAGAGTGCTCAGTGCTCAACCGGATGCGGACCACCACACCAGCCTGGTTACGGCTACCGGACTGGACGATGCCGTATTTGAAGATCATTACTGGGCGCATCGCCATGACTATGACAGCGGCGCACTGAATGCGCATAGTTATTGGGAGAAGATCGCTGCGGATGGCGGATTTCCACTTACTGCCGAGCTTCGCGATCAGCTCATCGAACACGATTCGCGGATGTGGGGGAATTTGAATCAGCCGATGGTCGACTGGACGCAGCGGCTGGTGGACGATGGTTTCCTGGTGGGCATCCTCTCAAATATGGGGGACGCTACGCGCGACCATCTACTCCGTGAGCATACATGGCTGCAGCGGCTGCATCACCTTACATGGTCTTGCGAGTTATTGATTGCCAAACCGGATCCTGCCATTTACCTACATACGCTTGAGAAGCTGAACGTGGCACCGGAGGAAGCCCTTTTTATCGACGACCTGGCCCACAATATTGCTGCGGCGAAGGGCGTCGGTATCGATGGCATCCAGTTTTCAGATGTAGCGCAACTGCGTCGGGAACTGGCGGAGCGTGGGCTGCAAGGGTTGATTCCCTTTCCGGCTGTAGATTGAGCGGCTGGGATTGAGGGGCTGGGGCATGAGCGCCTGCGGCGGTGGCACAAACGCAGAGCTTCTGCTTCGCTTAGCGATGACAAGTTTCTTGTGCTCAGCGACGAGAAACTTTCCAGTGATCCAGATGACGATGCTGTCTTGGGATGACACTGCAGCTTCAGACAACGCGGGCTGAGGACATCTTCCTGATTACGCGACGGGACTCTTCACGGCTAGTTCGAGCGGTACACGTTCGACTATTTCCAGGTCAAAGCCGACCAGAGCCGGGACATGCGTCGGGGTGTTGGTGAGCAGGCGAATTTTACGAACATTCAGGTCAGCCAGAATCTGTCCGCCGATGCCTACCTGGCGCAAGACCCGTTGCTGCCGGTCATCCCGTTCCTGGGCGGGTGTATCACGGTGTACTTCGCGCGCCCTTGATTCTCCGTGCAAAACAAGGCGCGGCGGGGTCTCGCGGCGATCGATCTCAAAACCTTTACCCGCATTATGCAGATAGACGAGAGCGCCACGGCCGGCTTCGGCAATCTGCCGTAACGACGATTGCACAATGGCATGGCAATCACAGGCGGTGGTGCCGAAGATGTCCCCGGCGAGGCAGTGTGAGTGAACGCGGACAAGCGTCGGATCGTCGGTCGATCCAAAATCGCCCATCACCAGCGCCAGGTGGCTTTCACCACCTTCGACTTCACTTTCATAGGCGATCAGGCGGAAGTCGCCGAATGGCGTAGGTAGTACGGTTTCGGCAATGCGGTGAATATAACGCTCATGCCGCAGCCGATAGCGGATCATTTCGGCGACCGTCAGCATCTTCAAGCCATGGGTCGCGCAGAACCGGACCAGGTCTGGAATGCGCGCCATGGTGCCATCTTCATTCATGATTTCGCAGATGACGCCGGCTGGGATGAGACCGGCCATGCGGGCGAGATCCACCGAAGCTTCTGTCTGACCGGCACGCACCAGGACCCCTCCCTTACGGGCGCGCAGGGGGAAAACGTGCCCTGGACGCGCAAGATCGGCAGCGGCGCTTGCCGGATTGATGGCGGTGCGGATGGTATGCGCGCGATCCTGGGCCGAGATGCCGGTTGTAACGCCCTCACGCGCTTCAATGCTCTCGGTGAAGGCGGTACCGAAGCGCGAGGTATTCTGTTGCGTCATCGGCGGCAAGCGCAGATAGTCGGCCCGTTCTTCTGTGAGCGTCAGGCAGATGAGACCGCGACCGAACTTCGCCATGAAATTGATCGCTTCAGGCGTCACGAACTCGGCAGCCAGTGTCAGGTCGCCTTCATTTTCGCGATCTTCGTCATCCACGATGATGACGATGCGGCCTGCCTTGAACTCTTCGAGAGCGCCAGGCACATCGGTAAACGGCGGTTTAGAGGTCGTCATGCGGTTCTTCTCGTTCGTGCCCATGCCAGACCAATCTACTCCGGTCAGCGCTACGGTCATCGGTCATCACTATCAAAGAAAAAGGCCACCACGGGGGTGACCTTTCTCCAAAATGCCTGACCTACAGAGTGGACTCAATCTCAAAGCCCCAGGCCTCGAGCAAGGCTTCGGGGATGTACTTGGAGTTCTTGTTGCGACGCGCCCATTCCCTGAGCCGGGTGGAGCGGACATACTGGTCAGGAGTCAGTTTAAACTCCTTCACCACCTGCTCGAATGATGTAATGGTTGGAACCACGGGCCCGATTGGTTCCGGTTTGCCCCAATTTGGATTGCCACGACGCTTTGCCATGTTTAACCTTCTGCAATAGTTTGCTGGTGCGCGGTCTGGAGCACCTTGCGAAATCAGAGTGGACTGAGTTTCTATGCTCAGGTTTCCAGTGAAAAGCAACCTGGAGACGACTGAGTTCCCATTCTTTCGCGAAGTGCCGTACGGCATATTGCCGAAACTCGCATAACCTACTCATGTTAAGGGTATTCCTGCACAAGATCAAGGGGGGCGCCGTGCCAACGGGCGGCTCCCAACTTAGGTAATGCTACCCAAGTGTCGCCTTTTACACCTATCGCAGCATTCTTCCCCCTCACAATTTTCGGCATGCTGGAGATCCGACATATCCGTCTTCAACTGCTGGATCCCCCAAATGCGACGAGCTTGCCGGTGTTGATTGAGAAGACAAAGTGCCCAAGCCTGCACGGGAGAAACATGTATGGAAGCCACTCATCGCTACCGCCTGCTTATCTACTTCGCGGCGGTTATTTTCTGCCTCTCCGTGTGTTTTGCCAACGCCGAAGAAGTTAACCAGGCGCAGACCAAGGCAGTCGGGACTGAGCAGATGTCAACTCTTTTTGCGCGGTCGCCGGGACGGGTTGTCTTTATGCCGGCGTTCTCTTCTTCGCTTGTTGTCCCGTCCTTCGCCGACAGGGATGCGCCTGTTGTGCCGGCAAGCGTGCTGCGGCAGGTGACGGAGTCCAGCCGTCCTCATCACTTCTGGCATGGCCTATCGTCTAAATACCTTGCTCCGCACGGTGCCGGCCTGGTGTTCAACGACGCCGGGAATGTTTCAACCAAAACAGGCTCCGCCGGGGCCAGCGCTTCCAGTGCCAGTTCTTCCGGGGCTCCGACGAGTTCAATTTCTGTAACGAAGACCAGTCGAGACAACGAGACCGAGTAACTCCGGCAGGCTGGCAGATTCTGGCCATGGTGGCGTTTCAGGTGGATGGATCGCAGGCGGGGCTGTGAAAAGCTCCTGACCTGGCTGTTTGGTCGCAGAGACCTGGCGAGGTGTCTCACGGTCTCTTACAACCCTTTAAGCGTGCCGGACCGGCTCCTCGCTTCTGCAATTCCGGCAGGAATTGTTATCATCCTTGAAAAGCCCGAGCTTCCAGCATTTTGATTTCTTCTGCAAATGTCAGGAAAGCTTGAGACTTATTAGACCTATAAGGAGATAGATATATGAGTGTTACCCGCTATTGGGCTGTATTTTCGATTGGAGTTGCTGCCGGCGCTGCAGTAGCCCTTGCCTATGCTCCCCAGGACGGCAGAAAAACCCGGAAACAGGTCAAGAAGAAGTTCGGAGAGACGGGCGACTACCTGCAGGACACTGCTGAAACTTTCTCGAAGCAGGCGGGTGAGTATGTGTCCAAGGCAAAGGACGTGGCCGATGATTTTTCCAAGCAGACCGGCCATTACGTATCCAGGGTGAAGGATGCTGCTGAAGATTTCTCAAGTACGGTAGGCTCAGTGGCGAGCAAGGTGAGCTCGAGGATTTCAGACCTCACGTAGACCGTGGACTGGGTAACCGTTTGATAAAGCCGACGGGGCAGATGATAGCTGCAGCCTCTATGGGTCTGCCTTTTGACCTTATGGCTGCATGATCTGTCCTGCCGCGCGGATCCCGGAACGCATGGCCCCGTGAACGGTTCCCCAGTGTCCAGTTGTATCGGTATGTTCGCCGGCGAAGAAAAGCGTGTCTGCAACGGGCAGACTCAGCCGGGCAGACTGCTCCATGCCGCCCTCTCGTACATAGCTGTAGGCGCCCAGGGTGAGAGGATCCTGGTTCCAGTCGTGCAGGTGAGTGGAGACGATGAGCGACCTTAGACCGTCGGCCGGGAGCTGGAAGATTTTCGCCAGGGCTTCGACGGTCTGCTCGACGAAAGCCTGGCTGCCAACGTTTGTTGCCGCCGGGCCGCCGACCCAGGCAGTCAATGTCGCTTGCTGCATGTTCTCTTGTCTTCCCCGCTGAAAGTGTGGCCGGTTCATGCTCATGGGCGAGCGGGTCCAGAAAACTCCCGGGAAGGTTTCCGGCGCGAGGAGAAAGGACATGTCTCCACGCGGAGACTGGGTGGTGTCCCAGAAGGGCTTCCGGAAGCCGAGGGTGAGGCGTAGGACGGTGCCCATGGCCATGGATTGCAGAAGGTCGAGGTAATCCGGCCGCGGTGAAAACAGGAGCTGAGCGGACTGCAGGACACCGAGCGGAAGAGTGATGAGCGCTTGACGCCCTTTCAGCAAACGTGGGCCGGTGGCTGGGGACATGCAGAAGGCGACTGCTCCGGGCCGCCAACTGACCTCCTGAATGGTCGTCCGGAAGACGATCCGGCCGCCTGCTTTCATGAGGCGCCGTTCCAGAAAGCGGGCGAGCGCGGAATAGCCTTCGGAGACCCGAAAGAGGCGATCGCCCTCGATAGCATCTTCTGCCTCCTGCTGCCGGCTGAGCGACTGGATGCTGATGGCGTCGGCATCGGCGGCGTTGAAGCCCTCCACATAGCGACGCGCACTTTGCCTGGCGTCTTCATTAAGGGTGGTGTCTGGAGTCAAACTGGCGTCTTCACCCGGCGTTAAAGGTCGAGCGTTGGCAGAATCTCGCAGATAGTCTTGAAAGCTCATGTCCAGCCCGGGATGGTCTTTGCAGAAGTTCGCCATCCGAGCGATGACAGCCAAGCCCTGATGCTCTTCACAAGGCCCGACCTGACCATGCTGAAAGCAATAATCCCGGCCCTCTACTTCTTCGAGGTGCAGGCCGGCTTCTTTGATCAGGGATATGAGGTCAGCAGGACGGCCATGAACAAACTCTGCGCCAAGTTCGACCGGGGCTTTGAGACCGGCTACGCGGTGTGACCGCATGCGGCCGCCAACCTGGTCAGCAGCTTCGACTACCAGGACTGATAGGTCGCTTTCGGCGAGCAGGCAGGCAGCCATGAGTCCGGCCATACCGGCGCCGGCAATCAGTACATCGACCTCGGGGGCAAGGCCAGCTTCTTGGGACATGATGCTCCTGTTGCTCTCAAATCGGGAATCCTGGCAGGTACCATTCGTACAATCGGATGCACTTTTGCGGTGATGTCGCCTATGCTCCTATCAAGAGGCATGGACAAGGGGATGGGCTTGCTTTCCGGAGACGGCAAACTTCTGCAGATTGTGGACGGGGCCCTGGCAGATGCAGCGGCGAGAAGCGGGAGGTGGCTGGCCTGTCGTCCAGGCTGTTCCCAGTGCTGCCATGGCGCTTTCGCCATCAACCAGCTGGATGCCCTGCGTTTGCGAGCCGGGCTCGAGGCCGTGGCGCAAACTGATCCGCTGAAGGCTGCGCGCATTCGCGAGCGTGCTGCTGTCTACGTGCGTGAGACGTGGGAGGAGTTTCCCGGCGATCCGCAAACAGGCACACTGGGCGAAGACGACGAGGCACAGACGGCTTTCGAAGGGTTCGCCAACGAGCGGCCATGCCCGGCCCTCGATCCTCAAAGCCAAACCTGCGATCTGTATGAAGCGCGACCGATGACATGCAGGATCTTCGGTCCTCCGGTCCGTGGCCAGGAAGGATTGGGGGTGTGCGAGCTTTGTTTTGTCGGGGCGACGCTCGAGGAAATAGAAAGATGTGAAATGGTGCCGGATCCGGATGGGCTGGAAGACAAGATGCTCGAGCTCGTCGCGGGTAGTGATTTCTGTAATGAATATGGAGCGGGCAACACCATAGTTGCGTATGCACTTGAGAACTGCGTTTGCACTGAGTGACGCATGCACTGCCCGGTCCGGGTTGAACGGTAAGAGCAAATTGGGCGAAGCGGTGAGACAGGTAACCACCAAGCTCCTGACCTTTTTACCCCACTCGGCCGATAGTGAAGAGAGATCAGCACGCGTTGAGGGCTGAAATAATAGCGCAACTCTTGCAGAACAAGCGGTTTAGATAGAACCAGGGGATGATTCAGGCTAAGCCGGTTACCTCAGTTCAACATGATTTTCAAGGGCATTACTAAAACGGTGTGGCAATTTATTTCATGAGCATGTATTTTAGACACATCGCCGTGTACAACTTTTACAACGAGGCGTGTAAAACTTTCGCAGGATGGACTAAGTGTCACGCAGCTTATACCCGAATTTGAAGTTAACGATGTACCGAGCAGGAGTTCGGCAGAACACCCTGGCGAGGTCGATCGGCATCAACGAGGCATCTTTGAGCCGCATCATAAACGGGACACGTCAGCCGGCGCCGGAGGTCAGGCTACAGATTGCCTCGATCCTTCATGAAAATGTGGAATGGCTGTTCCAGGAGGCGCAAGTGGCCGATGAAATCACCAGTCTTACCAGCGTCGGAGCCAGGTAGTGGTTGACACCGACATCTGCGGGGAAACGCGGTCGTAACTGTAGACGAGAGTTCGACATTAGTGGGAGCTGAAGTTCGAAACAGGTCGGTGGTTTTAGTCTGAGTGGTTTGCTTTTTCCGGAAGAAACAGGTTTAAACCGGAAGCACCGCTTCGACAACGTTCAACGCAGGAATCAAGGAATTGGCGCTTTGCGCTTACTCGATGGAGGGCAGAAACTTGCCTAGGTTAAAACAAAAACACGAAGCCTTTGTCGACCAGGACGTGACCACGTCTGCCTATACTGAGCAGCGGCCTTTCCACGGTGTCTCCCCGGTTGAAGCACGGACCTCCGCCCCTGCTGACTCTTCGCTGGTCTCGGTGATGGGCGTACCGATCGATAATGTGTCGATGGACGATGTGCTCGAGAAGGTACAGGAGTGGGTGCTTGAGGGTGGCTTTCACCAGATTGCGACGGCTAACACCGACTTTTTGATCAATTCCATCCTGGACGACGAACTTGAGGAAGTGCTGAGCCGCTGCGACATGGTACTGGCGGACGGTATGCCGCTGGTTTGGACGTCGATTTTGAAAGGTAACCGCCTGAAGGAGCGGGTGACAGGTTCGGACATGGTCCCGAAGCTGGCTGAATTGTCAGCCCATCATGGCCATCGGCTGTTTCTGCTTGGCTCTACCCAGCAGAACCTGGACCGGGCAACTGCCTGGATGAAAACGACCTATCCCGGGGTGAACGTAGCCGGCAGTTATTCTCCGGCTTTCGCTTCGCTGGATGACATGGACCATGAAGCGATTCTGGCCGAGATTGAAGCAGTGAATCCGGACATCCTGCTGGTGGCGTTCGGCAACCCCAAGCAGGAAAAATGGCTTTCCATGCACCGCAATCGCTTGAACGTTCCGGTGTGTATCGGGGTCGGCGCTTCTTTCGATTTTCTGGCGGGAGCAGTCAAGCGGGCTCCGATCTGGATGCAGCACACGGGTTTGGAGTGGGCTTATCGAGTAGCGCAGGAACCGAGTCGGCTGGCGCGCCGTTATATGAAGAACGCGCTGGGCCTGGCCATGCATCTGCCGCTGGAGCTGGCGACGGTAGCTGCCCAGGTGAAGCAGTACAGTCTTCCCCAGATGACAGTAGAAGATACGGGCTGCGTTCGCGTGATGCGGGTGACGGGCAATTTTACCGGGCCGGTGACCAAGCGTTTTGCCGAAGAGACCCAGCTGGCCCTGGCCAGCGGCGCGAATATCGTGCTCGATCTGAGCGGTTCTACTTACGTGGGTTCGGATGCGCTTGGCCTGCTGATCAGGATTGCGGCGCGTTTCCGGTATTGCCGGCGCGAATTATGGCTTACCGGTCTGCGTCCGCTGGTCATCCGTGCCTTAAGGACCTCTCGGTCAGGGGCAGCGATTCGTACCGCGCCAAAAGTAGCCGATGCCCTGCGCCGGATTGCATTGAGCGCAGCCGTGCCCAGCGTGATGGAGTTCAGCCGTGGCTTCATGGTGGCCCGCGTCGAGTCGCGCACCATCCGTTCATTCCGCGAAAGAGGCATTGCACGACCTTCCTCCGGGCGGCATTCTGTACTGACGGACCGTCCTCACACTTTTGGCGGGCCGCCGGAACGTCTGACCGCGGGGCGCCTGGATGCCAGCCGGCTCAATTAAGATGGACGCTATCGGTGCATGCTGTGGTCAGTGCATGCCCGTTTGGCAAGCATTCGGCCGGTCCTTCGAAGGAAGAACCTTTTACGCCGCGGATTACGCTCTATACAGTGGATGTTCAAATACACAGTAGATGTTCAAAGTGCCGTTGGCTTCTCATCAGGACTGTTACCAAACACGAACGCACCAGGAACCACCAGCAGCGCTGATCGACAGTACGAAAGAGCCAACATCATGTCCCGGGTTTTGAGTCATACGACAGTTGATCATCCGATCCGCCATTCGAGCGAGGCACCGTCGAGGGCTGCGCAGAAGCGGGTGACGCCTTGATCCATCAGCCGGAAATTCTGGCAGCTGTTCAGATTCTATCGGCGATCCTGTTTCTGTTCACAGCCCCGCTGCTGCTCGAAGTCGTGGTCCTGTCGGCTGCCTCTCTCCTGCCTGGGAGAGCCCTGCCTGCAAGGGTCCTGCCTGGGAGGGCAGGTACAGGCAACGTGGCGGCGCTGCGCAAGGTGACAATTATTGTGCCGGCGCACAATGAGGGACTACTGGTTGAGCGCTGCGTAAGAAGCATCGCCTCGCAGCTTGACCCGACGCGCAGTCTGCTGGTGATTGCGCACAACTGCGCAGACGATACGGTGAGCAGGGCAATTGCGGCGGGCGCGGGGGTGGTGAAGCTCGATGATCCAACGCAACGGGGAAAGGCCTGTGCCTTGCGCTTTGGGATCGCGCATGCTCTTGCTGCAGGGGCCGAAGGCGTCATCATCATTGATGCCGATTCGATGGTCGCCCCCGGGTTTATCGCTACTGTTCAGGCTGCGCTTAGCAGCGGGGCGGAAGCTGTTCAGGGGGCGTACCGGGTTCTTCCCTCGAGTGACGATCACACGCCTACCCTGACCACCATTGCCTTCCAGGGGTTCAACCTGGTCCGGCCCCGGGGCCGTGACCGTTTGGGACTTTCCGCAGGGATTTTCGGGAATGGCTTCGGGCTCTGCCGCGAGGTACTGGAAAGGGTCCCCTACAGTGCGGATTCCGTAGTTGAAGACCTTGAATACCACATTCAGCTGGTGGCTGCGGGAATCCGCGTGCGGTTTCTAGCCGATGCCAATGTTTATGGAGAAATGCCGGTAAGCGGCGAGGGCAGTCAGAGCCAGCGGGCGCGCTGGGAGGGTGGCCGGCTGCTGATGATGAGAGCCTATCCACGCCGCCTGGTGCGAGCGATCGCCCGTGGACATTACCGGCTGATGGAGCCGCTGCTGGACATTCTGAGCCTCCCCCTGGCCATGGGGGTATTGCTGCTGATGCTGGCCATGGCAGTTCCCTGCACCTGGCTGCGCTGGTATGCAGGGGTGGGATTGCTTGCGATGGCGGCTCATTTTGTGATTGCAGTAAAAGCAGGCGACCATTTCTGGAGAGGGATGGGCGTGTTGCTGCTGGTGCCGAAGTACATCCTGTGGAAGATGATCCTGTTGCCGAGGATCCTACTGAATTCCCGTCGCGATGCTTCCTGGGTACGTACCCGAAGAGATAAGCCGGCTGATTTCGCTGGCAGCGTTCGTCCAGATGCGCTTGAATAAGAAGACCCTGCGTGGAAGCGCAGCGTCACCATGGAGTCCTGTCATGAGCTTCCCCCGGCTTCGAGTTTCTGCCAGTCTTGTTTTCTGTGCTGGACTGATCTCGATGGCAATCAATCCGTACAGTCTGGCTGAGCAGGCGGCCCCTGCTCTAAATTCTTCGGCTACGCCGGCGGCAGATCAACCCGCCAATTCACCGGCAAATTCGCCTGGCGCGGTAGCCAGCGGCACCATTCCCACGTTGTCGCAGAGTCCCCTGTCGCAGCTGAAGTCTTTCCAGCCGGAGGAGAACGAGGAGTATACGCTTGGCGGCGGCGACGAGATCAACGTACAGGTCGCGGGGCGACCGGAGCTTTCCGGCAAGTATGTGGTCGGGCCGGACGGGCGGATCAGTCTGCCGACGGCCGGCACCCTTGACTTGAGCAACATGACGCGCGAGCAAGCCGCCAGCGCCGTCAACAAAGCTTATGGCCAGTACTATAACACCGTTTCGGCATCGATCAGTATCGACAAGTACGGATCGAACCGGGTACTGATTGTCGGAGCAGTCGAGCATCCGGGAGTCATGGTGTTTGACCAGACGCCTACGCTGCTTGAGGCTGTTACCCGGGCTGGCGGTATGCAGCAGCAGGTGACGCCGACCGGCCGGGCGGCGACGCCGGGTCAGAATGCGGGCGACAGTATTCCGGAAGAGTGCACGATCTATCGCGAGTCCGCGCAGGGGCAGCAGGTATTGAATGTGCAGCTGCGACAGCTGCTGGCTTCGGGCAATCCCCTGGCCGACCTGCGGCTGCGCCGGAATGACAAGATCGTGGTTCCTGATCCGCATGAGCGCTTTGTTTCGGTACTGGGCGAGGTGAAGACGCCGGGGCCGGTGGTGCTGACGCATACCTCGACTCTGCCTTCGGTGATTGCGCAGGCTGGAGGGTTGACGGAGAATGCCGGCGGGAATGCCACCATCGCCATTATTGACCCGGTCACGCAGAAGCCGCGCTACGTGAAGTTCAAGGAGTTGTTGACGCCCCAAGGCATCAACGAAGTCGCACTCAAACCGGGCGAGGTCATATTTGTGCCGAAGAGTGGACTGGCCAAGATGGGCTTCGTGTTTCAACAACTAAGTCCCATGACATCGATGATGAGCATCGCTGCGCTTGCAGCGGTACAGTAACGGAGCCCAGGCATGACGAAGCAGCAGAGTGTATCCAGCCAGCTTGACATGGCCCCGGTCATTTTTCCCAAGCCGCCATCGCGGGATGAAGAAGAGGGTGGCCAGCGGTCGATCCACGTATTTGAGAGCCTGCGTCGTCACCGGCGCATCGTCATCAGCTTGCTGGTGGTCCTGCTGGCGTGCAGCGGGTACGTGCTTTATCAGCGGCGCAACCCCATCTTTGAAGCCACCAGTCGGATTTATGTTTCGCCGGCATCGCCCAAGGCGCTGACTGATGCGGCGCCGCAGATCGGGCCTTACGACAGTTACATGGAAGAGCAGATCAAGACGGTCACACGCTATGACGTCCTGCTGGCTGCCCTGAACAAGATGCCGGCGGGCAGATGGGCGTACTGGGGGCCGACAGAACCGCGAGCGATTGCCGCCTTGCAGAAAGTACTGACGGTTGCGCGGCTGGGGGAGAGCTTCGATGTCGAGATCAGTCTCGACGGCCCAGAACCGCGCATGGTGACGGACGTCGTAAACACCATTACCGAGACCTACATTGAAAAGGCACGCCACGAAGAATTTTTCGAGCGGGACCAGCGGCTGGCAATTCTCCGCGACGAAGAGAGCAACCTGCAGAAGGATCTGGCCAGCAAACAGACCCAGGAACAGCAACTCCTGAAAGACCTGGGTGTAGGCAGTGTCAAGTCGGATGAAAGCAGTCCTTACAATGAGTCCCTGGCCAAGCTGCATGCTGATTACACCGAGGCCCAGGAGCAGTTGAATGCGGCCCGCAGCAGCCTCGCATCGCTGGGCAGCGGTGCGGCTCCCGGCATGCAGGCAGCGGCGCAGGATGTGGTGACGGCCGACCCTGCGTTGAACGCGCTCAAGACAAGCCTCATGACGCAGCGGGGGACGCTGGTGCAGCAGATGGCGGGATTAACGCCGTCGAATCCCGTCTACAAGCAGGATGAAGAGCAGTTGAAGTCGATCGAAGCGCAGATTGCAAGGAACACGGCGGACTTGCAGAAGAGGGCGACGGGTCATCTTACGGACAAGGCCAATGCCGACATCCGTCAGAAGGAGATGGTTGTTGCCGGGCTTGCCAGGCAATTATTGCAGCAAACGCAGCAGGCAACGGGAAGTGCAGGCAAATTCCAGCAGGCGCAGCAGATGCAGGCGGACACCGAGAATCTGCAGAAAGAGCTGGCCGCCATTGATGAGCGCATGCGTCAGCTGGCAGTCGACAGCGGAGCACCGGGTTCCATTCACCTGCTTTCGCCGGCCATGGTGCCGACCGGCCCGAACAAGAACAAGACGGTGATTATCGCTGTCCTGCTCCTGCTTTTCAGTGTCGGGGCAAGCGTTGGATCAGCAGTCGCCATGGACTACTTCGATCCGCACATCTACGGTGCGGATGATGTGAAACAGGTGATGGGCTTCCCGCCACTCGGCATGCTGCTCGATCACGACCATTTCAGTGCCGAAGTCAGCCAGCAGTATCTGTTGCGGCTGGCAGCGGCCGTTCATCATGCGGTGCGGGCGAGCGGCGCCCGTACCTTCCTGTTTACGGCCACGGAACCTGAAAGCGGGACTACGACGCTGGTCGAGAAAGTGGCCCGGCAGCTGCGTTCGCTCAATATGCGGACACTTACAATCGCAGCTACAAATGTGGACGGCAAGATCACCTACGTCAGCACCACGCCACCGGCTGAGACGGCTCGGGACGCCGCGCGGGAGGCTGCAGAAGGAGCGCGGGCTGACGGCGCCGGCCCCTCGTTGCATGACAGGAAGGCGAACGACAAGACGGCCAACGACAAGATGGCGAGAACGGCGGCCGGACCCCTGGCCCTGAACGTGCATGTAGGCGAAGCTTCGAACACCATGTTCAGCGGCTCCTTTGTGGCGCAGATCTTGAATGAGCACCAGAATGACTATGATGTAGTGCTGATTGATGGCGGCCCCATCCTGATCTCGGCTGATGCCGAATACCTGGCGCGGATTGCGGATGGCACGGTGATTGTGACGCAATCCGGGCGCACCACCCGGACGCAGCTGCGTCGTTCCGCTTCGCTGCTTGAGAAGCTGCACGTGCCGGGTGTGGCGGTCGTGCTGAACAGGATTACTGCTGATCGCGCCGATGCGGCGCTGCGCCAGGACATCCAGGACTTCCAGCAGCAGTTGAAGAAGCAGCGGGGTACGGGGATCATCCGGCAGGCGCCGCGGCGGATTTCGCCGCAGGAGCGGCCGCAGGAACGTGCCGGCGAGCGTGGCGGCGAAGCCAGCCAGGGGCAGGCCAAGGCCGACGCGAGCGGGGCCAACCAGGAACCGGAGCTGAAGACTGCATCAGCGGGGTGACAGTAGCCTCATCCATCGCCTGTTCCCCGTCACCGGTCAGCCCTTACCTGTCAGCCGATCCCGGGATGCGCGGTGGCGATGGCGAGGCAATATACGTTGTTCTGGCAGGTTGTTCTGGCGGG
>CAZZXL010000114.1:0-16622 GCA_964658035.1 uncultured Acetobacteraceae bacterium
ACTCGCGCGGCGGCGTGTTGTTCTTGATGGCGGCATTTTCCGCCGGCAGACCAAAAGCTTCCCAGCCCATGGGATGCAGCACGTTATGGCCCTGCATCCACATGTAGCGGGCCAGCGCATCGCCAATGGCGTAGTTGCGCACGTGGCCCATGTGCAGCTGGCCGGAGGGATAGGGCAGCATTTCAAGCACATAATATTTCGGCTTGCGATTCGGCCGGCCATCTGTGTGGGAGGGTTCGGCTGCGTAAAGATCAGGCTGTGCGGCCCAGCGTTCAGCCCAGCGGGGCTCAATTTCTGCCGGGGTATAACGGTGCTCGCGCTTTGCGTCTGAAGGGGTTTCCGATGACATGGTGCTCCCATTGTAATTTGGCCAGGGCGGGAGGGTTGGTTTGCGGTGCAGCAGCGATCTAAGATGGCCAGCGCAGCGATCAAAAATGTTCAACGCAGCAAGCGACAAGGCTCACAGCTTGAAGAAAGCTTCCCTGAAACGGAGCCAGAAGACTGCTCGCGACAGCGGCTTGCCCAGGACAAACCAGAGTACGACGCCAGCGATCGCACCCAGGTGGGTAACGAGGATCAGAACGCCGATGGCTGCTTCCCAGAATTCCATGTGCTCCCACCCGGGCAGGTAGATGCCCTGAAACCAAGCTTATACCCATCAAGGCAAATGAAACGTACGCCGGCTGACTCTGCCGTTTTGTCGCCTTCGTTGTGCTCGTGCGTTGGATGGAGCACGGAGCCGAGGCACGTTGCCGAGCCATCGGCCGTTGAGCTAATGAACAGGCAAGTAGAACATTCACTGCAGTTTTATCTGCTGTTAAAGAGGTCACGTTCTCTTGGGTGTGGGCTCCATAGTCCCGATCACATCCCGTGAACATAAAAGGAAGTAAAAGATGATGGCACGTCTCAATCGATTTGGAATTGCTTTTGGCCTGGGCGCGGCGTTGACCGCCTGTTTGTCCGCACCCTCTGCCGCCACGGCACAAACAACCATGGCTAACCAGACGGTGCCCGGCGCCGGCAACGCGCAGGCCATCAAGACGGCGCGGGGTTCGCAGTTGGTCACCTCGGCTTACAGGTTCATCGGAAGCCAGATCGACATGCTGCAGAATGACAACCTGCGGGTGCAGAGCTATGACGGCATCATGAACCCGGACACCTGCATCCTGCACCGGGCCAACCTGACACTGGCGAAAAAGAAGGCGATTGTCGCCGAACTGCTGGCACAGGGATTGCTGAACAAGAACGACGATGCAACGTTTCCCGGTGGACTGCTGGCCGGGGTTTTCCCGCCAGTGCTGAATGACGGTACCGCGTGTCCGCATCTTCCTCAACGCTTTTTCTCTTCGCCGGGCAGCAGCTTTGGTGGGCACCACTCCTACCCGGGCGGTTTGCCGGTGCATGAATCGAACAATGACACTGCAGACATGAACCTCGCCGAGGAGTACCGCAACGTCTATGGCCATACCAACGAGGCCGGCTTTGCGACAGTGAACGTGGAAGGCATTCATGACCCGAATCCTGAAACGGGCAGTGAAAGCATTCTCTACATTGACCAGGACATCATCATCGGCGCGCCTTTATGGCATGACTGGGCGAAGCCGATCGTGTTCCAGTGGAATGCCGACGGCACCGAATTTCAAGAACTGTCGATCGGT
Source organism: uncultured Acetobacteraceae bacterium (assembly GCA_964658035.1). Taxonomy (GTDB): domain Bacteria; phylum Acidobacteriota; class Terriglobia; order Terriglobales; family Acidobacteriaceae. The sequence continues at coordinate 1,659 of CAZZXL010000114.1, forward strand.
GGCAACGGCATGACGGATGATTATGGCGCCGCGGGCAATGCAGAAACGGGCGGCCACCACATCATGTCCATTGCCGAGTCGATGAAGCGCGGCTTTTCACCAGCGTTCGTTGACACGCAGGCCTGCGCACACTCGGCGCCGACCAGCGGCAACGAATTCAAGGTAGTGAACTGGCTTCGTGCCGCAGCAATCATCGACGGCATTGATCCGGTCAAGAAGGGGTTCCTGACCAAAGACAGCGCAGGAAACTACCGGCTGCCGGCTCTGCGCAAAGTGGGTGAAGTGAGCCTGGTGGCTGCGATGCCATCGCAGACAAACATCATTGCCGAGTTCACTATTCATAACCTGTCTGACGCGGACTTTACCTTCTCCGGGCCAGCGGTTAGCGCCGACCAGCTGGTGTTGGCGGAGCTGGCGCCGAGCTTTGGCTTTGATCCATCAGACGTCGCGAACTACAACACCAAGTATCGCAATGTGGTGCTGAGCAACTTCAGTGCGGAACGGCTTTACATTCTGTACAGCAACAAAGGTACGGAGGGCGTGAAGGCGGAGATCCAGAAGCTGCGGGCGGAAGGCAAGCTTTAAACTTTGCAGATCTGTAACGCTTGCGGCGCGGTGTGGATTGGCAGGTCTGCCAACCCTGCTCGCGCCGTTTCGCATTTATCTTTTCCGGTCGCGGCCCGGCTTTTCCGCTCGCGCCATTCGGCGTTCAGCGCTGCCTTTGACGTGGTTACGACGTGGCTACGTGTGCGGCGAGCCCTCGCAGTGTAGCGACTGCCCTGCGGTCATCTTCCGGATCATCCATCGGTGTTTCGGCGATGAAGGCGCAGTGGGCGAAGCGTTTGTCATGAAGCAGCCGCTGAAAGGGCGCGGCGCCGATCGTGCCTTCCCCGATGCACTCGTGCCGATCGAGCCTGGAGCCACGGGGAGCCTTGGCGTCATTCATGTGCCAGACATGGACGTGCTTTGTACCGATGGTGTCTTCAATCTGCTGCATGGTGGCGGCGAAGCCATCTGTGGTCACAATGTCATAGCCGGCGACGTGGGTGTGGCAGGTGTCGAGGCAGGCGCCGACCGGGGCGTAAGGGCGCAGGGTTTCGATCAATTCCCCTACCTGCTCAAAGCTGCCGCCAAGCGAGAATTCACTGCCGGCGGTGTTCTCGATCAGTATTTTGAAGTCGCAATCCTGCCAGGTAAGTCCTTCAAGCGCGCGCCGAATGCCGTCGGCGGCACGCTGCAGACCCTGCTCGCGGGTCAGACCTTTCCACGAGCCGGGATGGAGCACGAGATACTCGGCGCCGAGGGCGAGGGCGCGCTCCACTTCTCCGCGAAAGGCAACAATGGATTTCTCCCGGAATTCGTCCGTGACGCTCGCTAGATTCACCAGGTAGCTGGTGTGGATCACGGCCGGTTTGATGCCATACCGGTCGCGGAGTAGACGCATCTGGGTGCAATGGTCGGCATGGGGCGTGGTCGCGCGCCAGGTGCGCGGGCTAGATGAAAAAATCTGGAAGGTATCGGCGCCAATGGCATGGGCGCGCTCAGCAGCTTTGAAGGTGCCGCCCGCCGTACTCAGATGGACGCCGATCTTGCGTTGCCCACTCGTGCTTGTTGCCTTCTTGCGAGCGGATGTAAGCGGTGCGGCGACTGCCATCAATACTCGCCGGGCGTGCAACGCCGGGCGCGCCAGATTGCCCCCTCCAGTGGATCGACTGCTTCCGGAACGATTTTGACTGGCGGCAGATGACGCTGAATCTCGTCGATCATCGCGATGCGCACCGGTGCAATGTGGCGAAGGATGCTACCGGTAAAAGCGATGCCGGGAATGGGTGCGCCCTCCGGCTCGGAGGCGCGGATGCGGCGGAAGATGAGGATCGCATCCTGCCCCAGCATGCGGCCGGCAGCCTGCAGGACGCTGGCTGCCAATACGTCGCCTGACTCTTCGGCGGCGGCGACGACAGGCGCCAGGTTGGCGAAGTCCGGCGCTGGATTGGCATGGGCTATTTCAATCAGGTGGTTCAAGTCGCGACAGCCCCAGTGCGCACAGATTTTGTCGAGCAGGTAGGTGGGCTCGCCACGGTCTCGCGCGCGCAGGGCTGCGCGGATGGCGGCGCTGCCGATCCAGTAGCCTGAGCCTTCATCGCCCAGCAGCGGCCCCCAGCCGCCAACATTGATGAGTGCTCCGGTCGAAGTGCGGCCCAGAAAGTTTGACCCGGTACCGGCGATGATCAGCACGCCGGGCGCACTCGGGAACGCGGCATCGAGAGCGATTTCGACGTCGCCGGCGACGCAGATGGTTTGCATGCCACCGAGAATTTTTGCGAGCGTGCGTTCTACCCAATCTGTAACGGCCGGTACGGTATAACCGGCGATGCCGATGCAAACTGCCTTCACCTGCTCGGGGAGCAGCCCGGTTTTCTGGAAGAGCGTGTCGATGACGAAGCGAAGATTGGCTTCTGCCTGTTCCGGAGAAACCCGCAGTAGTTTGACGCTGCCACTGCTGGCGCGTGCAAGGATAGTCGTCTCATTGGCGAGGACGCCGTCGGTGCGCGTTCCGCCGGCATCAAACCCGAGGTAATAAGCCATGGTCGATGATAACGGCTAGGGCGCCGGCTCCGCGGGCGGGGTTTTTAAGACACCTTCGAGCACACTTAATTTGCCGTCGCTGGGCGGCGCATCCAGTTGCAGCAGTTGCGCGATGAAGGGGTAGAGATTGACGTTTTCAAATGGTCGAAGGGTCACGCCCTTGCGAATATCCGGCCCTTCCGCATAGAAAATGGCGCGCATGGTTGGCATGTCACTCGGGTCAAACCCGTGCGACCCTTTGTTGGGCGGAAAGTCTTTCAACGGGTTGTCAGGAGCATGTGCCCGGATCGCGTAGGGGCCGGTCGGCACGATAATGGGATCGCCTTCGCGCGCATTCTGGTCGTAGTCAAGGACAGCCGGAACATGGGCGCGGCGATAGACCTTGAAATCGCCGCTCGCACTTTTTAGCTGCTGATACGCATGTTCGGTCGCCGCTTCTGACGGTGCGTAGAGGAGAGAGCCGGAAGTCGTAACGTCTTTCAGGTCGGCGAATTTGTCGAGGTCGATCCAGGGACCTTTTTCCGTTTCCATCCCATGATCAGAAACGATGATGAGGTCGACCGGCAGGTGTGTCTTTTCCAGGCGCTGGCTCAGTTCGCCCATCAGCGTGTCGACGTGGCGGACAGCGTCGCGGGTCTCCGGCGCATTCGGGCCAAACTTGTGCCCGGCGTGATCCACATTCGAGTAGTAAAGCGTGATGAAGTGCGGCCTCTGCGCTTCCGGCAGGTCAAGCCAGGCGAGCACCTGGTCAATGCGCTTTTCATCGGGAAACGCATCGTCATACTTCAGGTAATAACTGGGTCGCTCTCCGGCGATCTCTGCTTCTGAACCGGGCCAGAAAAAGCACGCTGAACGCATGCCCTGCTTTTCTGCAAGCGACCATAGAGGCACACCGCCATACCAGCTTCCATCGGTGGCAGTAGCGGGATCGTTGAAGGCATATTTCTGTTTGCGCGCTGGATCGTAGAAGGTCATGGCAACGATGCCGTGATGTTCCGGATAGAGGCCTGTGACCAGTGTGTAATGGTTGGGAAACGTGACCGAGGGATAGGCAGGAATCATGCCATCTGGCGCGGACGCCCCCGCTTTGGCGAGCGCGAGGATATGCTTCGCCTCATACTTTTTCGCGTAGTCGTAGCGGAAGCCGTCGAGGGAAACCAGGACAACATAGTGCTTGGCCTGCTGCGCGGCTGCATTCGACCCATGGTCGACGGCGATAACCGGCGCCGGCTGCTGCGCGCAAGAGTGGAAATACACCGCGAACAACAGGAGCAGCAGACCGGCGAGGAAGCTGCCGGTTCGGAGGTACTGGCGTTGTATGTTCGGTTCCGGCAGCATAGGCCACCATTGTAAGAGGTCTGCTGCTTTAAGCGGCAAACAGCCGCATCTATGCCGGCTTCAAGTAGTATTTTCTGGTTGTCTTCGGAGGCCCGATTGTTGATGCGAAATGTTCGTATGCTGCTCGCTGTTGCCGGCACAGTTCTCTTTGCCACCTTGACCGCAAGTGCGCAGAATGGAACGCCGTTGCGCGTCGCGATTGTTGGATTGACCCATGGCCACGTAGCTGGATTTCTGCCGCAGCTTGCTTCGCATCCTGAAATTCACTTGGTCGGTATCGTGGAGCCCGACGCGACGCTCGCCGGGAAATACAAGGCGCAGTATCACCTGGACAATACGCCGTTTTATTCGACGATCAATGAAGTGGTCGAGAAACAGCATCCGGCGGCGCTTTGGGTGTATACGGCGACAGCCGAGCATCGCCGCATCATCCAGGATGCCGCGGCCTATGGCGTCAACGTGATGGTGGAAAAGCCGCTGGCGACCACCCTCGACGATGCGCTGGCGATTCGCAAGGCCGCGCGCGAGCACCACATCCAGGTCTTGGTGAACTATGAGACCACCTGGTACTCCAGCAACAATGAAGCACTAAAAGAAGCTGAAGACGGAAAGCTCGGCAGTGTGTGGAAGATGGTTTTTCATGATGGTCACAAGGGACCAAAAGAGATAGGTGTGCAGCCGGAATTTCTCAAATGGTTATCGGATCCGCAGCAGAATGGTGCGGGCGCGCTCTTTGATTTCGGCTGCTACGGGGCCGACCTGGCAACAGTGATGATGAAGGGCGAAGCGCCACAGAGCGTGACCGCTAAGCTGCAGACGATCAAGCCGAACGTCTATCCGAAGGTCGATGACGATGCGACCGTGATTGTGCAGTATCCCCATGCCCAGGCGATTCTCGAGGGCTCGTGGAACTGGCCATTCGACATCAAGGATATGCAGGTCTACGGGAAGACAGGCACTGCATTCACGGTGAAGAGGGACCATCTGCGCATGCGCTATGCGGGCGATGAGCAGGACCAGGAGATGGCCGCCCCGCCGCTGAGTGCGCCCGAAGACGATCCAATCCACTACCTGGTTTCTGTGGTGAATGGACATAAGAACGTCGACCACTCGTTGGGTGGTATCGAGACCAACGTGGTGGTCGTGCAGATTCTTGCGGCAGCGCGTGAGTCAGCGAAGACGGGACGTACGGTCATGCTGCAGCCCATCCCGAACGATTGAGTTTCGGCTAGACGATGAAGGGCTGGGCGACCGGCCCTGCACCGGCTGACGCATGACAACGGTAGATTTCAGCATCAATCTGCAGCCGTTCCTGATAGCCATGATGGACTGCCGTGCTGAAGGCTTCGGCGTACTCGGCTTCGACCAGGTTGACAGTACAGCCGCCGAAGCCGCCCCCCGTCAGACGTGCGCCAATGAGGCCGGGCTGCTTTCCTGCCAGTTCAATCAAGACTTCGACCTCGGGGACACTTGCCCGGAAGTCGTCTCGATAACTGGCGTGTGCTTCGGCCATCAACCGGCCAACCTTTGCCAGGTCGCCAACTTTGAATGCCGCGACGGTCTGCTCGACCCGATCATTCTCTGTGATGATGTGACGGCAGCGACGGAAGACGTTGTCCGGCATCTGGCGGCAAATGCTTTCGAGATCAGCAATGGTGGCATCACGCAGTTCATGCAAGTTTGCATTGTGTTCGCGCAGAATGCGGCTGCCTTCATCCACTTCTGCGCGGCGCGTGTTGTATTCGCCACCCGCATGCGAATGCTTGACCATGGAATTACAGATGACGATCTGCACATTCGACGGGATGGGCACAGGAGTGTGGCCGAGGGAGCGGGTGTCGACCAGTACAGCGTGGTCTTTTTCGCCGAAGCAGGCAATGAACTGGTCCATGATGCCGCAGTTGGCACCGACAAATGTATTTTCAGCGCGCTGGCAAAGCAATGCGATTTCTTCAAGCGGTACCTGCCGCCTGGTCAGGGATAATAGCGCGAAGGCAGTCGCGACTTCAATCGACGCCGATGAACTGAGGCCTGCGCCGAGCGGTACGTTGCCGACGATGGTGATATCGAAACCTGGTAAATCAATGCCCTTCTCCTGCAGGACGGCTGCGACGCCAAGCGGATAATCACTCCAGTCGCCAGTGCCCTTCGCTGGGAACTGGTCAAGATTGGCGACTACCTGCTTCGAGAAATTCTCGGAGTAAATGACACATTGCCGGTCTTCGCGCGGGCTGACTACCGCGAGTGTCGAAAAGTCGATCGCAGCCGGAAGGATGAGGCCGCCGCTGTAATCCGTATGCTCGCCGATTAGGTTAACGCGGCCGGGTGCGCGAAAGACCTCGCCCGCGGCGCCGCAGCGCTGCTGATGCTTGATGACGAGGTCACGTGGATCCATGTTGCTGGCGTGGGCCGTTCCGGATGCCTGCATTGCGAAAACCTACCTTAGTGATCGAGCGTGAAAGATCCAGCGGAAGCCTGCGCCGCTGCAAGGAAACTCTCATACGTAACAGATTGTGCTACCGAAAGGTGAAGCGGCCATGAAAACGTTCTGCCCGGCGCGAGCACCATCGAGCGACCCGTGATCGATGCCTTGTCCAGGGCATCGCAGGGTGCGAAGGTTGGCTCCAGGGCGACCGTATACTGGCGGTGCTTACCGCCGGCAGGCCACTGGCCGTGGCTGATCCACAGACCGGCATATGGCGTGAGCCTTGGATCGAACTGTACCAGGATGCCAAGTTGCAGTTTGCTGCGATACAGGCCGCACCAGCCGTTCGTCAACGGCCCGGCGAAGAGCTTGTGGGCAGTTGTTCCGTCAAGAGGACCCACCTGGCTCAAGTCGATCCAGGACCCCGCGGAGGAATCGGCCATCGGCCACGCACAGCGCCCGTCTTCCCGCGCCAGCGAATTGATGGTCGAGCCTTCCACATGGACGTCGGCCACATTGCCGGGCAGGACAATGCGGTCGCCTTCTTCCACCTGAAAAAGCGGGTGGGCGGACCAAAGAAACTCTGCCACATGCGCGGTCGGGTTCTGGGCGGAATACTCGGTGAGGAGGGTCGAGTTGCTGAGAGAAAGCCGCTTGGAGAAGTGGACAGGAACGCTGAAGGCATCGACGGATGCAGTGAGCGATGTGCCATCAGAAGAGGCTCGCCATGGTCGCCGCCAGACATCGCCGTGGTCCGGGATCATCGCGCCATGAGCGGTACAGGCGGCGACAGAGGGAAGACATTCATCCCACCCACCTGCATCGGAGAGTTCGAATCCCGACGAGTCACTCGCGGTCGTATAGGCATGCAGTGGAGGATGCAGAAGCTCGTGATCACCGCTTTCCGCTTTGGCTATTAGAGAGACAACTTTCCCGCCCATTCGCGGCCAGAGCGTCACCCGCAACTGAGCGTTTTCCAGCGCCAGGCGCTCCTCAGGTGGAACGGCCGCCGCTAAATCGACGGCCGCCGCCCTCGTCGGGGAGAGTTCACTCATGGCCAGCAGCCGCGGCCAGTGTGTAGTGCTCGGACGGAAGTGCTGCCAGGCGTTCTGCAGCGGATTCGGCCGTAATGTCGCGTTGGGGCATGCCGAGCATCTCAAAACCCACCATAAATTTTCTTACCGTGGCGGAACGTAACAGCGGCGGATAGAAATGAGCATGAAAATGCCATTCGGGATGCGGCCTGCCGTCTGCGGGCTGCTGGTGAAAGCCCATAGTGTAAGGAAAACTGACGGAAAACAGGTTGTCGTAGCGGGTGGTGACCTGCTTCAAAAGGTCAGCCAGGCCTCGCGTGAGAGCGGGCGTAAATACGTCGATAGAGGCTATGTGCTGCCGGCTCAGCACGATCGTTTCAAACGGCCAGACCGCCCAGAACGGTACCAGGGCAACAAACTCGTCATTCTGGCAGACGATGCGCTGCTGCTGCTTTAGCTCGGTTTTGAGGTAATCGCAGAGCAGGCAACTGCCATGCTTCGCGTGGTAAGCGGCGAGGTTCCGCGATTCCGTGGCAGGCTCATCGGGAACATGCTCAGTCGCCCAGATCTGGCAGTGCGGATGAGGATTGCTGGCGCCCATCATGGCGCCACGGTTCTCGAAAATCTGCACATAGCCGACATTTGGCTGGGCGCTCAGTTCACTCGACTGCGCGGACCATGCCTCGACTACGCGTTCGATTTCAGCAAGTTGCATGCGCGGCAGGGTGAGACTGTGGTCTGGATGAAAACACAGCACGCGACAGCTTCCGCGTTCCTGCTGGGCCAGCAAGAGTGGGTCAGCATCCTGTTGAGGAGGCGCCGGCGAATCGGGCAGCAGCGCGGCGTAGTCATTCTCGAAGACATAGACACTGGAATATGGAGGAGTCTGGTGACCACCGGCGCGCGTATTGCCGGGGCACAGGTAGCAGGCCGGATCATAGTGAATGGCCGGGGTGGTGTCCGTTTTTGAGACCTCGCCCTGCCAGGGCCGTTGCGTGCGATGCGGCGAAACCAGCACCCAATCTCCACGAAGAGGATTGAACCGGCGGTGGGGGAAGGACAGGGCAGGCGGCGTCATAGATCGAGATAGACCTCTACCATTATTGTAATCGATTACATGTGTAACAACAGCACAGCACCTTGGTCAACAGTCGGGTAAGCGCTGCTTCGATCAGCTAAGTTGTCGACTTTTCCGTGTATTCTCAGTTCACTTAGAGCGTAATGATCCGGACCAAGTGCTCAGCATGAATATTCAAGAGGTTGCCAGGCGCGCCCAGGTTTCTACCGCGACGGTATCACGCACCATCAATGGCTCGGACAAGGTGAAGGCGAAGACTGCCGAACGCGTCCGCCGGGCCATTGAAGCGCTGCATTATTTTCCAAATACCAACGCACGGGCACTCGGTTCGGGACGGAGCCGCCTGTACGGCCTGATCATTTCTGACATCTGCAATCCTTTTTTTCCGGAGCTGGTCAAGAGCTTTGAGGATACGGCAGTCCTGCACGGCCTGGAAGTGATCGTGAGTAACACCAGCTACAAAGCTGACCGTGCCGAACTCTGCGTGCAGCGCATGCTCGAGCGCAAGGTTGATGGCGTAGCCATCATGACCTCTGAACTTGAGCCGCAACTGCTGGAACGGCTTAAAAGCAATGGCATTCCGCTGGTATTTCTGGATACCGGCACCGTGGGCGCGGATACCAGCAACGTATTGGTGAACTACTCCAAGGGAGTCGATGAAGCGGTGGACCACCTGGTCTCACTGGGGCACGAGCGCATCGGCTTCATCAGTGGGCCAATGTCTCTGCCATCGGCGCGCACACGTCGGGAAGCCTTTCTTGATTCGATGCGGCGGGCAGGAATCGCGCTGCGGAAGGAACTGATTGTTGAAGGCAACCACCGCATCGACGGCGGCCGGATGGCGATGGAAGAGTTGTTGCAGCTGACGTCCCTGCCAACGGCGATCCTGGCGTCGAATGACCTGACGGCAATTGGCGCTATCGGCTCCATTCATCAGCATGGCCTGGGCGTGCCAAAGGATATTTCTGTGATCGGCTTCGACGATATTGAGATCAGTGCGGCCCTTTACCCACCGCTGACGACGGTGAGGCTATCGAGAGCTTCCATTGCCGATCGGGCCTTCCATGCCCTGTTCTCTGCGAATCGCGAACCGGGTGCTCGGGGAGCAGAGTACCTGGTGCAGCCGGAGCTGGTAGTCCGTGATACTACGGCCGTTCGCGTCAAGATGAAAGAGCCGTTAGCGAAGCGTGGCGCGCGTAAGAAGCTGCCCACCAAGAAGCCCTCCCGCTGAATTATTTTTTGGCTACGGAGGCCATTCTGGCGGTAAGGCCCTTACCTTCTTCGATGGTATAGATGGTGTCGACTGCCGGCAGGTTAAGCTTTTCAACGGCACCGCTGGGCCAGTGGATTTCCAGTTCATCCACACTGGTGCTGTCACCGATCCCGAAGTGGAGCCGTTGATCACTGGATGAAGCATAGCTGCCGCCGCTCATCACGTCTTCGCGGTGGCGCGTAGTGCCGGTTTTCAGGTAAACAGTGGCGCCCACAGCATCTCGCGGACTCTTCGCACCGCCGACCAGCTTCACTTCGACCCAATGATGCTTGTCGGCATTCACGTTGCGTAGAAGGGCAGGCACGGTGTCCATGTTGTTCATGACGACATCGATCTTGCCATCGTTGAAGAGGTCGCCGAAGGCAGCGCCGCGCCCGGGAACGACGATGGCCAGGCCGGTGCCTTTGACCGGGGCAACCGGCTCGAACTTCTTGCCCAGCAGGTTGTGGAAGAGCAGCGGACGCTCGGCAAAGGTGGTGCCCCAGTCGTTCCTATCCACGGACGGATAGACGTGGCCGTTGGCGACAAATATGTCTTTCCAGCCATCGTTGTCGTAGTCAAGAAAGCCATCGCCCCAGGCCAGGAAAGGAATGGTGGTTTCGGCGATGCCGGCCTGGTAGCTGACGTCAGTAAAGTTGGCGTCCCCGTCATTGTGGTAGAGAACGTCGTAATCATCAGAGAAGGTGGTGTTGTAGAGGTCGAGCAGGCCATTGTTCTGGTAATCGCCCACTGCGACGCCCATGGAGGCCGTTTCGCGACCATTCTCGTTCAGGGCATAGCCTGAGGCGTAGCTGTCGTCTTCGAACTTGCCGCCGCCCTTGTTGATGTAGAGATAATTTGGCGTCGAGTCGTCGGTCACCACCAGGTCGACTTTGCCATCATTGTTCAGGTCAACGAAAACGCTTGCCAGTCCGTAGTAGGCATTGGCATCGCTGACGCCGGCTTTCTCGCTGACGTCTGTAAAGGTGCCATCGCCGTTGTTATGAAAGAGATGGTCATGCTCCCCGACCAGGCCGCGCGGACCGCACATTACGGGAGCGCCGCGAAACTGGCACAGGGTAGCCGCCGCGCCGGACGTGGTACCAGGCATGGGCGGCTGGTTATTGTCATAGTGGACGTAGCCGGGGATGAAGAGGTCGAGTTTGCCGTCACCGTCATAGTCGCCAAAGGTAGGGCCGGAAGACCATCCGCCCAGGGTCACGCCGGCTTTTTCGGCAACGTCAGTAAAGGTACCGTCGTGGTTGTTGTGGTAGAGGCGGTTCTTGCCGTAGTTGGTGACGTAGAGGTCGGGCCAGCCGTCGTTGTCGTAGTCGCCGACTGCGACGCCGATCCCCCAGCGTTCGTTCGCTACGCCTGCTTTCGCCGTTACGTCGGTGAAGGTGCCGTCGTGATTATTGTGAAAGAGGGCGGCGCGTGGCGGGGGCCCCTTACCCTGCATGGCTTCGTAGGTCGAACCGTTTACCAGGTAGATATCGAGCCAGCCGTCGTTGTCGTAATCGAAAAGTGCAACGCCTGAACCGACTGTCTCGAGGATGTAGACTTTGCCGGTCGTGCCGGATTTGTGGGTCCAGGTAGTGAGTCCCGCAGACTTGGCGATGTCCTGAAAAACGATCGGCCCTGCATCGACGAAGCCACCGGCAGTGATGGGACGCTTTTCTGCGTCGAGGACCGGGGCAAAGTTGCCACCGGTGTTCGAGCCGGCCATGCCCTGCTGCGGTACCGGCGCGGCGGGGGCGGCGGCCTGGGCATTCGCGGCAGGGAGGTTTGGAGGACAGAGCGCGAAGAGACAAAGGATCGAGGTTATCAAGGTTCGCAGCACAAGGAGCTCCCGCAACCTCTGAGGATACTAGACCGTGAAGCGGCTGGACAGGGCTCCCGTTGAAAGCTATCGCCGGCACAGCATGAACGCGGATGCGGCGGTGCATGCCCATGGATGGCCAACCGGCAGGTCCACTACGGATTTGACGGAAGAAGGATCAGGCTCGTCCGCCGGTCCGCTGAAGACGATGAAATCGGCCCGCGGCAAGGTAATGGCGCGGACCTGGGCTGAAGATAGCAGCTGGGTGCGCAGATCCTGGTAGCTCTCGAGCAGGAGCATGGGCAGAGTACCGGTGAGCAAAGGGGGACGGGCACCGAGAGGCATGATCGGCAGATCCATCCATGGGGTATTCAAGAGGACGGACCCACTCTGACGGAAGTAGTAGGTGCCGGCCCACATCATGGGATAAAAGTTGAGCGGCTGCTTGAAGTCGTATTGCTGGACGTTTCCGGGCAACAGGAGGCCGACCTGCTGGTGGATACGAGGCGCGGCGTTCAGTTTGGCAAGCTGATGGGCCTGTGGCCGCAGATAGGCCTGTCCCAGCGAGAGGACGAGTACCGCGATCAATGTCGCCGCAACCGCAATGGCTGCCGAAATCTTACGGGAAAGTTCAGAATGCCCACTGGCGGCGGCCAGCACGGCCAGCCAGATAAAGATGACGAGCCGCTCGGCAAAGAAGTGGGAACCGTTCATGTCAGGGGGCAGGATACAGAGCGCGGGAGCGAAAAGCAGGAAGGCCGCCGTCCAGCTGAGTTGCGTTGACCATGCCCGCAGGCGAAGCTGCCTGGCTGCCGCGAACAGGGCAAAGACAACGCCCACAAGAAGCACGAGGTACAAGCAGTAGTGGTAGAGGGCAACGCCGCCGCTGCTCCCGCCAAAGAAGGCTATGCCGTACAGCTTGGAATAGTGGATAAGTTCCGCGAGCGGCACCAGGTGACGCGGCGCTTCCGCGATCGATCTCTTGTTGTCCGTATAGAAACTGATGTAGCCCAGGCAGCTTGCGCCAAGAAAAAGCGTCAGCATGTCTTGCAGGCGACGTTTCCATCCACCTGCCAGCGCATGCCAGATTCCCGAGGCCAGGGTGCTGAGAGCAAGGTCAAAGATCGCAAAGCCTACGGCAAAGATTACGGGAACAGGATGCGTCAGCGTCATGAGTGCCAGCAGCAGCACAAAGCGGATGCGATAGCGGAACGGGCGAGTGATGGAAGGATCACGGAGGCGGGCCCACATGCCCAGCGCCCAGCAAGCCATGCCGAGCGAAAGAGAGAAGTTCTCAAATCCCATGCCTAAAGGCCAGTTGAACAACAGTACCACGATCAACAGGGATAGAACTTCCCCGGCCTGCCCGATACCTGTGGCCAGGTAACGGAAGCCGAAAGCCAGGTTGGTCATGATGAGGCAGACAAACAGTTTCTCCGCGGTAGTGGCAGACACTACTTTCATCAAGACAATCAACAGGTAGTAGTGCAGGCTGTAGGGCGGCAGAAAGTGATGGATGTAGTAGTACTGCGCATACAAAGGCGAGCTATGGCTAAGCAGATGGCCGAGCACGGTGGCGAAGTATAAGTGGATGGGACCGTCTTCTGAAGGAAAGACAGGCAGAGATAAGACGAAGACGCAGAAGCATCCGGTAATCAATGCCAGGAGCCAGAGGCTCAGGCCTTTAAGAGGACCGGCCTTCGGCCTTATTGCATCCAAGACTGTTTTCGGCATGGTCGATTCAATCATTTTGGCGGATACCAGCGAAGACGGGCGTCTTCCTCTCACAGATTTCTGTCCACGAGGTTGTCGGCGCGCAGGACCATTCTGATTTTGGCTCGGCCTGAAGGATGTGCTGGACGGCCTGCTCATTCACCGGCTGGCCGCCCGTCGCAAACAGGATGAACTCTGCACGCGCAAGCAGTTTGAGGGCGACAGGATCGCCGTCTTCAATGTGCTTGCGCAACTCGTAGTAGAACTCAAGCGTGGCTGGGTCAAATGCCTGCAGGCCAAGCGCTGGCTTTGCATTTGCCGGCAGGATGGGGATGTCCATCCACGGCGTGTTCAGGAGCACATCGTGGCCTTGGCGGAAGTAGTGAACACCTGCCCACACAAATGGATCGACCACGAAGTCATAGTTCGGCGAGACGTGGTGCTCAAGGCCCGGCAGCAGCAAGCCAAGTTTATTTTGTTGGGCCACGGGAGCAGTCGTAATCTCCGCGATCTGGCGCGCCTCGCTACTGACCTCTCGATGAGCAAGACCAAGAATGCCCAAAGACACAATTGCGGCAAAGCAAACAAGGTACAGTTCGATAACGCGTGGTAGACGTTCTGCTCCACTGGCGGCTGCAAAGCCGGCAAGCCACACCAGTGAGACGAGGCGCGTCGCGAACATGTGCGAACCGTTGATGTCCATGGGAACGCCGGGCATTACGAACAGGAAAGAAGCGAACGCGATGCGCCAGGGCAGCGCGCCGGGCGAACTGTGGCGGGTGCGCAGCAGGGCCACGGCAGAAGCGATCAACAATAAGAGATAAACTGCCACGCTATAGATGTGGACGCGTAGATCCGGCCCGTTGAAGTAGCGGATGCCTTCAAGGTGACCATAGAAGGAGCGAAACTCTGCAAATGGGTGAATCGTGTTGCGCAGATTGTCAGCAGTTCTGCGCTTTTCGGTGAAGTGTGAGATATAGAGAAGGGTCGAGGACGCTGCGAGCAGAGTAAGTAGATCGCGCAGGAAATACTTGCGCCGGGAAGCTTGGATTGGTTCAGAAAATCTACTGAGCAGCACCAGGACGAGATCGAGCCCGGCAAAGCCAAGAACAATGGCTACAGGCACGGGGTGCGTGAGTGCCATGAGGCCTAGGATGAGTAGAAAAATAATCCTCATGCCCACGGCGGGATTGATGCGCACGCGCATCCAGAGCCCAAGCGCCCAGAATGCCATACTGAGAGAGAAAAGATAGTTTTCGAATCCCATTGCCAGCGACCAGTTGAGCAGCAGGCAAAGTGCAAAGAGCGAGAAGACCGGGCCGTTTGAACCAATCTCGATCGCCAGAAAACGGAAGCCGCAGGAAAAAGAAATAAGGATTAGGCAAACGAAGAGCTTCTCCGCCAGTAGCGGAGAGATGAAATGCATCAGTCCAACCAAAAGATAGTAATGGAAGCTATAGGGCGGAAGATAATGGCGAATAAAGTAATACTTGTCGTAAATGCCCGCTGAGTGACTAAGAAGACCCTTGAAGATCGTGGCTAGATAAAGGTGGACGGGTCCATCCTGCGTGGGAAAGAGCGGCAGCGAGAGCACCCAGGCGCAGTAGAGCAGAAGGATAAGAGTGAAGAGCCAGCCGTAACCCGCAGCTGCGCTTTTTAGGCTCGGTACCTCGTTGTTACCAGGACTCAACTGTCACTCCGTTCCAGATCCTACGCCAT
>CAZZXL010000115.1:0-16558 GCA_964658035.1 uncultured Acetobacteraceae bacterium
CGCTCAAGTGCCGATCACCAGGTAAGCGACCAGGACTTCGTCAGCGCCAGCTATGTTGTCTTGAGAATTATTTGTCGTAGATATTTGGGTGATATTCATTCTTGGAAGAGCCTCCGCCGCGGTTATGCTTGTCCGATGACGAGGCTTTCCCTGGCAGCGTCGACAATGTCGAGTGAGACGTTTTGAGCCTGATTGATTCGAACGACACGCTCGATCTGAGTGAGCAAGCGATTGAGTAACCGGAAATTGCCACCGGTCATGCGGATAATGGCAGCAAGGACCTCCGGAGTAAGAGACGCATCGGGAAGCGCGACCCCAGGGGGCATCTCGACATGGCCTGCTCTCGTAGATCTTCCGGCAGGTCTGCCAACTCTCATAGCGTGAGCTTACGACAAATAACGGTCAAAAGATCCTACGACAAATAATTCTCCAAATAACAGTACTGCGGGATCAGGGATTTCCAAGGTGCCTGTTTGCATCCGCAGACAAAGGTCAAGATCAGCGAGCAAAGGCAAAGAACCATGCCACGCCGCAAGCGTGGCATGGTGACGTCTTCATGGGCCGTAAGGGAGAAGACGAAGCCAGTCAATAAACCCGATCATGAACGTGAAGCTCATTCCAGACACAGGGCAGAGTGTGGCTTAGGCATATACCCCGCGACAGATTTACAAATCTTCTTTCCATTCGGCATTGGTTGGGATGGACTTGTCTGGCACCACGACGTGAATGATTGACGGGCTGCTTACATTTGCCAAGGCCTCGGTGATTGCAGTCTTCAGGGCACCATAGGTGCTGACCTTCCAGCCACGACAGCCGAAGACATCTGCCAGCTTACTGTACTCCCACCGGTGCAGGAGGCACGATTTATAGAATGGTTTCGTGCTACTGAAGACCGAAGCGTCTGCGAGCCACTGCTCTACTCCGTAGACACCATTTTCGATCACAAAAATGATCGGGTTTAGGTTGAATCGAGTCTGCGTCGAAAGGCACTGAGCGCTCATTTGGAATCCGCCATCACCGGAAAAGACCATCACCCTCTGTTCGCCGTGATTAGCGAGGCAAATGCCGGTTGCGGCAGGCCCGATATAACCTATGGCGGAGTACGAGGCTTGGATGACGAATCCTCGGGGTCTGGGTACTTTCAGCAGCAGGCTTCCGAAATAATTCATACTCGCATCGCTGCCCAGGATCGTCTTCTCATCGACATAGGCAGGGATGAAATCGTAGAAGCCTTGGTAAGTGATTTCATCGGTCGGACTCACGTCGGGCGCCGTGCTACCCGGCTTCGCTGGAGGTGACAGCGCTGCACGCGGTTTTGCTGTCGCGATCAGGTCCTCAATGAGGTGCTCTAGCGCAACCTGCGGGCTGAAATATGTACCGTACTTGATCGTGTCCCACGAAGCGAAGGCCGTTTTGTTGAAGTCGTGAGTCCAACCCAGGTCATTGATGTCTGTTAGCCAAACCCCTAAAGCCAGCACAAAGTCGGCACCTTTGACCAGTTCTTGAACCGCGGCAGAGGATGATCGGCCGTCGAATACACCCGCAAACAGCGGATCGTTTTCGGAGAACAAAGCCTTACTCATAAGCTCGGTAACATACGGTATATTCAGCATCTCAAGGAGTCTGGCCGCATTCTCGTGCAAGCGATACCGGTCGATCTCAACTCCGATCCAGATCAGTGGCCTCTCGGCCTTTGCCAGTGCCTCTTTTATCGTCGTCACAGAGTTCGCGCGGTTCGTGGGATCGGACAACGTCCTGGCGGGAGCTAGCCGACCATTGGGTGGCTGGCAGTTGAGGTCCACCATATCCTCGAGAAGTTCGATGTATACGGGGCGTCTTTCCGTGATGCATTGGGTAAGCGCATAATCGATCAGCATCGGTGCAAGACCGGGGTTGTCAATCCGCACAGCTGCCGCCGTAATGTACTCGAAAACCTGGAGGTCTGTTTCGCGCCCACTGATGAAATGATGTGCGCTGAAACCCGTCTGCTCAAACTCGAGTGTCTTGGCAACACTCGGTGCGCCGTTGATCAGGACGATCGGAACCTTTTCGACGTAGGCGCCCGCGATCGGGTTTGTCGCACACAAGGACCCTGCGGAGTAAGTGACACAAACGGCTCCGATACCTTTGTATCTGGCATATCCGTCAGCGGCATATCCTGCATTGAGTTCGTTCACCTCTTCTATGACTTCGATTGTGCTCGGTTCAACATAGTTGTTCACCCAATCGATCGAGTAATCGCCGGCGATGGAAAACAGGTGCTCCAGACCGAGTTGCTTGAGCCTATCAACGAGATACTGCCCGACTGTAGTTTGCTGTTCCATGTGACTTGCTCCATTCTCTGCGCCGGGTGATGGCGCGGACACCTGAAAGTTTGGTCTATGGCTCTGCGGCTTCGCATTAGCCTGCTGGGCCTGAGGAAAGGCTGGATCATCCCTTGGTGTGCCCGGCGAAGAGTCGAGGCTGACCCGCATGTGAGTTGCGCAGTGCTAGAACTGCGCAGCGCCGTCAAAGAGGCGCGGCAGGTAGATGTCAAAGATGCCCTGACAAAGTCGCCCCGGATACCTGCTGGTCAGAAAAGTCTCGAAGTCGGCTTTGCCCATTCCACCGCTGAAGGCTTGCTGGGCTGCGACGAGATACTCGATGTTTCTTGCGACCTCGAACTTGTCCGCTGGAAAGCCATGACCCGGCAAAAACAAATCGTAATGCGAATCCGGATGCAACATCTCCTGCAGTACATCAATCCAGTGAGGCATGTCCTTAGTCAGGTAAAGATGCGTGCCGCTGTAGAGCAAGTCCTGGGCGATATAGATCCCAAGCTCGGGCAGGCCGATGGTCAGGAGGAAGTCGATCTCTGTATTTATGACTTCGCTGAAGACATACTTCACGCCGTCGATAGCTTCTTCGCCAGGCGCAACAACATGGCTTGGGACCAAAATCGAGGCAGGGGCCTGAGGGCCCAAGACGATCAAGTGGTCATCTCTGGAGGCTTCTCCGTCGTTTTTAATGAAGTTTTTCGTCTCTTGCAAGGCATAAATCGGCACGTCACTGAAGGCAGTTGCCAAGCCGAACCAGTGGTCAGGGTGCCGGTGAGAAACGTAGAGCCGTTCGATCGGCTTTCCAAGCTTGTCGGCATAGGCCCTGAACGCTCTGGCATTGTCCGCCAGGAACTGTCCGTCAATGAGCACGAGCTTATTCCGGCTCTCGATGATATGACTAGCATTCGCAATATTGTTCCCTGTGAATGCTGCAACGAAGGTGTGCACACGGATGTTGCCCGAGTGTCTCGCGACCATGGTAATGGGGTTTGGCAATTGCTCCGGCATTGATCGATTCCTTTCCGATTGCCTTCGTCAGGTGGACTTGGTCTTGTGCAGATGTCTTGTGGTGGACATTCAGATCTCGCAAGAGAAGCGAGGCCTTCTAGTGTTGGTCGGCATTGAAGCATTGAAGAGGAGCCACTGCCCTGGCAAATGGGAGGTAGTCTGGGGCGGATATCCAGGATTGATGACCGGTTGGTTTGGCGCCCGCAGGATGCGCACCGACGGCGGGCCCCAATAGAGACTCCGTGTAAGCGTACGGTGTTGGGATCGACAGTGTGTTGTCCCCGTAAAGCTTGTAGGTGTTTAGCCATGCATCGGGCAGTGGGTACCATGTGGCCACAAACCAGAGTTTCATCGTATTGCGCACGACAGGACCAAACTCAGCGTGACCCAGGAGGTCGGCGTCAATCGCGGCTTCTCGCGCCGTCTGGCAGCAGGCCGGCAGCCCTGCAAACACCGCCAACAACCTCGTCAGTGTGTCTTCTCCTACTGTCGTCAGAACCCTGTCAAAGTAGACGGAGCCGAAGCCCGTTCCCATCAAGTAGTAGGCCGGAATGCAGCAGAGTTCCTCGGACATTTTGAGGAATAGATCGAATGAAGCCATAGCTAGCTCTCCTCTGGAGGGTCGATAAATTCAGTCATTTCAAACGTTGGAGCAGCGCTAAGAGATGTACCCGTGAGGGGGTTATTGATCAGATATTCCATCTCCTGCTTGATCCGAAACATATCTTTGTAAGAGTCCTTGAACAGATCGGGGCTTCCATTGAACACTTTGTTCAGCTTTTGCAGGAAGCGCCTGTACAGGCCGTTGAAGAGACGGGCTTTCTCCTCAATCACTGGGTCTGCCGCGTAATCGGCTATCTTGGCATCCTGTTTGATCTGGTGTACAGCCTTGAAGTCCACCGGGAAAGTGTCCCCCTGGGGATGATGCGGATGATCGCCAGCCTGGTAATACTTGCCCAACTTGATCTGTTCAAAGCGATAAAAGTGTGCAAGTTCTTTGCCCATATCAGATATCTCATCCGTATAACCTTCGCCCTGAGCGGAGATAAGGTCAATCGCTCCTAACGCCGCATTGAGATTGTCAATTTCCGTGAGATCGCCGCCCGCCGAAAAATAATATTTGTGATCGATCTGTCTGCTTGCAGCCCCAGTGAAAAGCGGCTCCGGTTTGCTGGCAAGGTGCACGAACCCACTTCGGATCGCGTTGTAAAATTCGCCGATGCTCCAATAATGAAGCTCCAGGACCACGCCCGTTGGACCCTGCACCGAAACCGATGGCAGAAGCCCCCGGCCGAGGCCTCTCGTATCCGATCGCAAGTCCTTTTTCTCGATGTATTTGATCCTGCCGTCTTCACTCGACAGAGACCCCGTCTTGTGAACTGCCAGCCCGGTCGACGAAACCTCGACCGATCGGACATCGCCATCTTTGGTAATGACTGTAGACGCTTTGTGAGACTCCCCCGTTGGAGCCGGACGCTCGATGTCAAGAAAGGTATTGATCGCTGCTTCCGACAAGCTGGCAATGCTTACCTGGAAATCTGTTTCGCCATCCGGAAGATGGCAAGGGTAGGGCGGCACAAACCCAACGCGCAAAAGATCTGGCTTGCCGCCGATGGCATTGAGCAAATTCGCCGCAAGCGTGAGGTGCAGCATTTCTTCCCTCGCCACCGCGATGATGGTCTTGACCGCAGCGCTGTTCTTCGCAATGTCCGCTGAATAGGCTGCGGTCAGATAAGGCGGGATCGTAGCATGCTCCAGCTGCATGGCGATGTAGAGGTACTCTCTCAGCTGCTCTACGGTTTCGATCGGTGTGGAAGGGGTCATGGCTATGCTGTCCTGGCGAGGATGAGAGGTAGAGTTTTCAGTTGTTGGATCGCAGAAGCCGCAGCTTTGAAGGCCAATGCGGCCGTAGTGAGCGTGGTGTTGGACGAGCCGATCGAGCACATGCTTCCGGGGCCGACCATGTAGAGGTTTCTGTGGTCCCACGAGTGTTGGTCTTCATTGACTACGGAATTGCTGCCGTCCGTGCCCATAACATGCGTGCCGGAGAGATGGTTTCCACCGCGAATGGAATACCCTACGCCGTTGTACGTCACATAGCCTGGCTGGGCAGGGTCATAGTCTGTGAAGTCCTTTTCCACGTCAAGCTTGTCAAAGATCTTCTTGGAAAGGTCCCGGACGTACTCCGCGGTCTTCATGCTGTAATCGGGCAACTTAAGACTGAAGATCGGCTTCATGTTATCGAGCGCGTCTTTGTACTGGGGGTCGACCGTAACTCGATTGTCGGGATCGGCGGGAAGTTCGATCATGTAAGCCAGCAGCAGTTGCCTTGAGATGCGCCGAATCAGTTCATCGCGTAGTTCGCGGCCGAAGAGATTGCTGTCCACAGCAGCCGTGAGGTCCGAAGTCGGCGAGCCGGTAGCCCAACCCCAGCCATCGTTGTGGATGTCTCCTGCGAAGGACGCCATGTCCTTCCGGAACGTTCCTTGCCGAAACCCGCAGATGCCCGAGGTGCAGGACGGCCCGCGGCCCACACCAGCGTTTTGCCTCAACAGGGCCCACGAGAGGAGATACGGATGGTCCATCAGATGCCGCCCAACCAAGCTGTTGATCGGATGGAAGGTAATCTCTGACGAGGCGAGCATCAGCCGGGCATTCTCCACCGCGTTCGCCGCAAGGATGAAGATTCGCCCGCTGAAGCGCACCGTCCTATGCTGGGTCGACTCACGGGTCTCGTAGATCTTTACTTCTATCTCCGTTACCGCGCCCGTCTCAGGATCGAAGTGCACGCAGCTGGCGACGGCCTGTGTAAGCAGGTCCACGTGTCCCTTTTGCATGCTCATGGCCGCCATCAGGGTCTTGCGCGCATCGTAACGCGCCTGCACCGGGCATAGGGGCACGCAGTTGGTATTGCCCTGACAGCGCTCTCCGTCATTGGTTTGGTGGAAGCTGATCGCACCGCGCGGCTTGTAGGGCTTATTGTCATCCCACTCGTTCCACTTGGCGTATTTGGGATTGGGGTCGGCATTCTTCGCCTGAGGAAATGTGCTCAGGTGGATTGGCCGTTGCTCGCCAGCCACGTCCACGGTCAGGCCGTCGATGCCCTTGGCCACAACGTCATCCAGGTAGCTCGCCTTCAGTTCGACCATAGGGTAGACGTAGTCGGGGTCGAACTCCGTTCCCAGCTGCTTCTGAGCTTCAACATCGCCGGAGACACCCAGCTCATATTCCGCGCGACGGTAGTAAGGCATCAGCGTATCCAGGCCGATGGGCCAGTCCAGGCCTACGCCGAAGTTGGTGCGAGTGCTGAAGTCTTCGCGCAACATGCGTATGGCTTTAGCTTCCCAGTGCACGGTGGTGCCGCCCAGAACGCGGCTGTATACCGTATCGGAGATGAACGGCCCCTTCTGCAGCAGGTAGGCATCGGACTTTCCGGTGTTTGGCCCGCGAGGCATCTCGGCGTTTGGGTTGGGAAGAAAAGGAGCGTTATTGTCCTTGCTGGGATTGGAGTAGAAGTTCTCCAGGTAATGTTGATAGCCGTTTTGTGAGAAGTCGCGGCCCGGGCCCGCTTCAAGCACGAGGACGGCGTAACCCTGGCTTGCCAGTTCATGAGCCATGATCGAGCCGGAAACTCCTGAGCCGACGATGACGGCATCGTAGGGACGTCGCGATGCTTCTTCCGGGCTTACCGTGTGTTGCAGCTGGTTCTTTTCTTCGAGAGTCGTCATAAGATTTGCTCTTCGGTTCTGCCTGACGACAGAACAGTGCGTTCAGTGATGGGTGAGGCCCCGGCTTTGTTTGAAGGTCAATGCGGATGACCAGAAAAGAAGTAGTGCTCGTCGTTCGACTAGGTCAGGTTCACCTGGTAGTTGCGTCCCTGCCAAGTCCCGGACGAGATCCAGAAGAAGGTAAAGACCAGCGGGCCAAGCGTAGTTGCGTCCGTCGGAATGTCTGCGTAGAAGATGCCGACAGCTGTGGGGATCGCTGGTGTGCTCTGCGCGGTAGCCCATCCATCGGACGACCATTGCAGGTTGAAGTTGCCGGCCAGCGGGATGCGCAGATGTTTGCCGCGTGGGATCGCCTGGATCTGCCGGACGAAGTTCCAGACCTCCAAATTGCTCGGCGCGTAGGGCTGTAGCAGGTTGGTTTGGAGCGCATTCGGCTTTTGCAGGTAACGGTCCTCAACGAGGTCGATCCGGTCGAAGACCTTGCCGTCCGATGCAGATCGCACCAGCCGGATATACTCCGCATGCGCCCAGGCAAGAGGCATCGCGGACCCGGCTGGCTGGCCCAGAACCATGGGCGGCGAAGATGGCACGTCCGCCGCGTCCCACAGCTGTTCCGCTAGCAGGCCGCGAGGCCCGGCGAAACCTTCCATCGCCTTCAGATAGCTGCTGATGTCTCTCCCTGCGGCAAGTTCGTAGTGGGCACGCTCCCCGGCCAGAAGCGGCCACGGACGACCCACGCCGTTGCCGGTGAATGGGCTTCCGTCGTTCTCTTGCCCGTACCCGTCGTTGCTGTAGCGAAGCCAGCACGGACCCTGCGGCAACATCTTCTGAACGGAGTGATCGACCACCTTGAGCGAGTCCTCAAACAGAGGGTCACCCCCTGCGCGAATGCCATAGCGGACAAGCTCAAGAAATCCCGGATCGACAACCTCCTTTGCGGGCAGTGGTAGTCCACCGCGATTGCCAATGAAGATCGTGGCCGTGTTTGGGTCTTCCAGGGCGGTTGGATCGCCGCCGCCCTTGGCCTTAGTGGGAAGCATGCGGATAAAGTGACGAGTTACCCCAGCGAGCAGCGTGCCCTCGGTGGTGACCGTCCAGGCTTCTAGATGCGATTCGAGAAAGTCCGCGTACTGCAAAAGAAACCGCGCCGTGGGTTGGTCCAACGGGTTTTGCGCAGCAAAGTACGCGGCACATACGAGTGCGGCAATGTTCGCAGCGAGGGTTGAAGGGGAATAGCCCTCGTTCTCTTCCCACCGCTCCTGCTCCGTCATCGGACCGCGTGCGATCAGCGCTCCTGCCGCGGCCAGCACCATGGGCCGTGGATCGAACTGCTGCAGCGCTCCAGCAGCGTTTAGTCGGTACGCCAGCATAACGGGAAAAGAATATTCGTCTAACTGCTGCGCATCGTAAACATTTGGTGGTACCTGCCCGTTGATCATGAACTTCTGGTGGAAGCTCCCATCCGGCGACTGCGAAGCCGCGAGATAGATGAGACCGCGCAATGGCATGTCCAATTCGCCCGCAGCCAGAAGGGCGGTCGCGCTCTGCGACATGTCCCGAGGCCAAACCAAGTGGTAGCCGCCATTCTGATCGCCCTGTACCTGTCCCCAGGGAATGCTGAGCGAAGCAACTAGTGCACCACCATACGTCTTGTCTTCATGCGCCATGAGCACGTTGCGGCTGTAGTTGAACAGCTTCGCATTATCGAACGTGGCAGTAGGTTTGGGAATGAACCGCGCAGCAGCTGTGCTCTTCCACTGGCTGAGGAAAGTCGACAGGTGGCTGTATTGCCCAGCTGGCGCCTCGAAGGGATAACTCAACGCTTCCGCCAGCGCGACCAGCGCGCTGTTTGGCGTGTTCTCGTCGCCCTGACCGAAGGCTAGAGCGAGCACAAACTCCGAACTGCCTTTGAGGTCAACTTCGCCCGTCAGAGAGACGTTTCCACCGAGCGCGGAGTCAAAAGTAAACTGCTGTAGACGACGGTTCTGAATGATGTCCGTCCATCCGTCGTTCACCCCAACGAAGCCGCACCCCGTGCTGCGGAAGCCGCAGTCGGTATCGATTGCCAACCATGTGTTGCCGCGGTGCGCCACTAGCCGCGCGCCCCTCGCCGTACGCGCGACATAGCCATTGTTTTTCTCGCCAAAGCCTTCGAGGTGTGGCGATGCGAGCACATAGACATGCAGGTTCTGCAGGAATGCTGGCATGCAGTTGATCTTCGTTCGCACCAGCAACACCGAGGAGCCGGGCTCTCCAATGATGTCCTGCGTGAGCGAATAAGGCTGACCGATAGCCCTCTTGGTCAAGCGCAACCCAAGCGCATCTTGATCGATCGCCTCGCAGGTATACGTATCGTTGCGTGTGCCGTCGTGAAAGAACGTCGAGCCGTTGGTGATCAGCAACTGCAGATCGCGTATCTGCGGGGTGTCGACGTCGGGATAGTAGACCTCAGTCACGATGCCGCCGGCGAGCGTATACCAGACAAGGCTCGAACCGGAGAGGGCAGTGCCTACACCGTCCTTGTCCGAGCGGGACCAGGTCGGAGAGACTCCAGGGCCTCCCGGAGCCGAATTCGATTGAAGTATCAATGCCATCTTTCGCCATCCTCGCCGTTAGCTACCACTGAAACCGTTGCGATCATTTCCACCACAATGATTAATCTGCTGAATCTCGAACCACCGCGGCCATTTGAGTCAAAGAAGCTTTGTTACAACATCCGGTCTGTATCGCCACAACCTCCGCAACGCCTATGAGATCGCGGAATTTACCAACAACCGACTTAGCCCTAAGCTGCGTGACCACTTTCTGAGAGGTGTTGAAATTCGACTTCAACCTCCGCTAGTGCTTCGCTCGCCACCGTGAAACAATCCGGAGTTCCCGCAACAGGTGCGTCTTCTCCAGGAATCCAGAACTTCCGCCTTGTGAGGCGTAGTGAGTTGATAAACGCGGGAATCGCATTGAACACCTCCACGAGATAAGGCCCTTTGAAGTCCTCAAAGACGGGCTTCAAAAATAGACTCCAAGGAATCCAACTGTCTTTGAGCGCGCCACGATCGGGAGCTGAGAGATGAACGTAGTGAAGCCGCCCAGCGTCCATCAGTTGCTTTATAGCACTGGTGTGGACGGCGACATTGTCGCTGCCGATGACGACCTGAGCGGTGTCCACGCAGCCGCCAACGTGCTTGCCAGACACGCCGTCAAGGAACGGTAGAAGATCAGAAAGGAGATTCGGAGCCGGCGTCTCCCAGTGCGCCACGGGCTCGATCGCGACGTTCACTCCCTCCTCGTCAGCGTATTTTGCAAGTTCCTCCAACACTGGCATGGCATTCCGATACCTGTCCACCAACCAGTCCTGTAGGCCGTCGCTCCAGATCGGCGTATTGACGGGGCTGTCCGTCGTCGGGAAAACGGCATACGGAAGCACGACAGGACCAGCCATCACCGAGCCGCGCAGCGCCTTCGTGATGGCGACACGAGATTTGAGATACCCCAGTGCGAGCTCACGGGTCTGCATTGAGGGAGAGGAAGGATCAAAGGTCCTCGTCGCGAACACATTGGTCGTCACATTGATGTCTTCCAGGTGAGCGTCATCGAGCGCCTGCCGCAGTTGCTTATAGGCATCTATCTCGCTGCTGTGATCGCTTGTCGCGGTCGGCGCAATCGGCAGGTCGAACCCGTCGTAACCTATGTCGCGCAACTTCTTCATGTGATCGACAATGGTGCGCGTGTACGCTGCGTTGCCCGGCTGAAGGTCCGTCGTAAACATGAAAAAACTGATTAGCACATCGCGGTTAAGAACGCTCATCACTCACCATCCTGGTTTCCCACTTCTAACTTGACTGGAACTGCTCGTCTTTCGCTCAGTCTCAGATATGACTCGTGTTGCGCAGGTACTCGCGGGCCATCTTGGCGTACTTTAGTGGGTTGGCATGCGCCGGGTTCTGTTCAGCTTCGACGATCAGCCAGCCTTTGAAATCGGCATCTGCCAGCACTTCCAGAATTGGTTCGAAATCGATGCAGCCATCCGGATCGCCCGGGACCGTGAAAATATCTGCCAGGATCGCATCCTTAAACGACATGCCCTTCGGTTCTACCTGGTCCATGACCGTCTGCCGGATATTCTTTAGGTGAACGTGCTTGATTCGCTCTGCATACACTTGAGCCATGTAAAGCGGATCGTCACCGGCAAAATAGAGGTGCCCCGTATCGAAGAGAAAGTGTACTAGGTCGGGATCAGTAAGTGAGGCCAGCTTGTCCACATCGGCGCGTGTCATCACGCCCGTGCCCATGTGGTGGTGGTAGCACAGCGTCATCCCAGCGCTCACAGCAATCTTCCCGATCTCGTTGAGGCCATCAGCAAGAAGCTTCCAATGGCTATCGTCAAAAATCCGCCGGTTGGCAAATAAAGCAATTGGCAGCGGATGACTCGATCCGCCGATCTCTGCAACTACCAGATCTGTACCGCCCATGGCCTTAATGAACTGCATCGACGTGCGAAAGTTTGCCACCGTCTGGTCGTGCATGTCGTTGACCGTGAAATAGGTGCTGGTCCATGGTTCGCTTACGCGCAAATTGCGCTGGCTAAGCTCCGCGAGCAGCACAGCCGGGTCGGTCGGATATTTGTGACCGACGCTGCACCCCGCGTATCCGGCCAGCGCCATCTCGCTGACGCACTGGCCGAACGTGATGCCGATATCGATGTCGAGGAAGTCGTCGTTCCACCACGAAGTCGGCGTGATACCGACCCAGGTCTTCTCCGGGTCAAAGCGTTTGTGGCTCATGACGCAAGTCTCCCTTTGCCGCCAAACTTCAGAAGCGAGCTTTTCTCTATACAAAGCTGAGCATCTCGAAGATTAGGCTGATGGACTGGTCTTCTAGGAAAAAGGTGGTTCGGGCCCGCGGCTTTATAGATAGCCGTTCAGATACTAGCGGTTTGACAAACATACTCGCTACATCGACGGTGTCAAGATAAATGTTTGGTGAACCTTCGTTTGCAGCCGAAGTGGATAAATGGATGCTGCAACTTCGTTTGGCTCACAGGACGGAGGGTTCATAAAGCAGTTCAAAACGCTTATCGATGAGCGCTTTGGTCTGATAGTTAACGACTGAGGATCTTTTTGCTCTCCGCGACTGAGGCAGAAGGATAAGTATGATTTGCGGGTATAAATGCCGATACGAGTGTTGCCAGCAAACCCGCTGAAATTGCCATAAGAGCAGTCCGGCCAAATTTCGTCGATCGCAAACCGGTTAGGCTCTAAGTCACCGACTATTCGGGAGTCTCTTCCGAACTGGTTCTCGTAGGTCTTTGCCGGCTGATGCCGAACCATCTGCTCTTGCGTATCTGGGTGCTGGCCCTCGGTCAGTCGGGCAAATTGTTCTGACCCAACCGACCCTTGGAGTCCCCACTCCTGGGCGAGCTTGCCCTGCCACTCGCTGTGGCCCTGCTGCTCCCGGCTCCAGTAATTCGCTTCCTTGGCTGCGAACTCGAGGGCATGATACGTCCTGGCCTGGCCGCCGGAGCGCGGTTTGGAGATCGTCAGCATATCTCTTGCTTAGGCCCTCGCCACGGATGATGAGCAACGTACGCAGGTGTAGCTGTTGCTGTCTCCTTTTTCATCGTAAGCAGTTTACGTTTAACAAGCCAACTGATTGCAACCTGCGCGGAACTCTTCGAAATGCCAATCGATTCGGCCAATTCTTGATAGCTGATTTTCACTGCAGATCCTCGTCGGCTTTGTTCTACATCAAGCCACAGGTAAACCAAAAAGCTGACAGGTCGTCTATCGTGGCCGACAAGATCTCGCATAAGAACTTCGGGAATGTAGTCATCAATCTGCGCCATGCTGTACCGATTATTAGTATAACTATGAACACCTGATTGAAGGCTCCCGCTCGCGCCAGTACCCTTTGGGAAAGGGAGGATTCAATGATTCGAGGCATCACTTTCGTCGGTATTCCCGTCAGGGATCAGGACGTAGCGCTGAAGTTCTACACAGAAAACCTAGGATTCAAAGTGGCCACGGATCGCCCCTTTACAGCAAGCCAGCGCTGGATCGAGTTGCTGATTCCTGGGGCGGAGACGGGTCTAGCTCTGTATACGCCGGAGGGACATGAGAACCGTATTGGACAATTTCAGTCCATCGCGTTCTGGTGTGACGATGTATTCGCTACCTCTGCCATTCTCAAGAGCAAAGGGGTACAGTTCGCCGAAGAGCCTAAGAAAGAGCCTTGGGGGGCTACAGCTCTCATCATGGATCCAGACGGGAACCAGTTTGCGCTCTCCAGTAAGGGAAAACAGCGATGAGTCCTATGCGCTTAGCTCAGAAGCTTGGCATCAAGGAGGGTATGCGGCTTCTAGTCAGCGGTGAGCCCGACGGGTATTCTGATCTTCTTGCTCCGTTACCTGCTGGCACCGAAGTCGTGTCTGTAGAGCAAGGAGAGATTGCTTTTAGGCAGTTGTTTCTCCGCAACGTGAACGATCTAGAGTCGCTAACACCCGAGATGCTGAAAGTTTGCCATAAAAACGGATTGCTCTGGATCACGTATCCAAAGGTAAGCTCCGGCCTTGCACCTGGTTTGTCTAGGGATCTCGTGCGAGAGACGCTCCGAAAAATTGGCTGGAAAGCTGTCACGATTGTGGCTGTGGACGGTACTTGGGCCGCACTTCGCTTCAAGCCCATAGAAAACTGAGTCACACGCGCTTGTCGTTAACTCAGTCCACAGGTTTCCACTCGCGAGCCGTTCCCTCATTATTCTTGAAGGCGGACTTGCGCGGCTCCAGCTTCGGAGAAGCTAGAGGCGCAGCCTCGGGGACCAAAGGAAGCTCTAGGTCGGGCAAGACGACGGGCTCTGCCGCCGCAATCTGCCGAACCGCAGGCGGCAACGCCGCTTCTGTTGCCGATGCCGCAATTTTCTTGGGTGTCGGGATCGCGGCTGCCGGAAGCTCCGGCACGACAACCGACTGCACCGGCCTGGGCTCCGGGATGGTCATCTTCCGCTCGATGAACTCCAGCTGCAGGCTGCGCTTGGCGACGTAAGCGAACTTCACCGGCACGACCCGGTTCTCCTGCTTGATGTACCCGGAGAGGGGTTTGAGCCCGGCAATCTCGGACGCCATGACGAGAGGCTTGGTGGCGATCTCCATCGCATAGTTCCTTCTGCTGCCGATCTCCATCCGCGAATTCAGCAGGCGGCCTACTAGAATCTTTCATGAAGCTGTGCTTATCTTCAGCATTCAACAAGTGAACAGGGAGTTTGGTCATAAAGCTTTGACGATCCAACCGAATCACATCGTGACAATGCTGATCGTAGTCTGCGAGTACCTCGCTCCATTCAGCTTGCGATCTACCGGTGCACGCACGGCCTCATGCGGGTTTATCGCCAGAGGATCTGCAGTGAATGCTGGCTGGCAGGCTGTTTCAAGCGGAGTGGCATTTGTAGTGTCTTCTACCAGCCACTGCGTCCGCCTGACGTCGCGCTATTCGATTGGACCACTCTTTAGCAGTTTCGAGTAAATCGTTTAAGAGTCCACAGCAGAATCGCCCTGCATTGGTACAGGCTGCGCAAAGCGAGGTGATCCCGCTTGTCCTGATAGTTGAGTGGCCACGAATAGATAGGTCAAAAGAAGAACAGAAGTTCGCATTTGCGTTCCCTAAGGTTGTCGACGAGGCCGCCCCTGATGCTCTAACTCGCTTCAAGAAGATTGCACAGTCCTGTATATACGCGATACAAGAAAGACATTTGCGTTTCGCAGCCCATAGTTGTTGTTTGTCTGGTTTCTTCTACCCGCCCCGGAATAGCCAGCCGCTTTTGGGGGTCGCCACACCAAACGTCAAAAATCGTACGTTTAGGTTTGTTGGGGATAGGTTTGTTGCGAAAACCTGTCGCCTTTGAGGAGCCACTCGCAATACCTTTACGCAACGCGAAAGGCGAACATTTCCAGCGGCCGGAGAATCGTTGCGTAAACGTTCGTTTGCGCAATGCGTGGTGAGTCACCTCTCCTCTTGTCAGCCGCCACTATAGTCCTGCAAAGATGACCAGGGGTTGTAAGCGGATCACGTTGAGATAGAGCGGGGTGCCATCCCAATCTTCAAATTGGCAAACACGCGCTGGAAAATGTGCCGCTATCGCTGTTCTCCTCAGATTGCTGAAGTTCGGAACGCTCGGCAAGGAAGATGTAACGGTAATGCCGCAACCCGCTTGGGCGGTGAGTACACCTGTCTCAAGCAAAGCCTCATAGGCATCTACTATGGTACCTCGTGACACATGGAGCAATTTGGCCATTAAGCGCGAGGAAGGCAGACGGCAATTGCAAGGCAACGTGCCGCTCCGGATTGCGAAGGCAAGTTGCCTCTCAATCTGCTTTCGCAAGCTGTGCGCCCCTGCTGACCGGTCGAGGCAAATCTCCGGAAATGTGATTGTCTTCTGCATAGGTGGTCCTATGAACTGGCCCTTTTCATTCTCAACCAGCGGGAGCAAGATTTGGAAGGAGGATTCTCATCATGGTCTCAGGCGGCAATGCAACCATCATCGTTCAAGACATGGACAGGTCGATACGGTTCTACACCGAGGTATTGGGCCTGAAGCTCACTAATCGCTTCGGTAACGATTGGGCAACGGTGAGCGCAGGTGAAGGGCTCACAATCGGCATACATCCGGCGTCAGCCAAATACCCGGTCCCGGGCACGAAAGGAGCGATCATCCTGGGTCTCGACATCGATGTGCCTGTAGAGAAGGCTATTTCGAGGCTTGCTCACCATGGTGTCACTATCAAGGGCAGTATCGTTCGCAGTGAACCTGGCAACTTTGCGAATCTGGAAGATCCCGACGGAAATGAGATATATCTCTGGGAAAAGGTGAAGCAGGCAATGCCAGAGGCAAAATTGGTCAACGCCGCCCTCACTTAGCCACAGGATGTGCACGATCGCTGGGCGGTGACCTCGTGCTGCTGGAAAAAGCTGGGACACAGGTCGCCCCCTACGCGCTTGCGAAAGTTGGCTGCGCTCAGCATCGTACCCTATCCCGGTAGGGATGCGCATTGCTGCGCACCCCCCGCACAGATCCCGGCGGGCGTGATTCACGCACCGGGCTCCCACCTTGGGTGTTTGACGGCGAAGCGAACGCTTGGCCAAGGATGACGGATATGCGGTGGAGGCAGGAACTCTGCCGCGAGTTTGGCCATCCGGTTCCAGGTGGTACGATCCCGTTGGCTTCGCTGCACGAGCGAGCGTCGCCAGAGATCGGTCACATAGTGTCGGAAGACTCCAAGGCATCGGCTGTTTGTGGGTACCGCGTGATACGCGAAGTATCCGCGGACGACCTGTCCGAGCCACTTCCCCTGGAGTGAGATAGGTTCGTGCATACGCCGCCTCAGCTCCTCTTTGATCGCTCTCAACCTTGCCCGCATCCTGTCCCGGCGCGTCTGCCGTTTGAGTTGAAAAGCGCCACCTAAACTAATGAGATGGTCCGCCGCTTGATCTTCCTCTGAGGATGGACGATCTTGTT
>CAZZXL010000116.1:0-16371 GCA_964658035.1 uncultured Acetobacteraceae bacterium
TTCAACCTGCACAAACCTATCCTGGGCATCTGCTACGGCATGCAGTCGCTCAACGTGTGGCGCAACGGAAGTTTAAATCAGCACATTCCCGGGACGGGCGTTGACCACGCACCGGGTCGGGATGTGCATGAAGCTCACTTTTTGACCCTTGCCCGGCCCTCTCTTTTATCTGGCATCCTGCAAGTCGCCGCTGCAGCAGGACTGGCGGTGAATTCGAGCCATCACCAGGCAGTCCAGGTTCCAGGCGATGGACTATCCGTGGTGGCCCGCAGTGAGCCGGATGGCGTGATTGAAGCTATCGAAGGTACCAGCCCTGAGCAGTTTGTGGTGGGCGTCCAGTGGCATCCTGAGCGTACGTACTTCGAACACCCGTCGTCACGGGCGATTTTCGCCGCCTTCGTGGAGGCTGCTGCTGCCTGGAAACCGCGGGTTGTCCTAGAGTCGGTTGCGGAATCGGCAGCACATTGACGGTTTTCACGCCGGAAGTGATCGCCGGGGCAGTGCAGGCAGCGGCGTTGCAGCCTTTATCGCAGCGGGCCCTTGAACGGCTTGCGAGTTACGGCAACCTGCTGATCAAGTGGAATGCGCGGATGAACCTGACTGCCATCCGCGAGCCGGCTGGTATTTTGGAGCGACACCTCGTCGAATCGATTGCCGCAGCAGAGTTTGTACCGGCCCAGGTGAAGACGTTGCTTGACTTTGGGTCAGGGGGTGGGCTGCCCGGGGTGCCGATTGCCATTTGCCGCGAAGAGATTACGGTGACTCTCGCCGAGTCGCAATCGAAGAAGGCGGCATTTTTAGCAGAGGTAGTGCGAACGGTCGGCGGCGCTTTGCAGGTGCATGCGGGCAGGGTAGAAGCGCTCCCTGTCGCAGTTAGATTTGACTTGGTAGCTTTGCGTGCTGTCGACCGGATGCCGGAAGCGGTACAACAAGCTCGCGGCCGGATAAACACTGGCGGGTTTCTAATGTTGTTCGTAACGGGTGGAACAAGAGAGGTACTCGTCAGCGCGGCCGAGGCGGTGGCTGTCACGGAACGAGCCCTCTCGCCTTCAAGTTCGGTGCTGCTGTGCCAGGTTTAACTCTTCGGAAATCTTGTTCCACGTGGAACAAGCAGGCCCTGGTTTCTTCCACTTGAATACGTTCCACGTGGAACATTCCAGTTTTCCACGCCTCTCACATTGCCAGCCCTTGCCTGATCCTCTACCTTGAAGACACCTCATGTCCATGTCGAAGACCCGTTTGCTCGCTATCGCCAATCAGAAGGGCGGAGTGGGAAAGACCACTACAGCTATCAACCTCGCTGCTGCCGTTGCGATCGAAGGCCTCCGCTGCCTGCTGATTGATTGTGACCCCCAGGCAAATACTACCGCCGGCCTGGGCGTCGCCCGCGATGAAGAGCGCAACTCCATCTACGATGTCCTGGTCGGCGAGGCCCAGGCAAAGGACGTTCTCCTGGGTACCGAGATCAAAACTTTAATGCTCCTGCCCGGTAGCAGGCACATGACTGGCGCTAATGTCGAACTGGTCAAGATGGAGAGACGGGAATATCGCCTGAAAGAAGCCCTCGCCCCGCTACTTTCTGACTACGACTACATCTTTATGGATTGCCCGCCTGCCCTCGACTTCCTCACGTTGAATGCCCTGGTCGCAGCAACGCGGCTACTGGTGCCCATCCAGGCCGAGTATTTCGCCCTGGAAGGCGTCTCGGAATTGCTCAATACCCTCGGGAGCGTGCAGGCGGTTTTTAATCCCGAGTTGCAGTTGGAGGGAGTGGTGCTCACCATGTACGACGAACGCACCAACCTGGCCCAACAGGTTACTGACAACCTGAAGACGTTCTTCGGCGACAAGTTATTCAAGACGGTAATTACGCGCAATGTACGCCTGGCGGAGGCGCCCAGCCATGGCAAGCCGGTAATGCTGTACGACAATCGCTCGAAGGGCACAGAGGCCTACCGGGAGCTTGCGGAAGAACTGCTGAGTCGCAACCACGTCGAGAGCCCCCGGGCGAAAGAACGCAAAGAGCTGGCGGCCATCCGGAAGAACACCAAGATCCGCTTCTGGCCTTACGCCTAGTCACTCACTTCATAAAAAAAGGCTAAACCGCTAAGGATGAACCGGATGGCGATAGAGAACAAGGCCCACACCACGAACAAACCCCGGTCGGACGCGCGCACCGACGCCCACGCCGATGCGCACACTGACGCCCACACCAAGGACCACAAGCGACGCGCGCTTGGCCGTGGCCTGGAAGCCCTACTGCCGGGCCGCCTGCCCCACGCATCTACGCAGGCTCTCAGCAAAGAACCACCAGCCATCGAGAGAGTTGCCGAGTCCACGGAAGATACGTCGGGACGCGCCAGGGAAATTGCCGTTAACCTGATCGATCGCAATCCCTACCAGACGCGTACCCGCTTTGACGAGCAGCAACTAGCTGAACTGGCTGCTTCCATTGCCGCAACGGGAGTGGTGCAGCCAATCCTCGTCCGTCCACTGCCGGGCGGCCGCTTTCAACTGATTGCGGGCGAGCGCAGGCTGATGGCCTCGAAGCAGGCAGGGCGGGGCACAATACCCGCCGTCCTCCGACAGGTGTCAGATGAGCAGGCGATGGAAATGACCATCGTCGAGAACTTGCAGCGGACTGACCTGAACCCGATGGAGCAGGCGCGCGCGTATGATCGGCTGGCTCGCGACTTCAAAATGACGCAGGAACAGATGGCCACGCGGACAGGCAAGGATAGAGCGTCGGTGGCTAACTTCCTCCGCCTGCTGCGTCTGCCTGAGGTCATTCAGGGCAAGGTGGAAGCCGGAGAACTCACCTTTGGCCACGCGCGAACCTTGCTGGCGCTTCCATCGCCTGAAGCCATGTTGAAGGCGGCACAAAAGGTAGCTGCTCTTTCCATGTCGGTGCGGCAGACCGAGACCTATGTGCAGGGATTGCTGCATCCTGAAAAGAAGCAGGCGGAAGCGAAGGTAGAAGAGCCGTTGGATCCGAATGTAAAGGACGCACGCGACCGGATGCAGCGCGCTTTAGGTCTGCGTGTGAAGATCGAAGACAAGAATGGGCGGGGCAGGGTCATTATTGAATACGCCCGGCTGGAAGACTTCGACAGCTTGCTGGAAGCAATCCTGGGCGCAGGTTGAGGCACCACGGGGTAAGGGGTTACCTGGCATGACGACGGATTTGAGGGTTGAAGCGGTACAGAGCGCAGTGGATCCCGGTACGCCTGCTTCATGGCGGACGCCGGCCCTCTTCCGTTTCCGGGTAGTGATTTTTACGCTGCTGTATGTCCTTGGCTTCTATGCGCCGTGGCAGCCGTACTTGAGTAAGGGTCCGGTCTCGACCACATGGATCACGCTGTCGGCAATGCTGGCACGCACTGGGCTGCTTGACTATGCGCGCTCAACTGCAACTGTTACGGTTGCTGTAATTGTTTGTGCCTTAGCGGGAGCAACTTTTCGCATCTGGGCCACGGCGTATATCGGCGTCGGCGTCATGAATGACAAGAGCCTGCGCGCAGACCACATCGTGGCTTCGGGGCCTTACCGCTATTTACGCAATCCCCTGTATCTTGGCAACCTGCTGACGTGTGCCGCTGTATCGATCCTGATGCCGCCGAGTGGCGCGATCATCTTTCTTGTCGGTTGCCTGCTCCTGACTATCGCCCTGGTGGCGGCGGAGGGTCCGCACCTGGCGAGGCAGCTTGGCGCGGCTTATGACGTCTACCGCAGTCGGGTGCCGGGTTTTGTTCCGGCCATTCGGGCGCATGTCCCGCCGGCGCCAGTGAAACCAAGGTGGGGCCAGGCGCTTGCTGCAGAGTCTTTCCACGCAGGGTTTGCGCTGTGCCTGCTGGTGTTTGCATGGCAGTACAACGTGGACCTGCTCATCCGGTGCCTGCTGGTCTGCTTTGGCCTTTCGCTGGTAGCCAACGGGGTTTTCTCCGTGCGCGCGGCGCGGCCATTGACCTCACCGCCGGCTTAGGTGTTTAACGTATCCACAATAGATACAGATAAAGGTTTGCGTCTTGCACATGTTATGCCTCGTTCCGTAGCGGCTCCAACCAATGAAGTACCTGCAGTCTTTACTGCGGAGACGCTGAAGTTTCTGCGTGGTCTGCAGCGCAACAATGATCGTGAATGGTTTGAGCCGCGGCGTCCTGTCTATGAGAGGGCGCTGCGGGCGCCCATGCTGGCATTGATTGCCGGTGTCAATGAACAGCTGGCTGGTTTTGCGCCTGAACATGTAAAAGCGCCGGAGAAGACGGTGCTGCGGATCTATCGCGATACGCGTTTCTCCAAGAACAAGCTGCCTTACAAGCAGCACTATGCTGCATGGTGGGGGCGGACGGGCATGCCGAAGACGTCGGGCGCGGGCTTCTATTTTCATCTTGCCGCTAAAACCCTAACCATCGCCGCAGGGTTGTACATGCCGGATGCTGCGCAGCTGCTGGCGGTCCGTCGTCACCTTCTTGAGCATCACGAGGAACTGCAGGCGCTGCTGCATGCACGCAAGCTCACGGCGAAAATGCGGCTTTCAGATCCGCAGGCTTTGACACGCGCGCCCAAGGGATTTCCGAAAGACCATCCAGGGCTGGAAGTGATCCCGTATCGCAACTGGGCAGTTGAGACGGAGATGCCTGCCACGGTGGCGTTGGAGAGCAACTTCGCGCGGACACTTAGTGCGTATTTTGCAACCGCCGCACCACTGGTAGCGTTTCTGAATGTACCGATCGCGAGGACAGGTGAGCAACAGCGACGGCCCCTTTTCTCGCTAGGCTCTTTCTAGAAAATGCCTTCTTTTGAGACGCGAAAACCCGCAAAACGCGGGAAAAACCAAATAAAACAGGAAATGTACAACAAAAGCCGTAAAAACCTGAGGATTTCTGGTTTTTGCCGTTGACAAGCAGCGCTGCCAAGCCGCATGGTTAACCACGGAAGGCTACGCGGGACCCGCATAAACATTGGGGATTCACGCACACCAGCCGGTAGGGCACGGCTGGCACTGAGGGATAGTTTACGGTGCTCAACCAAAGACCAGCCTGCTTAGTACAACGTCAGCAGGCAAAATAACCGGCAGTACACACCAGGAGGAATTACATGGCAACAGGACTTACGAAGACACAGCTTGTTCGGCAGATGGCCGAGAAGCTTGCGCTCACCAACAAGCAGGTCGCCGCATTTTTTGATCTGCAGGCCGAAACAGCCGTCAAGGAAACGAAGAAGAATGGCGTATTCGTCATTCCCGGACTGGGACGGCTGGTAAAGGCCGAGCGCAAGGCCCGCCTGGGTCGCAATCCGCAGACCGGTGAACAGATCAAGATCAAGGCGAAGACGGTTGTCAAATTCCGCGTCGCCAAGGCTGCAAAAGACACCATCGCACCGCCAAAGAAGTAGGCCGGCGGCAAGGGTGTGCCGCATCGAAGCGGCCAGTCGTACTACTTAAGTAGTTTGACTAACAAGCTAAACAACTAAAGTACCAATTCCCGGGTAGCCAGGGCCGCAAGGTCAGGGATGCCCGGGCTTTAGTTTCGGCAGCAGTTGCCGTAGACGCAAAGCGAGCGGGCTGGAACGCTATAATCCAGGTATGACGGTCGAAGAACATGGCGAGCAGGAGAAGGCACAGGCGGAAGCCCTGATTGCTGCGGAGCCACGGTTTGAAGGAGTGGAGACCATCCGCGTCGAACTGGGCGAAGACCATTCCGGTGATCCGTCAATGTGGGTAGTGTTTTCGTTACGCGCTGGGTGGAAGCCGGACGATTCATGGTTTGGCGACTTCGCCGACTATTCAACGAGGCTAAGTCTAAGCCTTCTCCACAGCGGGCTTACCAGGTTCCCTTATACGCGGATCGAATCGGTCGCTTGAAATACTCTGAAGACTTGATTCGCCATGCGATACGTCTGTTAGGAAATACAGCAAAATCGGAGTCGGGAACGGCTGATCTCCGGAGAGCTGTTTCAGCCGCATACTACGGATTGTTTCATCATTTGAGCGAGGCGGCGGTACAACAAATCGCTCCTCAGGTCTCATTGGAGACAGCAAATCGAATCCATCGTTGGCTCGATCATCAAGAGATCAAGCGTATTTGTATCGAGTTTGCAAAGATTCACCTCAATCACCCTCTACGAGATCTGCTCGGCGATTCATCATCCGTCGCAATGCAGACGGTAGCAGTTGCTTTTATCCAATTGCAGGAAGCCAGACATAGTGCAGATTATGACATGGGATATCAGCTTAACTGGGAAGATGCGCGGCAACTAATCGCAGTCGCTGCCAAGGCCATTACCGCGTGGGATCGGTTGGCTCCTTCCGCTGAATCGAATATCTTTGTGCTTTCGCTCTTCCTCTGGAAGAAGTGGGACGTGGTGCGGCCGTAGAGCAAATTAGCTGATGCGATGGTGTTTCTGGCTGGATACAGGTTGGCCATTTCCTGGCGAAAAGGCCAGTGCTCATCGGATCTTCGCTCTACACCTTCAGGTAATTTGGTCTACTTTCGCGTGGTCCTAGCTAGCGGATGGCTGCCAGGGCGCCGCGGAAGAGATGCTCAAAGTCTTCGCCCGCAGTTTTATCTTTGGCGATGGCGCTTTCGATGGCTTTTTGCGCGGCTGGGCGGCTGTAGCCCAGGTTGACCAGGGCGGAGAGTACATCGTCGGCTGCCGGCCCGGCGGCCTGCATGGCGGGTGCGACAACGGCCATGTCTTCCAGCTTGTCTTTCAACTCGACCACCAGGCGCTCTGCCAGTTTCTTGCCGACGCCCGGGACTTTCACCAGCATGGCGTGGTCCTGGCCGCGAATGGCAGCGACCAGCCGCTCCGTGCTGAGGCCGGACAGAATCGTAATGGCGAGCTTTGGTCCTACCCCGGAGACGGTGATCAGGCGCTCGAAGATGCGTTTTTCATCACGCGTGAGAAAGCCGAACAGCGCCAGGGTATCTTCCCGTACCTGGGTATGGATGTGCAGCGCGACTTCATGGCTCTCGGCCGGCAGCGCGGTGAAAGTGGAGACGCTGATGGCAACGTCATAGCCGACGCCTGCCGCTTCCACAATGGCCTGGTGAGGAAGTTTACTGAGGAGCCTGCCACGTAGGTGCGCAATCATCTGAGTCGATTGTAGCGGCGAAAAGCAGTCTGTGTGGGCCGGTCTGCGATGACTTAGCGGCGGCGGTAAAGCACCTGGAATTCGTAGCCGGGATTTGCCGGGAACAGCTGGGCGATGTGACGGAGTCGTTCAGCAAGCGCTGGTGCGGCCAGCAGCGGGTACTCCCGCTCGCGCAGGTCGGCATAGTCAAAATCGAGGGCAAGCGACAGGGTGTAGATGGCGACGGCATCGGAAAATGCTGCTTCGAGAAAGGCCAGCTTTGCCTGCTCATCCACCGGCTTCACCAGGTGCAGCTCCTTTTCAGAAGCAGGTGTACTGTCCTTGCCTTCTTTCACGCGACGGGTACTTTCGCGGACCGGTTCTGCCGGTACATCCAGCACCCTTCGGCGATTCTCCCATGCATCCTGGCTGGTCTCGCCCCGGACATGCGCTTCTGCCTGCGACCATACAAGATCGGCGAAGCCCTTCGGGACGCCGACCGCATCGACAAAATGGTGGCCCACGTTGATAAACAGTTCAAATGCCAGCGCGAACTTTTCGTGCATCAGCCGGGTGGAAATGAAAGTGCAATCGCGATCAAGAAATTTGACATTGCGATGGCAGATAGCGCGATCGCTGAGTTCCGTCGAGTAGCCATCCGCAATCAACGTCTCGCCACTGGTGGCAAGCTCTGCATCGGGACCATCAAGCGGCCCTTCATGAATGGTCAGCGGGACAAAGTAGTACGCACGCCCGGTCAGCGCTTTCGCAATGGCAGTAGGGATGGCATTGATGACCTGCTCCAGGTCGGCGCTATCCACATGCGTGTCAGAAAACGTTGAGAAATTGATGCCGTTCAATGCCTGCTGGACAGGGGCCCTTTCGGCCACCTGTGTGGCGGGTAGAAGCTCGATCTGGGCGGTTCCAGCCATAAGCTAGTATTCTAGTGCAGAAGCAGGGTCCATGCGATACTCACCAGCCCGGGGAGTCCTGGATCTCACGCCCGTGGCCGGGAAGCTGGCTTAGCCCGCAACCCGGATGCTTCCGTTTGCACTGCAGGAGTTGAAGGTCATGAGCCAGTACGCCAGCAACGTCGTTCCGCCGAGAGCCGGGGCGGCACTCATCAAAGGGCCTCGTTTTTTCGGCATCCCGTATGGTGACTTCGGTCTGTTTGCCAGCCTGCTTCTTTCGCTTGCGCTTGGCTTCATGACGTTTTTCGGCGTCACCTTTCTTTCGATTTTCACCATCCTGATTTACAACGGCGTAACCCATAGCGCAATCGATCTCTCGCACGGTTACAAATACGTTGCCTTTCCGGCTGGCCTGATCGTCCTCGCCGGCAGCCTGGTGGTACTCGGTACTGTATGGCTGCGGCGACGCCTGCTGGGCAGGTAGGAAGCAGAGATGCCTGTCATCACCATTGGCAACGCTGAACGTCAAAGCCGGGCCAGTGAGGCTCGTGTGTGGTGCGAGCAGTTGGAGGCAGGTAACATCCTCTTTTTCCCGGAAACCCCGGTCGCGCTGCCGGCCAGCGACATCGAGTTTTTGCTCGGTCTGCAACAGACCAACAGCTCGCTGCATAAGAACATCGCGTACAAGCCGCATGCGGACGCTATCTCCGGGGTAGATACCGGCACGGCGGATGCAGCCGCCGTGCAGAAACTGCACAGCATCATGCGCAGGTACTCGCAGCAGGTGAATGCATTCCTTGGCGATTTTCTTACGCCCTACGCTCACCGCTGGCAGCTGGACTATGCAAGCTTCCGGCCGCAGGAGGAAGAGAACCGCGACCTGCCATTGCGTCGTCGCAATGACCTGATGCACACTGACGCATTCCCGACGCGGCCAACGCATGGGGCGCGCATCCTGCGCTTCTTCAACAACATTCATCCAACGCGTACACGCGACTGGGTCACAGGCGATCCGTTCCGCGTGCTGGCTCCGCAGTTTGCCCCATCGAGGATTGACCTGCCCTCACCGGATAGCAGCGCATCCCGGGCGTGGAAAGGACTGGCGCGCGGACTCGGCCTGGGCACTGCTGTGCCTTCCATCAAGCGTTCACCCTACGACGAATTCATGATGCGCTTTCATAACTTCCTTAAAGAAGACGGCAGTTTTCAAAAGACCGCGCATAAGTATCCGTCGCAGTTTCCTTCAGGCTCGAGCTGGATGGTCTACACGGATACCGTTCCGCACGCCGTGCTCGCCGGCCAGTATGCCCTGGAGCAGACGTTCCTGGTAGAGCATGCGGCAATGGTGGCGCCGGAGCACTCGCCATTGACTGTTCTGCAACAGCTTGCCGGGGCACGGCTGATTTAAGCTGCAGACTGAGGTCGCATGACAACACAGGTCTGGAACGCCGATGCTTACGCCCACAATGCTCGTTTTGTTGCAGAGTTGGGCACGCCTCTACTGGAGCTGCTGGCCCCACGGGCAGGCGAACATATTCTGGACCTGGGATGCGGGGATGGCGTGCTGACGCTCAGCATTGCGGAAAGTGGCGCGCACGTCGTCGGTGTCGACGGCTCCTCCGGCATGGTTGAGGCCGCGAAGGCTGCAGGACTGGATGCACGCGTGATGAACGGCGAAGAGCTTTCGTTTCAGCAGCAGTTTGACGCCGTATTTTCGAACGCAGCGCTGCACTGGATGCTCCGGCCGGATGCCGTGCTGGCGGGCATTGCACGGGCACTGAAACCAGGTGGACGCCTGGTGGCCGAGTTCGGCGGGCATGGAAACGTAGCAGCCATTGTTGTAGCGCTCTTGGCCGTAGTGCGGCACTTCGACGGAGGCCCTGCGGTCCGCACGCCATGGTACTTCCCGACGGTTGATGAGTATGCCCTGAAGCTGAAGCAGAATGGATTTGCAGTCAACCAGATCACTCTCATCCCGCGGCCAACATTGCTGGCAACCGGCATGGATGAGTGGCTGAAGCTCTTTGCACAATCGTTTTTGAATCATTTATCTCCGCAAGATCAGGAGAGCGCACGGATAGAAGCGGTTGAATTGCTGCGTCCCGCGCTCTGCGATTCGAGTGGCCGGTGGATTGCCGATTACGTCCGCCTGCGCTTCTCCGCCCGGCTGGCGTAAATGCTGAAGAAGCTGGGATGCGGGTGCATGGCGGCGCTCTTGTGCCTGCTGCCTGTTGACGGGAAGTCGACAGCACAGCAGGCGCCCGCACGCCCCGAGCAGGAGTTCATCTTTACCACAGCGCCATTCGCTTCGAGCCATGCATCGACCCTTGTCCAGTTGCCGTCGGGCGAGCTGATGGCAGCCTGGTTTGGCGGGACCTATGAGGGCAAGCCCGATGTGGCAGTGTGGGCTGCGACGCGCACCGCAGAGGGGTGGTCGAGGCCCCGGGAACTGGCGCGCGAGCCGAACATTCCTTGCTGGAATCCAGTACTGTTTTACGCCAATGATCATCGTTTGTGGCTCTACTACAAATTTGGCCCCAATCCTGCCAGTTGGACAGGTGCGCGCCGATGGTCGGCTGATGACGGCAAGACCTGGTCCGGGATTG
The DNA here is from genome assembly GCA_964658035.1 of uncultured Acetobacteraceae bacterium. Taxonomy (GTDB): domain Bacteria; phylum Acidobacteriota; class Terriglobia; order Terriglobales; family Acidobacteriaceae. The sequence continues at coordinate 10,593 of CAZZXL010000116.1, forward strand.
AGCACCTGCCGGCGGGCATCCTCGGGCCTATCCGGGAAAAGCCTCTCGTAGAGCCAGGCGGCCGCATTGTCAGCGGCAGTTCCATCGAGAGCTATCACACATGGGCGGTGTGGATCGAGCGCTCGACGGACAATGGGCGAAGCTGGAGAAAACATGGCCCCGTGGTCGGACCGCCGGCGTCAGTTGCTGCGAACGCCGATGGAACGAACGGTATTATCCAGCCGGTAGTGATCAAACTGCACCCCGGTCACCTGCGGTTCTACGCGCGGGCAACGGAAAATATCGGACATATTGTTGCTGCCGATTCGTATGACGACGGCAAGACGTGGACAGGCATGCATATGCTCGAACTGCCCAATCCCAACTCTGGCATTGATGCCGTCAGGCTGCGCGATGGACGGGTCGTGATGATCTACAACGACACCGCTCATGGGCGTACGCCTCTGAATCTTGCGGTGAGCAGAGATGGTGAGCACTTCCGCAATTTCCTCACCCTGGAGAGTGCTCCCGGAGAATACTCTTACCCGGCAATCATCCAGGCCCAGGATGGTTCGCTTGCCGCTACCTACACGTGGCAGCGAACCCGCATCCGCTTCGCGCACATTCCGCTGGCGACCGTTCCAAAATTGTAAGGAAGTTTTCGGAGCGGGGACAAGTACTGTTATCCTGCCCTTCTGCACGTCTCCGGAGGCTCCCTTAGAATGTTCCTGAAACAATATGCAGCCACAGTGCTGCTTGCCGCTGCAATCCTGCCGGTACATGCCGCCGATAAAACCACACGAACCAACGCTGTTACAGATAGCAGCGAAGAGCAGCCGGCAGTTGAGAAGCTTGACCTTACTATGTATGCGCGCATCCGCGAAGAAGGCTTGCAGCATTCGCATGTGATGGAGTTTGCATCCGCCTTGAGCGACGGCATCGGCGGCCGTCTGACCGGCTCGCCCAACATGGCGAAAGCCAATGCATGGACGCGCGATGAGTTAACGCGCATCGGTCTTTCGAACGCGCATCTGGAAGACTGGGGCGAGTTCGGAATGGGCTGGCAGCAGCTGAATACGTGGGTGCGGATGGTGACGCCGGATACGGCGCCGTTGATCGCACAGGCCACCCCGTGGTCGCCCTCGACCAATGGCCCGGTGAGCGCCGAAGCGGTCCAGGTGACCATCGACAGCGAGAAAGATTTCGACAAATATCGCGGCAAGCTTGCCGGCAAGATCGTGCTGCTCGGCGCCATGCGTCCCGTGCCGCCAGTCGATCAAGCCTTGTTCTCTCGCTACTCCGAAGAGGAACTGGCCAAGCTGGCAGAGACCCCGTTGCATAACGAAGCCACAGCGCCCATAAGAGACAGCGCTCCGGCTGCACCGCTCACCATGCAGCAGCGGATTGCACGGTACGTGGAACGCTCTGCGCTGCGCGACAAGGTCGCCGGTTTCCTGGCCGACGAAAAAGCGGCAGGCGTCATCACGCCGAGTCGCGACGGTGAAAACTCCGGTGGCAGCGGCGGCACCTTCTTTGATGACAACGGCGCGGCACTCTCATCTCATCCCTACTTACGTGAAGGCGCGGTCAAGGTGCCGGTAGTCGTGATGGCCATTGAGAATTACGGCCGTATCGCACGTCTGCTTGCGCATCACGTGCCGGTCACGCTGGAGATGAATGTCGATGTAAAGTTTTCGGGCGATCATGAGCATGGCTACGACACGGTAGCCGAGATTCCTGGAACTGATCCTGCGTTAAAGGAGCAGGTGGTGATGCTGGGCGGCCATCTTGATTCGTGGGCATCCGGCACAGGAGCGACGGACAATGGTGCCGGTTCCGTGGTGGCGATGGAGGCTGTGCGCATCCTCAAGGCGCTGGATGTGAAACCGCGGCGGACCATCCGTATCGCGTTATGGAGTGGCGAAGAGCAGGGGCTGTTTGGCTCACGCGGTTATGTAAAAAACCACTTCGGCGCCTATCCTCTTTCGACTGCGCCTGACCAGGTGAAGCTGCCCGACTATTTCCGCAAGGCCGGTGGTCCCATCGAGACCAGGCCGGAGTGGAAGGACCTTGATGTCTACTTCAACGTAGACAACGGCAGCGGCCGCATTCGCGGTATTTATCTGCAGGGGAATGCTGCTGCTGCACCCATCTTCAGCCAGTGGATTGCGCCACTGAAAGACCTTGCCGTCACGACCATCACCATGGCCAACACAGGCGGAACCGATCACCTGTCGTATGACGCCATCGGGCTGCCGGGTTTCCAGTTCATCCAAGACCCGCTTGACTACGAGACGCGCACGCACCACTCGAACCAGGATGTGTATGAGCGGCTGCAGCCGGGCGACCTGGCGCAGATTGCGACGGTTGAGGCTATCTTCGTCTACAACGCAGCTATGCGCGACCAGATGTTTCCACGCAAACTCTTTCCTCATCCGGAACTGGACGATCAGCGGTCTGCTCCATTGAAAGACGTGTTTCCCGGTGCGCCTGCAGATCCCTCGGTCAAATAGCGTTTAAAGCAGGAGCGGAGGTGCACGCGCCTCCGCTTTTTGCTGGCTGATTGTTCTATTCTGAAAGCAGCGCAGGTTGGCTGCGTATTATTTATGGCAGAAGAAATCCAGATCCATTTACCCGACGGTTCGGTTCGCCAGGTTGCGACCGGCACGACTCCTTACGATGTTGCATTTTCCATCTCGCCTCGTCTTGCGAGTGCGTCTGTCGTCGCCCGGATCGAGCCTGTGCATGCCGCGGTCTACGCGGCCGCGACTACTGGCCCGGCGGATGCGAAGCAGGAGAGCGAAGCGCAGATGTATACCGGCGTAGATGCGAACGCGCCCCGGCTGGTCGATCTGTCGACCCCGCTGCATGAAGATGTGAAGCTGCAGTTGTTGACGGAGAAGGATGCGGAGACGCTGAAAGTTGTGCGGCACTCGGCGGCGCACGTCATGGCGACCGCGGTCCTTGAACTGTTTCCGGAAACCAAGCTGGGCCACGGACCGGCGACCGACGCAGGCTTCTTTTACGACTTCTACCGGCCAACACCCTTCACGCAGGAAGACCTGGCGCGCATCGAGCAGAAGATGGCGGAAGTGGTCGCGCGCGACGAAAGGTTTCTGCACGAGCATGAATCGCGCGAGCAGGGGCTGGCGGAGTTCAAGGCCAACAACGACTTCATGAAGATGCATTTCGTGGAGCGCTTTACCCAGCCGGGTGATGAAATTTCCCTTTATCGCAACGGCGAATTCGTTGATTTCTGCCGCGGACCGCATGTGCCGTCGACTGGGCGCGTGAAGGCATTCAAGGTGATGAACCTGGCCGGTGCGTACTGGTTGGGCGACGAAAAGAATCCTCAGCTGCAGCGCATCTACGGGACTGCTTTCTTTTCGAAAAAAGAGCTGGACCAGCACTTCGAGCGGCTGGAGGAGATGGCGAAGCGCGATCATCGCCTGCTGGGCAAACAGCTTGACCTGTTTTCCGTCCAGGAGCTGGCAGGATCGGGACTGGTATTCTTCCATCCCAGGGGCGCGGTTATCCGTAAACAGATGGAAGACTGGATGCGTGATGAATGTATCCGGCGCGGATACGATATGGTCTACACGCCGCACGTGGCGAAAGTTGACTTGTGGAAGATCAGCGGGCACGAGGGCTTCTACTCGCAGAACATGTACACGCCGATGGAACTGGACGATGCCGACTACCGGCTGAAGCCCATGAATTGTCCGTTCCATATTTTGATCTACAAGAATGCGCCGAAGAGTTATCGCGACCTGCCGGTGCGGTATGCGGAGCTGGGAAATGTTTACCGCTATGAGCGCTCCGGTACCATGCATGGATTGCTGCGGGTGCGGGGCTTTACGCAGGACGATGCGCATATCTTCTGCACCCCGGAACAGATTGAAGATGAAGTTGTCGGCTGTATCGATTTTGCACAGGCGGTGCTGACTACCTTTGGCTTCAGCGATTTCAAAGTCGAGCTGTCGACCTGGGACCCGAAGGATCGGGAAAGCTATGCGGGTTCTGACGAGAAGTGGGAATTAGCTATCTCGTCGCTGAAAAACGCGCTTGATCGTAAAAACATTCCGTACCGAACGATCCCGGGCGAAGCAGCATTTTACGGACCAAAAATCGACATCAAGCTGGTCGACGTCCTGGGCCGTTTGTGGCAGCTGTCGACGGTGCAGTTCGACTTCAACCTGCCGGCCCGGTTTGAGCTTGAGTATGTCGGCGAAGATGGCGAGCGGCATCAGCCGGTGATGGTCCATCGCGCACTGTATGGTTCAGTCGAGCGCTTCTTTGGTGTGCTCATCGAGCACTACGGCGGTGCGTTTCCGCTCTGGCTGGCACCTGTGCAGATGGGGCTGGTGCCCATCGCCGAGCGGCATGCTGCGTACGGCGAGAAGGTAGCGGAGCAGCTCAGGGCAGCGGGCTTCCGCGTGGAACTGGATGCGCGGAATGAAAAGATGAATGCCAAGGTCCGCGACCTGACCATGCAGAAGATTCCCTACGTCCTGGTATTTGGGGATAAGGAAGCTGAAGCTGAGTCGGTCAGTGTACGGGTACGTGGCCAGGGCGATCAGGGGGCAATGCCGCTGGCTGAGTTTGTCGCGAGAGCAAAAGATCTGGTCGAGCGTAAGTCTGTCGACTTGTAGCCAGCTGACGGGTTATAGAGAAAGGCAAATCCGGCTCTAGCTGTTCTTCAGGGACTCGAAAAGTGCGGGCAGTTCCAGGTAGATGGGAGTGCCTTCGACTACGAGAGTTGTGCCGCTCTTGCAGACATAGGGCGCAGTCCAGATCTGCCCTACCGGTGTCTCGGGATCGATGACCCAGACTGCGGCTACGCCCCAATCGAGGTACTGGCGAATCTTCAGCGTCAACTCGGTGTAGCGATCTTCCGGAGAAAGAATCTCGACCGCCAGGATGGGTGGCTGGTCAATCACTCTTGGCTGCGGACCTCTCGGAAGAAGCGCAATGTCAGGAATCAAAACATTCGACTGCAGCGTGCGCGTACGCTGCTCGGTAACGCCCTGTACATTCCAGCCCTTTTCCATCTGAGCGAACCACGCACCGATCAGGAGCTGAAGCCGCGCGTGCTCATAGCTGCCCATGTTGCGCTCCTTGAGCTGTCCTTCAACATACTCAACGTCGGGGCTGAATGATGTCTGGAGATACTCCTCAAGGCTGAGTACTGTCGTTGCGGCCATGACGACCTCTGTGCCCATTATAGAAGCAGGTAAATCGGTATCCTGAATGCGCGAATATTGGCTTCTTATGCGTTCAGCTAGAAGTGCTGCCAGCCCTCAGGATGCAATCGTTGACGCTTACCGTTGGCAGTCTTCAGCATCAGTTTGACGCTGCGCGAGTGATGCTCCCTTGCAGCCATGCGGCCGATGGCTCGGATAGGAATGCCCGCCAGCCTGGTGGGCATTCGGACGCGAGGGGAGGCCGTGAAGAGAAGTTCATAATCATCTCCACCATGTAGCGCCTGCTCGAGGCTGGCTGCCGGATGAACAGGCAGCGCTGCAGCATCCACTTCGGCATTCAAATTTGATTCTTCGCACAGGTGAAGAAGATCAGTCGAGAGGCCGTCGCTGATGTCAATGCAGGCAGTCGCCAGGCGGCGTCGCAGAAGTGCCTGGCCAGTCGCCAGGCGAGGTCGAGGATAGAAGTGCGGATGTTCCACAGTGTTGACTGGAAGGTGCCTGCCGGGCGCTCCAAGCGTTGCGAGTTCAGCAGCGGCTCCTCCAAGCATGCCAGTCACATAGAGAATGTCTCCCGCCTGTGCCGTGGAGCGAAGCAG
>CAZZXL010000117.1:0-15961 GCA_964658035.1 uncultured Acetobacteraceae bacterium
CCGAAACTGCTGCCGCCTGAGCTGCTGCCACCTGAAGATGAACCTGAAGCAGTGCCGTTTCCTGAACTACTAGAGGTGCCACCCTCAGTGTTAGAGGATGCCGCCGAAACATTAGCGAAATGGGGTGCGGAGCATCCGCTTAGAAAAATGGGGAGTAGAAAAAAGCTCACGGCCAGGAATCGTAGATAAGCCAACATGTTGTGTCTTGCGTAAATGGCTAAGAACTTCGAGCACATCATGTAAAAAGCCCTCGGCAAAGTACTGGTGGTTGTCTTAACGAGGTAACTATCGACAACACTAGAGGAACCTTTCAGTTATCGGCCATGTGTGAGTCTCACACGAAATAATTACTGCCAAGTAGCAGGTAGGGGGCTGATTTACTGACCAGTAAGTAATCTGTTAAAGCTCTAAGTACAACTAATAAGTCTAGCCAGACCTTCGTGGGATCCCGAAGTTGGTCACATTGCACAGGAAAGCAAAGCCCTTAGTGGCTGTATCTTGATGGCAGGTATTGTCGATGGTCTTTGTGCGAGACACCAGGTGTGCGTGCACAACAAAGGTTGTAATGGCAAAACTTTGTTGGTGAGGGTCAGGAAGGCTTCGCTTCTTGGGCAAAGGTGCCGCAGTGCATACCGAGCTGCCTCCGCAATCAGCCCGCCAGGCAACAGTGAGTCCCCGGGGCGAAGACAGTAGCGCGCTTGTAGCTGCACCGCCGTCTCCCGAGAAGCCAGACGAACTCATGGGTGCCTGCAAAGGTGGTGATCAGGCCGGAAAGAGCATCGACCCTGCGGACAACACTGTTACCGCTATCTGCGATGTAGAGGCGTCGGCTCCATTGATCACCAGGCCTGATGGATTGCTGAGTTCTGCATCGATTGCCTGGCCTCCACCACCCAGTCCGCCGGGTGTACCATTGTCCGCAACCGTCGTAATCACCTGTGTCGTTGCATCCACTCTGCGTACGCTGTTGTTCCTGGAATCGCAGAAGAAAAGGTCCTCTGGTGCATCCACCGCAAGCCCCGATGGCAGAAAGATGGGCGCCTGTGTGGCAGGGATTCCATTCCTTTGATCGGTGTAATCACCATCGCCCGCAACCTTGTTGATAGTGCTTTGCATCAGGACCGGTAGACTACCGTTGCCGACTCCGCTGACCATGCCACTCGCGATCACCTGGCCACCTGCCATCGCCTGCGCCGCTTCCTGCTGGATACCGGGAAAGCGCGGAGAAAAGGTCAAGCTGACCGTGCAGGTCTGACCGGTTGTAAGCAAACCACTGGCACAGGAGCCCCCGGTCGCTGTAAATTCCTGAGGATTCCTCGCGATGGCTCCGCCGCACGTGAGAGTGGTCAACTGCGTGACCCCGCTACCGGTCTGCTCGGTCAAAGTGACTGGGACAGCCGATGATGTAGAGCCCACTGCCGTCCTACCTGCAAAGGTGACAGGGGTCGTCGCGACCTGGGCAGTGGCCGCTGCTGCCATCGCCATGATGGCCATTACGCCCAGCATCCAGCGCCGAATTGCCTCACACACATGTATTTCCCCGTCAGCGGAAGTTTGCGACTTTTGAAGAAGCAGAAATAAGACAGCCCTTGGGCTGAATATCGGCGAGCCTAACGGCAGGGATATGGCTAAAAAGAAGCAGTGACAAGCGTGACATCAGGATCTTCACTTCCTCACCCGATCGATCAACCGAGAAGCCGCCCCAGGAATACTGCAGACTACTGGGCATCGCAGTAAGTCATCACGATAACTCCTCTACGCGAGTAAAAGAAGGAATGCATTCTGAAGAAGCTTTCTGGTGATCCTGGCAAATGAGCAGCATCTACCTGCGTCTATTGTTCATCCGGGTATCTTCAACAAACTTGCTGCTGTAGGATCTACGTGTATGCCACCGACACAGAAAGAGCTAGCAAAGTTTGCCGGAGTTTCTTCTGGAACCGTCTCCAATGTGATCAGTGGCGCGTCGGGTGTAAGTGAGCAGGCTCGTCAAAAAGTCCTTGCCGCCGTTCGTGCACTGGACTATCAGCCTAACTTGATCGCTCGCAGTCTCAGGACGAATAGAACCTATACCCTGGGTATGGTTATTCCTGACATTACCGTTCCGTTTTTTCCCAAGATCATCCGCGGAGCCGAATCTGCTGCACGTGAAGCGGGATACTTCCTAAGTGTGCTTGACTCGGAGAGCAGCCCCGCGCGCGAAGCTGCCATGCTCGGGCTGCTCAGTTCGCAGCGAGTAGAGGGCGTGTTGCTGGTGACGGCGGGCGGTCAGGGCAAGGTTGGCGGAGGTACGACTTTTTCGAGTACCGCAAGCCCTGTCATCTATCTAGACCGCTTGCCAACGGGGCTGGATGCCGATTCGGTCTGTGTCGATGATACGCAGGCGGCCGAGATGGCAATCTCGCACCTACTGCAGATGGGCCATACGAAGATAGCCATCATCACAGGACCTTCCGAATTTCAGAATGAAAAGGACCGCCTCTTTGGTTACCGGCGCGCTCTGCAAAATCATGGAGTCGCCACTCAAAAATCGATGGTCTGGAAGGGAAGTTTCGACCAGGCAGAAGTAGCCAGGGTTTGCGAGCGCAATCTAGCCGATCCCCAGGCCAGGCCGACTGCGTTGTTTGCGACCAACGGCGTGACCGGCCTTGCCGCGATCAAGAGTATTTACGCGATGGGCATGACCACGCCGCGCGATCTAGCGTATGTCACCTTTGACGAAATAAGTGCAGAAGACTTCTTTCGCCCCGGCATTACATCGGTCGTGCAGCCGGCCTTTGAAATAGGTTCGCGCGCCGTGGAGGTTCTTCTCAGAAAAATTGCCCAGCCAGGAGCGATAAGACCGGTCGAGAAGATTCGTCTGTCGGCTTCTCTTGTCATCCGTGAATCTTCTGGCAGTCCTCTTTCAGCTGCTTCAAAGAAGCGACGTTGATTGGTGAGCACCCAGGTATTTAGGCGGCTGAAACAGGGCGCGGTATAGCGAATGGATTCTGGCGCACGGATGGAACCGGCCGTCGACAATCCCCCAAAGCGCTGCGTATAATTTGGAAGTTGAGACGTCTCATCAAGCTGGCTGCTTCATAGGTAGCTGAAAGACGAGATCATCGCGAGGGCCGTACCATGTTGCGTGCAAAGCGGGCGATTGTCAGCAAAAGCGGGTCGGTAATCAATAAGTTGATACTCGGGTCGGCCGGCCTTTGCGGATTGGCTGTTAGTGCAACAGGCTATGCTTCAGCGCAGCAGGCTCAGGCTCCAGTCGTCGAGCAGAAGCCCGTCCATCCTGAGTTTCCTGCAGGCGACGGAAGAGACACCACACTTCGTCTTTGCACCAAGTGTCACTCGCCAACCGTCATCCTCGCGACCGGTCGTGATCGGGAAGGATGGGAAGCAATTATCAGCAAAATGGTATCGATGGGCGCGGTCGGTACGGACGAAGACTTCACCCAGATAGCCGACTATCTAACCACAAGTTTTCCGCCGGTCGCGGTCGCAAAAATCAGTATCAACAAGGCTACCAACCTGGAAATCGCAAGTGCCCTTGGGATAAGTGCCGACGAAGCAAAAGCTGTTACCAACTATAGAGACAAAGCGGGCAACTTCAAATCCCTTGACGATCTGAAGAAGGTACCCGGTATCGACCCCAGGAACCTCGATGCCAGGAAAGACAGAATTCTCTATTAGGGCAGTTCTCCAGTTGATATTTCTTTTTAGGCATCTTGAAAGTTGGCCTTTTCTTGAAAACAAAGGCTAGTTGAGAGCGGTCCTCCGGCGTACACCTACTGTAGAACTCCTTTAGCTTCCATCTTCGGGCCATGGCACGGTATATGGCATCGCGAGCGCGGGCTGGCAGAAGATCATATATTCGGCTTCAAGGCTCCCGCCCGCCGGCAGCCACCTGAAAGTCGAAGTGTCAAATAGCTTTCCGCGTTCTACCATCTCTCGCCTGCTCTCTGGAAAAGGCGACACTCCGAATTCCATCCCACGTGTCAGAGTATTTCCATTCCACGGCGGAGTCTGGCGGCTGCAGTTTTCTTCCCAGATACCAAGCCAGGGAAAATCAACACGTTTCCAGAGATAGGCAAATGCGGCCTGGAACTTCGGAGAATAAGCCACAAAGAATGCGTCGTCCCTGTGTGGATCCGTAAGGTGCGCCGTGAAGCCACTTGCAGGAGATAGCTTGCGCATGCTTCGAAGGTCAGCCAACCCGCCATTCCTGGAAGGCGCCATCGGCCAATCAAAAGCCTCGCCATGCATTAGATACGCATCACTGCCGAAGTCACTTTCGAACACTTTTGACTTCGTAACAGATGCTGAGAATTGAGTTGTCTCAGCATCAAGAAATGGGGGCCCAAGGGTTACGTGCTGCGTCCAGGCAATGGGACGATCCTGACCCAGCAGATTGTCGATGCGCTCACGCACTCGGATGGAATTGCGTTGCAGTTGGATAGATCGCTCAAAGCTTAATTGTGCCAGCGGCATAACCAGCTTCATCTTAATTTCTGAAGACGATGCAGAAGCCTCATACGGGAGCAAGGAGGCTTCACCATGAACGGTGTACCCTGCCTGCACCTCTTCAGCGGACGGGCCACCAAAAATATCCAGGCACACATTGTGACCCATGATGCCGGCTAATAGTTTCGCTCCAGGTCCACCGCCAAAAATTGCAGAGTCATGCGGAGACAACGTTGAAGGTTCTAATGACTTCCATGAAGGAATCCACAGCGGACTAATCTGTGAATGCTTGTTATAGATTTCCGCAATATGTCCTCCTTCTTGAAGAACAGTGACGCGCAATAACTCGTTCTCGATCCGCACCGCTCGCCGACCCTGGAAAAGCAATGGTGTCATAGCCATCCTTTAACAAATAGTTGAGCGCATGCACTTGCATTCGTCTAAGGAAGCGTCTTTAACCAGATATTCCGGTGAGAAATCCTTAGCTTGCCGGGACCCTCAATTTCCAGGGCAATCAAGCCCTTAGCCTGGCTGAAGTGTGAATCGGTGTCGATCAGGATCGACATCACGTGACCGTTGATGATGTGTGTCAGAGTATTTCCATCAGCGATGATCTCGACCTGGTTCCACTCACCCGGCTTGATGAAGCTCTTTAAATCATCGGCATTACCAACTGAGCCAAGTAAAGTTGGCTTCTTATTAGCCTCCGTGGCTACAACCTGCGATCTCCAAGCCACGATACCGCGCGGCGAATCCTGTTCGTAGAGCTGCCCCGTATATTTATTGCCATAGTCAAAGTCAGCCTGGTAGCCGCGCATATTCCACTTAGCGTGCACCTGCGAGAGTTCCTCATTCTTCTGCATGCGCTGTTTTTGATCATCACTCAACCCAGGAGGAAGATCACGCGGGTTGGGCGCAACAGTCGAGCTGCGGTACTGCACACCACCATTGGCACCTTCACCCTCGAGCTTCATCTCCAGCTTTAGTTCGAAGTTTGCCGGCTCCCCGCCACGCCAGATGATGTTCGTCGTGCCTGAAGGATGCGCTGGAGTCGATTCGCCTACGATCGAGCCATTTTCCACATGCCATACGTCGGATGGTCCATCCCAATTCGTAAGACTACTGCCGTCGAAGATCTTGGTCCAACCGACATGGTCATCGAAATTGATGGGCTCTGGCTGCACGAAATGAAACGGAGCCGGATGCTTTGGTGCGGACTGCTGCGCTATGACCTTGCCGGCAGAGATGACACAAATAGAACCTGCACAGAGTGACAAGGCAAGAAGTTGTTCAGCTTGAGAATAAAGTCGAGTGCGAAGCCTGAGTGTCATTGTTCCTCCATAGAGCGACCTGAAGATCTACTGATTCGTGACTGTTTCCCAACGCTGGGTTTGCGCAGACAGCAAGACAGCGTCTGTCACATACTCTGTTGCCAATCCTTCTCTAAAGGTCGGAGAGGCGGTGCGGCCCTCGCCGGTGGCTTGAAGAAAGTCTGCCACCTGGTGGATAAATGTATGTTCGTAGCCGATCTGCAGGCCGGGAACCCACCAGTTGTTCATGTAAGGATGGTCACTGTCAGTAACATGAATGTCCTTCCAGCCTCGAAGTTGTCCTTCGTCCCGATGGTCAAAATACTCCAGCCGATGGAGATTATGTAAGTCCCACGCGGCCGATGCTTTTTCGCCATTAATCTCCAGAGTAAAATGAGCCTTGTGCCCCCTTGCGTAGCGAGTAGCCTCGAACAACGCCATCGATCCATTTGTGAAGCGGCCGATAAAGGCGCTTGCGTCATCAATCTTAATAGGTTCGACTTTGCCAGTGAGACTGTGCTTGCGTTCTTTGATAAAGGTTTCGGTCATTGCTGAGACTTCGGTGATAGGCCCGTTCAGCCACAAAGCCATATCGATGTTGTGCGCCAACAGGTCACCTGTCACGCCGCTCCCGGAGATTGAACTGTCGAGCCGCCACAGACCTTCACCACCTTGTGGCAAGTCCTGTGAGATCGTCCAGTCCTGCAGAAACTGCGAACGGTAGTGAAAGATGCGACCAAAGCGCTGCGCCTCTAATAACGCTTTAAGCATTGCCACCGCAGGAACCCGGCGGTAGTTGTACCAGACCATGTTAGGGACTCCGGCCTCTTCCACAGCTTCGACCATGGACCGTGCTTCGGCGGCAGTGCGCCCCAGAGGCTTTTCGCAGAGGACCATTTTCCCCGCCTTTGCCGCAGCGATGGCTATCTCCGCGTGGGTATTATTCGGGCTTGCAATATCAATCAGGTCAATATCGCTTCGCTCGACGAGAGTTCGCCAGTCGGTCTCTACAGACTCGTAGCCCCAGTTATCGGCAAAGTCTTTCACTCGCTGAGCATTTCGAGCGCAAACGCTCTTCAACACAGGCTGAAAGGGAAGCTCAAAGAAGCGCGGAGCCTGCAGGAAGGCGTTGGAGTGCGTGCGCCCCATGAAGCCATAACCGACGAGACCAATGTTTAACTGTTTCTTGATCGACAACTTCGTTCTCTCCGGGCGCTAGTTCCAGCCATGTGCATCGCGTACAGCAATCATTGTTGCGAGTATTTTGTTCCAGGTTTCAGGAGCTAGCATGGTCGCATTCGGGAACATGCAGCCATCCCAGCAGATATGCTCAAACGCGCGTGTAGACTGACCCGATCCATCACGCATCCATAACCCTGCCACTTCAACGATATCCATTTTGCCATTGGGATCGTCAGGAGGACAGTGACGGCCCGTCTTATCATGCGAGCCAGATCCTTTTACAGTGCCGTCGTTCTGCGCGACATGGAAGTCGATCATCCACGGACGCAGTGCATCAGCAACTTGGCGAAGGGCCTGCATGAATACTTCCTTATCTGACCAGTTAAAGGGATCAGGCAGCAGTCGGCTCTCAGGCGAGTTATACCCAAGGGTGTACAGCATCGTATGAGCCATGTCGGCTTGAAATCCAAGAGTCTCGGGACGGCCTACTTGTTCGAGTAAGTCGACCATATGCTTCCAGCCATGCATGCCGGCCCAGCAAATCTCCCCTTCTGCAGCCAATTGCTCGCCATGGCCTTCAGCAATCGTGCAGGCCTCTCGAAATGTTGCAGCAATACGCTTTGTACTTTCGATAGGATTAGCTGTCCACTCAGCGGGACCGACAGCTGAGTCGATCCGAATGACTCCGTACTTGCGTATCCCAAGGTCACGGAGGCTCTGGCCAATGGCACAGGCTTTGCGAATCTGAGTGAGAAACTGCTTACGCTCCGCGTCCGATCCCATGGCCGAACCACCGCCAACAGGGGTCCACACCGGTGCGACCAGTGACCCGGCCACCAGGTGATGGGCGGCTAGCTTATCGGCGAGCCGTTGTAAGTCGTCTTGACTCGAATCAATGTCAGTATGAGGCAGAGACAAAAAGAGATCGACTCCATCGAACCTTACGCCATTGACATCAGCACCCGCTGTCAGGCTAAGCATCGTATCAAGATCAATGCAGGGCTCAGTACTGTCCCCCTTGCCTACGATGCCTGGCCACATGGCATTGTGTATCGCCGGATAGTTGTGCGTAGAACTGCTCACCACAATCTCCTTCTACTTGTCTTTTCGCAGCGACTCAGCATCGGGATTATCAGGGCCGAAATGCTTCAACATCACCAGGGGATCGGTGAAGCTCTTATTCTCGACCTGTATCCCTTCCTTCGCCGCAGCTGCAGTCACGAACAGCTCGTCTTCAGTTAGTTCTCCAAAGCGGATCATGGACGGAGTCGACACAGGAGCTCTCCCGACGCTGCCGTGACCCTGCGTCAGGATCAAGCCGTAAGCTGCAGAGTCCTTGATCGTCACAGTCTTACCCGGAAACACAGTTAATTCCTTAGCCGAGTAGTATTTGGTTCCATAGGTGATCCACGCTTCCCGATAGCCCGCACTCTCCATCTGCTCAAGCGGGCTTACGGCTTTTGGATGGGTCTTATTTGTAGCCGCGAACTCAGGGTTCACATTTGCATCCCAATCGAGCATGCTGATCAGGTAATCGAGATCATGGTGGTATTGAGGAAGAACGTCCTTTGTCAATAGTCCCCAGTCAACGATGCGACCTTCAACTTCAGACTGGAACATGGCAAATACGTCACTGTTTACTTGCGGCTCATAGGTCACGAGGGAACCAGGTGCGTGAAGAATTCCAGGATTAATTTGCCATCCACTGCCTGGTTCCAGCCTATAGGCGCGCGCATGAAAAATGATGCCATTGTCACCGCGGTTCCAGCGCTCCAGGCAGCGACTGATATCCTCCTTCGTCGTTCCCGGTTCCAGCCCCATGTAAGTATGTGGAAAGTTATTGTTCAACTGGTTGTACTGAGGAGGAAAGTAGTATGCTTCGGGCTTTCCTTTATGGCCAACCAGTTTGGCAAACTCATCGCTCTGGTGCATGTGATGAGGAATGGGGCCCATGTTATCGAAGAATTTGCACAGTAGACTCCAGCCACCCTCTCGCTCCATGACATCACTGCCAAGCAACAGATCACCTGCGACTTCGACAGCATCCTTCAGCAGAAACCGCGGACCAGCCGATGGATGCACATAGCTCAGGCCTTCGTCCACCGTGGTTGCAGGACCGTTCGAGGCCTTGGTCGTTGAAGAGAACCAGCGCTCGTTGATGCCGCCGCGATGTCCGCCGAAAGCATACAGATCGTCTGGATGCAGCTTAAGCCGTCGCCCGGGAATCATGAATGAACGGGGCACCCACGATGGTTCAAGTCTTAAGACACCCCCGCTGGCACTGACTTCTTCTTGAACGACTTTACGGTCTAACATTTAAAGGCTCCGGAAACTGGATATTGTAAGTATCACCGAATGAATGCCTGCTTGAAGAATCAATGCTCCAGGGCGGCGCCGAATGAATAGAGAACGTTATTATGGTCGGTAAAAAAAGCGTGACTGTCACCCACGGCCACTCCGGACAAGTGGGTGTATGTAGGTATCTGGTCTTTGCTCGAGTACAGCTCGGCACCGGTAGTCGCATTCAGTACATAGAGAGTTGCATGGGTCTTCTTGTCTCCACCCGCAAGCGCGATCAATACTCCATTCGCCAATCGCGGTGGCGCGGGATTCACCATGTCCCGTGATATCCATGCCGGACTAAGGCTCAATTTCCCTTCCGCATCCATCAATTTGTACGCAATAATTCCGCCGTGCTCGGTTTCGCCACTTGTCTTTAGAGTGCCGCCGGTATTCACCAATTTTCCACTTACAGCGGCATACAGCCAGGTACTGCCAGCACTATCCTGCCAGCTCGCCAGGCTGTCCCAGCCAGTCTTCAAGCCGGAAGAGGAAATAATTTGGGTCTTGAAGAGAGGAGTATAGTGGTCTGCACCCCCCAAAGATGAAGTATCTAACAGAACAAGGCTGCCATCCGCATCGGGAGCAACCAGATAAGAACCGCCTTTATAAGTCAGCACTACGGGCGAGATAGAGGCTCGACTTTGCATACCAGGTGCGAGCGTAAACCAATCCTTCACCTTGAGATCCGTGTCCAGAGCCACGATGCTGTTGGGATGTGCGTCCGTTCCAGCTTCGGATTTGCCGCCACCGGTTACGAGGAATGACGTACCGTCCGCAGCGATAACGGGGCCGGTTATACTTGCGATCGGTGTGGCCCCGGTCTGATAACTGCTGACTTGATAATTAGCCGCGGCTAAGTCAATTGACCAGGTCCCGTTTGGAGATCCACCACAGTCTCTTCCCGTGGCTGTGTAGATCTTTTTGCCTGTTACGTTCAGACCGTAAGTACTTGCTCCGGCGGAAGGAAGAAACTTAACAGGTGGTGCGAAGTCGGCTCCTGTGGTTAAGACTTGTTCGTGAAGCATGCCATCGGCAGTCAAAACATAGATGCCTTTTAGGCCGAAGTAGCCTCCGCCAGGAGGCACGCCCAGCCGTCGAGCACTTGGAGCGGCAGGCGGTGGCTCGGGTGGTGGCGGAGTACCCGCGGGCCGGCGTCGAGCATTGAAATTGATGACGGCAGGCGGCTCAATGATCAAGCCCAGGTTAGATGGGCAACTTTCTGTCGCCGGCGTCACTGTGTCAAAGTGCTTCTTCCATACCAGGTTGCCCAACTCGGAATCAACCGCATATAAGGTGTCAGCCGATCCCCAGTAGACTATGTCTTTGAAGCCCTGAGCATTAATCAGACGCATGGCCAGCAAAGGTTCGGTAAACGAAGAACTATATTTCGATGGCTGTCCCAGAGGAAGTTTCCACAGAAACTTGAAGTTGCTTGCAACGTTATCAGGCTTAAGGTCGCTTTCCGCCTTCTGAAATCCGTTCTGACCGGCGTCGCCGCCTGTCATGCTCCAGTCACCCTTGCCACCTTTTTGACCGCTGGCGAGAAGGGGATCTGCAAGAGCTATGACGCAGCAGCAGATAGCCGCTGACCAATACTTGGTTCTTCTTATCACGTGATAATCCCTCATTGAAAAACTAAGGACAAGTAGCTGCGCTGGCATTAACTGCAGCGAAACTATTTAAGGCCGAAACAGTAGATGGTGCCGTCAAAGGTACCGAAGATAATCTTGTCTCCTGCTACTGAGAGTCCTGCCTGGTGTAGGAAGGAAGCCACCTGGTTGCCGCTTGAATACAGTTCTTTTCCCGTCGCTGCATCCAGGGCATATAGTTTCGCCGGCACTGACCGCTTGATGCGTTCTTCTGCACTGAAGAGGCCACCTTCCGCATCATTGGCCTGACCGGTAAACTCTCCGCCCGCCAGAGTAAATACCACGCCATTCACAATCACGGGTGGCTCGGCTGTCATCATGTCATGGGATAGCCAGGCAGGCGAGACTACCGTTTTCCCAGCCGCATCCTCGACCTTCAACGCAAGGATCCCGCCATTTGGCGTGGCTCCATAGGTCGTGGGAACCTTGACCGCAACCTCGCCACCGATTGGAGCAAGTACCCAGCGCGTTCCATCTTTGGCCTCCCAACTGGAGAGGCTTCCCCACGTCCCTTCCGTCTGGAAGTTGACGTTCTTGTTCGAGATCAATTCGCTCCTGAAAAGCGGGGTCATATGATCGGCACCGCCCATTGACTTGGCGTCGACCAGAAAGAACCGCCCTTCTTTCCCCGAGGCTGCCAGCACATCCCGGCCCTTGTAGGGAAATACGACCGGGGTTGAGTTCATATCCAGGTCGCGCCGCGTCAGCCATTCGTGGTTTGTCGGCGTGTAGTAGTCCTTCAGCGTTAAGGAATCATTGGCGAAGGTAAACGCTTCGACACTGGTCGATAGCTTGCCTTGCGTGGCGTCGTAGTCTCCGTCGCCTGATTCGAAATACATTGTGCCGTCCGAACCCGCGGCAGGCCCGGCAACACCCCACAGACCGGCTTGGGGAGGACTCGAAACGGCAACTTTCTTGGTGGCAAGATCAACCGCATAGAGTGCATTCGGCACGCCGCCGCAGCCCTGGCCCGTGATGGTGTAGATCACATTATTGACCAGGTTCAATCCATAGGGCTTGCCGTAGGGTAGGGGCAGGACCTGGATCGCCGCTTCACTATCGTCGCCCGTGGAAAGATCCATAGTATGCATATAGCCATCGCTGGCCAGCACATAAAGATGCCGAGCACCTTCTTTGATGGGCGTAACAACAGGCGTCGCGCTCTGCGCATTGGTGCAGATAAAGCCGCGCCCTTCGCCGTCTTCCTGCGGCTTATCCGATTCCCACTTCAATTTCTTCTGCCAGACGATGGCGCCGCTGTCGGCATCCACCGCGAAAACATCATTCGACGCGCCGGCTAAGATTGCGATGGTCTTCGTGCCATTGGCTGTCTTCACGCCCGAGATGATCAACGGCTCGCGGAAGGTAAGCATGCCCATCGGTTTGTTGACGACTTTCACCTTCCACAGGAGTTGAAGATTCTTCACACTCTCCGGGGTCAGCTTGGAATCTGCACGCTGCCATCCATCGCGCGCGGGATCTCCGCTGCTGGTCGTCCACTCTGAGGGAGTCTGGCTGATAGCTGCGCTGGTCATCAGCAAGGCACATCCAAGCCAGCACAGCACCTGGAAACTCTTAACGGTTCGCTTCACGTTCGCACCTCAATTTCATCGTTAAATCAGTCTTCACAGACTGCACTTTCCTGCAGACAAGGTGCGGACGTGCCGGCTTCCATCTACTTTTGACGAACAGTCGCGTAACGTTGGCATTCACTAAAGATCCTGTCTAGCTGCCAGCGTGGGATTGCGCGAAGTTTGAGACGTCTCATTGCGACCGGATGCTAGCTTCCCGCCTCTACGTCTGTCAAGGTCGTACCGTACCGGCCCAGGTTTGTGTCGTCAGGCCTGCTGTTGCAGACCAACTGGACGGCCGAGATGCGTCTGCTTTGTAAAGCAGGACCCAAACCTCTATCCTGTAAGTCAGGACGTATAAACCGCCGTCGGGTCATGCCGCGCGATCAAGATGGACCGAGTGTATATACCCAGAGCAGTCCCTTCGAAGCCTTCCAGATATCTCGACACCCTCGGCGGCGCAGCCGCCCGGATACGCAGGCAGACACGTAAACTTCTCCCATGCGCATCATTGCCTTTCGTCTTGCAGCTTGCAATTGGCTGTCATACGCCTGTCGAGAATAGGCCGCTGGGCCCGTTTGTGAAGATTGAGAGTCCGCTTGGCCTACCTGCCGTGCCGATCCCGGCTGACAACATGCCATCCCTCAACTCCATCGCACTGGGTCGTAAGCTCTTTTACGACAAGAGGCTTTCTAAAGATGATTCCCTTGCGTGTGCCTCCTGTCATCATCCCGAGCTCGCATTTACCGATGGGCGGAGGCTATCGACCGGCGTTGGCGGGGTGCCCGGTCTGCGCAATGCGCCGACTATCCTCAATGCTGCTTATGAACCGCTCCTCTTCTGGGACGGACGCGCTGCGAGCCTCGAAACGCAGGCAGCAAGCCCCATCGCTGATCCGCTCGAGATGAACCAGACGCATGACGTTTCAGTCGGACAATTAGCTTCTGATCCGACTTATAAAGTCATGCTTAAAAATACCTTCGGGACAGAAGAAATCAACCTGCAACGGGTCGAGAAAGCTCTTGCAAGTTTCGAGCGTACCTTGCTGAGCGGCAATTCGCCTTTCGACCGGTACGAGTATCAGGGCCAGAAAAACGCTCTGTCGTCGGCACAGCTTCGAGGGCTGGCGCTCTTCAATGATGCCGGTCGAGGCAACTGTACGGCCTGCCACACAATCGGTCCCGCCTCCGCGCTCTTTACCGATGGCAAGTTTCACAACCTGGGCGAAGGGCTTGATGACAACGGCAACTTCGTCGACCCGGGACGTTACCGTGAGACCCATATTGATGCGGACGTGGGCGCCTTTAAGACGCCGACCTTACGCAACGTGGCCCTTACCGCTCCTTACATGCACGACGGCCATCTGAAGACCTTGAAAGACGTCGTTGACTTTTATGCCGGTGGTGGCAACTCGAATCCTCACCTGGACAAGCAGATCACCAGCATCCATCTCAGCGGTAAGGATCGAAGTGACCTGGTCGAATTTTTGAAAGCACTTACGGGCACGATGCCGGCGAATGCCGGTCCACCGTAGAATTGAAACTAATGAAATCATCTTTCCCGGTTATGGCCGCTGTTATGGGCTGCCTGTTATTTCTGCCCATGGCATGCTCCCGCAACAAACCTCCCGCCGCCGTGCCCGCCAGCCCACAGCAGCCGGCAGTCGAAGGATTCAAAGTAGATCCCACGACAGCCGGCTCGATCACGGGTGATATTCGATATAAAGGCGCCAGGCCCCCGCGTAAGCTGATCGACATGAGCGAAGACCCGGCGTGCGTCGAAGCTCATCATGGCAAGGCCTACGATCAGTCACTCGTCGTTTCAGCGAAGGGCGGCCTTGCAAACACTTTCATCTATATTCAAAAGGGTTTGACAGGGAAGGTCTTCGCCGTGCCTTCTTCTCCAGTGACCATGGATCAGAGTGGCTGCTGGTTTCGTCCTCGCGTGCTGGGCATCCAGGCAAGCCAGGTTCTTAGAGTTGTGAACTCTGATCCCGTTACGCACAACATTCATCCCATGGCGCAGGTCAATCGAGAGTGGAATCACAGTCAGGGTGCCGGTGATCCGCCGATCAATCGCAAATTCCTGAAGCCCGAAGTCATGATCAAGGTCAAGTGTAATATTCATAGCTGGATGCACGCGTACATCGGCGTTGTCGACAATCCATACTTTTCTGTCTCGGCAGAGGACGGTAGCTTCAGCATCACGAACGTACCTCCGGGTACCTACACAGTCGGCATCTGGCACGAAGGCTTTGATCCACAGCAGCAGCAGGTGACCGTGAGCCCCAAGAGCAGTGCACACGCAAACGTAGTATTTGAGGGTAAGTGAACTATGTATAAGTCGATGGTTGTTGCCCTGTCGGTATGTGCGTTGTGTGTTGGTTGTTCACGGAAAAGCGCTCTACCCGGTCAAGCATCGACGGTCAGTTACACCGGCCCTCGCGTGTATGTCACGAACGAAGTCTCCGGCGATCTGACTGTCATCGATGCCGGAACACTCAACGTGATTGCGACCGTGCCACTAGGCAAGCGGCCTCGCGGAATACATGCAAGTCCGGATCAGAAGACTCTTTATGTAGCGTTGAGCGGCTCACCTGTTGCCGGGCCCGATGTGGACGAAAGCACTCTGCCCCCCCCGGACAAGAGTGCTGATGGCATCGGTGTCTTCGACGTGAAACAGAATAAAGTGGTGCGCATCCTTCATGGCGGCTCAGATCCGGAGAACTTCGACGTGAGCCCGGACGGCAAGTTGCTCTACATCTCAAATGAAGACGTTTCCGCCGTCAGCATCGTCGACACAGTGTCCGGCGAAGTTCTCAAAACGATTCCCATGGGAGCGCAACCGGAAGGCGTAAAGGTTAGCCCAGATGGTAAGCAGGTCTTTGTCACCTCGGAAGAGACCGGCACGATTTCCGTACTCGATCCAGTCGCGCAGAAGATCGTCGCTACTTTCAAGGTCGGGCACCGTCCCCGCTCCATTGCTTTCCTGCCGGATGGTTCGCGCGCGTACATCAATTCGGAAAATGATGGCACCGTCGTACTGGTTGATGCTGTCAAACACAAGATGCTGCAGGCGATTCAGATCGGCAAGCCTGGCATGATCAAGCCCATGGCTGTCCTGCTTTCACCAGATGCGACCAGGCTCTATGTCAGTACCGGACGTGGCCAGCGTGTGTTCATGATCGATACGGCAACAAATTCGGTCGTAGGTTCGGTGCAGGTTGGTCGTCGTCCCTGGGGTATCGCCCTGTCGCCGGATGCCAAAACACTCTATTCAGCGAATGGGCCGTCCAACAACGTATCTGTCGTCGATTTGGCCGGCAACACTGTCAAGAAGAATGTTCCCGTGGGGGCCAGTCCTTGGGGTGTAGTCGCTCTTAGCCAGTAGCTCTCAATAGGCTTAGAGCAAATTACCTGATGCTCTGGTGTTTCTGGCTGGATACAGGTTGGCCTTT
>CAZZXL010000118.1:0-15692 GCA_964658035.1 uncultured Acetobacteraceae bacterium
CACCCTGGTTGTACACGTGACCATCACGACGACGGACAGCAGCCTGGCCCGTTTGCTTGAACCCCGGGCACCTCGGCCGGACCTGCGATTCGGAACGGTCGGCAAGCTGCGTCAGGCCGGCTTGAAAGTAGGTGTGCTCTGCTCTCCCTTGTTGCCCGGGCTGACGGATACACCAGCTGCTCTCAACAAAGTTGCTGCTGCTGCCAGGGCTGCGGACGCCAGTTTCTTTTGCGCCCAGCCTCTTTTTTTGAAATCCTGCTCACGCGGGACCTACCTGGCCTTCGTACATGAGCATTTCCCGGAACTGCAAGAGATGTACAGCAAGCGCTTTGACGGCGCAGACTTTGTCAGCAAAGCTTATGCACAGCGCATCCGGTTGATGGTACAGGGAGTCTGCAGAAAGCACGGACTCGCCGAGAGAAGTACAGACGCAATCCTGACACGGGATATGGGAACGCCGGAGAGCAAGCCGGACATGAGGCAGGGGGCGCTATTTGCCTCGATGCGGCCGCAAGTGACTATTAGTGTCCGGCCGCCAGCAGAGAGGCTCACAGCAGCTCTTAGCGCGTAGAGCATCTCAACGAGTGCGTATGAAATATGCAGCGCCAGCCACAGATTCAGCCAGGCAGGCTTAGCGGGTGATGATCGTTTCATACACGTTGTCTTTAGCAAGGAAAAACTTGCAGTTCCGATAGCGGGAAAAGAGCTGCTCAATACTGCGGTTGGTAAAGACGCGCTGCACCTGCACGTTCATGCTTTCCTGCATCTCGATATTGTCGCTGTCAGTCAGGTGGTACCGGCAGTAGGATGTACGGTCGCCGCGCAGCTTGCTATGGAAGAGAGCCAGCACCTTGCCAAGCGAACTCATCGAAGAACAGAGCCGGTCAACGACGGGGGTTACCAGCTGTTCGGGGAGATAATCAAGAGTAGTCCATAAAAGGACCACGTCGAATTCCCTGCCGGCAAATTCCAGGTTCTGGTCCAGAAAACCCGCTACATCAAAGCCGGGTTTGGTTTCACCTTCAGCGGCAGGGAGAGTCCACTCCGGAGCACTTGCGGCGCGGACCAGGTCAGCCATATAGACGCTGTGCCCCATGTTGGTCAGAAAATTGATATTTGTTGGAGAGGTAGGACCAATGTCGAGCACACGCAGATTCGGTTCCGCTTTCAGATGTGCCAACAGGGCTGACCAGCCACTGGAGTGACGCGGGATACGGGGACCCGTGAGCACGGGCGGTGCGTCGCTGGCCTGGCCGGAACGATCTTTATGAAAAAACTTGCGAAGCAAGGAACTTCCTTCTCACACAGTTTGCGGGTAACGCCGCCCTGATCGGGGAGCAACACTTTCGGGATGACAAAGTGCTGCATCGTTTCATGCAGCATTGTGGTTGGCAAGGTCTACCCGGATGGCATCATTGCGGCCTGGATCTTCATCACAACTGTGGCCCCATCAAGCCCGGATCGACCCTGATCAACTCACTTGCATTTTACGCCCCCACGCGAGTCAACCACTTCTTAGACGTTATGTGGTGTATCAGCTACGCCGGTAGTGGCAGGGGCTGGCCCGCCGGCCTTGGCACTCTGCAGGAGGTCAACCTTGCCTTTGAAAATTGCGTTTTCTTCAATCGACAGGCGGCCCGCACTGATATCACCGACAAGATGACTACCCTGGCGGAGTTCGATCCGGCCGGTCGCCGTGATGTTGCCGTTCAGAGTGCCCAGGACCACGACATCGCGCGCTGACACATGCGCTGCTACATTTGCATTCGGACCGATCGTCAGGCGGCTTTCGGTAAGAGTGATCGTGCCTTCCACCTGTCCATCCACCAGCAGATCTTCACTGCCTTTTACTTCTCCGCGTATCTGCACGGACTTGCCAATTACTGCTGCGCCGGACTCGCCAATCGCCATCGAAAAACCTCTCCTGCCATTTAAGGGACTCTGCCCGCACTATACGAGAGTGGGCGGGTCACCGCAACCGACATGACGTACAACACTTGGGTAATGCATACGATATTTGTTTTCTCGACGACACAGCAGTGTGTCCGTCACGCACCCTTTCATTCATAGAGTTCCGCAAGGTACAACTGTAAACACGGCCTTGGAACAAATCGCCTTCGGAGTCGTCTTATAAGCATGGACCATGATCTGAACAGGATAGACAAAGCCGCATGGATGTGTAGCCACGGTATGCCGAAGAAGAGTATTGATAAGAAGCCTGGGCAGGCCAGTGAAAAGCAGGACGAGTCTATCCGATGATGTTGCCATTTCGATATTCCCTGACAAATTTAAAGGCTGTTGTACTCATCGTTGGGATGGGTGCTTATGCCGGCGCCGCCTTCTCGCAAAGCGACGATGCGGCGTTCAAGAGCGATCCAGTTTCCCTGGTCCGCGACGCCTCCTTCAACGAACTCAAGCCCAGCACCGCCCCACGCTGCCGCTACCAGTTGCGCAAAACGGATGAAAAAGGGACAAGTGTCAAAGAGATCATCGAGACTCCGGAGGGTGACGTTGCCCGCCTGCTTAGTCGCGAAGACAAGCCCATCTCCGGCGACGCCCTGCAAGCAGAAACCGATCGGCTGAACAACCTTTTCAATCACCCTGAGATCCAGGCGCACCGGCACAAGAAGGAACAGGAAGACAGCGGGCATGCCGATAATTTCATCAAGCTGCTTCCGGACGCTTTTTCCTACCAGTATCAAGGGATCGTCGACGGTACGACCGGTCCGGCATACAAGTTGAGCTTCGTGCCCAACCCGAAATTTGTCCCACCCAACCGCGAGGCCCAGGTGTACCACGGGATGGCAGGTGAGTTGTGGATTGATGTGAAAGAAAAACGAATGGTCCGGTTCGACGCTCACATCATCCAGGATGTTGATTTTGGTTGGGGGATGATCGGACGTCTGTTCAAGGGCGGGACCATCCTGGTACAGCAGGAGGACGTTGGCAACGGTCGGTGGGAGGCTACGAGCATGAAGCTGAACCTGACGATTAAAATCCTCATGGTCAAGACCATGCTGATGCAGACCACGGAAACCAGCAGCGACTTTGTACCCGTCCCGGTAGACACCGACTATAAGGGCGCGATCACCATCCTGAAGGGCCTTCCGCCCGCAATGCAGTAGAAGCATCGCAATGAAAGGCCGGATGCGCGGCATCCGGCCCTTCATTTAGAGAGTTTGCTGGCTTAGACGAAGCTGGAATCGTCGCTGCCTGAATCATCTCCAAGCGATGCATCGTCAAAAGAGCCGCTGTCGTCGCTGACATTGACGTCATCGGCCTGGTCGACCTGGGGTTCCAGGTCGTCGGTCTGCGAGGTGTCGTAGGCAGCGTTGTCGGAGCCTCGGTCGTCGCGATCTTCGCGATTACTGGACGAGTCGTAGCCACCACGGTCGTCGCGGCCCCGGTCGTCATTGCCCCGGGGTTCGTCATAGTAATTATTGACGACTGTCTCCTCCGGCCGCTCGCCATAGCCTCCACCCATGCCACCAAAGCCTCCGCCACCCCCGAAGCCCGCTTCATGTCCAAAGCCATGCATCAAGGACTCGACGCCTTCGAAGGCCAGGGCGCCTGCTGCCACGCCCGCGGCCGTTGTAGCAGCTGAACGCAGGAAGCTCGATCCACCGCCGGGGGCTGGATAAGCCTGCGGAGCTCCATATTGCGGGGCGTACTGCTGCGGGGCCCCATACTGCGGCGCCGGGTAGGCCGGCTGCTGATTTACCGGTGCGTAGGCTGGTGGCTGCTGCGCGTACTGCTGGGGTGCGGGCGCGGGCTGCTCATCCTTGTGGCCAAAGATGCTGCCCAGAAAGCTTGTAGGCTTGGCTGGCTGGGCTGGCATCTGCTGCCGGAGCTGCTGGAGTTGTTGCTGCGCCTGTTCCAGGGCATACTTTTGCACCAGTACGGTCTGCGCCAGGACGTAAATTGAGTCTGGATTGCGGCCCAGCTGTTGATCCAGCAACTGCTGGGCTTCGGGATCTTTATCGGGAAGTTGTGTCTGCTGCACCCTGCGGACCAGGTCGCCAAGCATGGATTGTTCTTGCGGAGTCATTGCTTCTCCTCGTGATGGGCATTCGCCCGGTTGATTGGATGCCATGGAGCGCGGCGCGTGGGAAAGTCTGTCTACGCGACCATGGAGCGGGCACGCACCTGGCTAGTACGGACGGTAAGCTGTTCGATCAGGTCAGTACGCACCTCAAAACCTCGCCCTGGAGTAGTCGGCACGGTGATCTCGCCGGCGCTTGAGACCGAGACTGCCGGTTCAATGATGTCGTCTGCCCAGTAGCGACTGCTAGCAGATACGTCCCCGGGAAGAAGAAAGTTCTCGAGCGATGAAAGGGCGATATTGTGAGACCGGCCGATGCCCGTCTCGAGCATGCCGCCACACCAGACGGCAATGCCGCGCTCAGCCGCGGCGTTGTGCACGGCAATAGCCTCGCTGAAGCCACCGACCCGGCCACACTTGATATTGATGATCCGGCAGGACTCCATTTCAATCGCCGCCAGCGCGTCGCGGCGGTTGCGGATGGATTCATCCAGGCAGATCGCAGTGTCCAGCTGCTTCTGCAGCATGGAATGGAAATAGAAGTCATCCGCCCAGAGGGGCTGCTCGATCATCAGCAGTCGAAATTCATCAAAGGTAACCAGGTGGTCAATATCTTTTAGGCGATAGCAGGAGTTGGCATCAACGCTGAGAAGAATCTCCGGCCAGCGATGTCGAACGGCTTCGAGCATCGTGCGGTCCCAGCCTGGTTTGCACTTCAGCTTGATGCGTTGGTAGCCGGCGGCCAGTTCCTTCTCAATCTTGGCCAGTTGCAGATCAAGCGTTGGCTGCATGCCAATTGACACGCCGCAGGCGATGGTGTCGCGTGTACCGCCAAGCATAGAGGCCAGCGAGACGCCGCGCATCTGTGCTTCCAGGTCCCAGATGGCATTTTCAACCGCAGCCTTGGCCATGCGGTTGCCGCGCACTTGTTTGAAGAGCCTGGGAACATTGCCGCTCTGCTCGAGCTCGTTGCCAGTAATCAGGGGCGCGAGTTCGGTCGAGATGATGGTCCATGCCGTGTCGATTGTCTCTTCGCTGAAGTAGGGATGTTCGCCGGCCACGCATTCACCCCAGCCAGTCAATCCTTCTGACCGCACCTCGATCAACAGGATGCGCCGATCGGTAGTCGTACCAAAGCTCGTCTGAAAGGGCGCTACCAGCGGTATATTTATTTCGCGCAGGAGAACGGCGTCGATTTTCATAGTTCCTATCTTAAGCGACTTCAAAAAGCAGTCTTGTTGAACTTATTCGCGGACGCCGGGGCGGAACACCACATTAGCAAGCTTTCCAAGCTGGTAGAAGCCATTTCCTTGGGTGTCTCGCGTGAAATCAAACACGACCAGACCCCGGGCCAAAGCGGAGTGGAACTTGTCACGATTCACCGCCTGCAAAGCGGCTGCAAGGTGACGCTCCCCGGCTCTCGTTTTCCAGCCGGATACTTCGTGCGTCACCTGGATCGATTCAACAATCTGCTTCGCCTGCGCTGCGCCTGCAAGGGCTTGTTGCACATGCGAAGACTCAAGCCACCACTCGGCGTGCAGCCGGTCGGATTGCAGGCCGGCCTGCAACTCTGAATGCAGCGGGCCGTAAAAGTTGGGTGTGTAGCTGCGGACGATGGCACCCAGGCGATGAATGTTAAAGAAAGCATTCTTGGTCTCCAGCGGATCGAAAGTCCATTCCATCAGCTTGAATCCGCGAGCCAGCGCATCATCGCGCTGCGCCAGCTTCAGACGCCGGCCAATCCCGAGGTTCCGCCACGGCGGCAACACGGCGAGCATATGCGAGTGGAGATATGGGGTACCGTCGCGGACGCCGGGCAGCGCCATCGCGAAAGCGATCATCTTTTCGCTGCTTGTTGCGGTTGCTTCGGTGTCCACCGTCTTCAGGAACGCGCTGAAGATGTGGCCGCCAATCCGCTGGGCAACCACGAATAGCCGCCGCGGGATGATGTCGCGTTCGTCATAGCCCCAGACCTGCTCCTGGATATCGACGCACGTATCCAGTTCTTCAAAAGTGCTGCAGGCCCTGATGGTGATGGCTTGGCTCTCGTCAGTCATCATTCTGAGTTACACGTCCGCCGACGGGGTCAGCTTCGCCGGAAGGGGCAACTGGTCAACCTGCTCCCTCGCCTTAACTCCTGCCCACAGAGATTCGAGTTCGTCTGGCGACAGCTTCTCAAGCGACGCAGGCGCAGCGGCTTCCATGGCGGTGAAGCGGCGGCGAAACCTGGCATTGGCAGATCGCAGGGCAAGCTCTCCGTCTAACTTCAAGTGTCGCGCGAGGTTTGCCACTGTAAACAGAACATCGCCAAGCTCTTCTTCGATTCGCCCTGAAGAGATCGAAGGTTCCAGGCCGACGGCTATCTCAACCTCTAGTTCCGTTACCTCTTCGTGCAACTTGGCAAGAATCCCTTCGATATCCGGCCAGTCGAAACCGACCTTTGCAGCCTTCGAGCCAAGTTTGCCGGCTTCCAGCAGCGACGGAAACGTACGCGGCACGGTATCAAGCAAACCAGTCCCCCGGCCGGGCGATGCCTTCTCTGCTCGTTTGATCGCATCCCAGTTGCGCAGGACTTGAGACGCCAGGGTCGCCTTTCCATCTTCAAGCGTCGCCTGGTTCCCTGCTGCCGCTGCTGCGGCCTCGCCAAAGACATGGGGATGCCGGCGGACGAGTTTGCGATTGAGGGTTACCAGTACATCATCGATGGTGAACTTACGCTCGTCCGTCGCAATCTGCGCGTAGAACAACACCTGCAGGATGAGGTCGCCAAGCTCTTCTCGGAGATCATCCCAGTGTTCCCGGTCGATTGCATCGATGACCTCGTAGACTTCTTCGACGGTATATTTACGGATGGTCGCCAGGGTCTGCTCGCGGTCCCAGGGACAGCCGCTCTCCGCGCGCAAACGGGCCATCAGGGCTACCGCTTGCTGAAATGGGCTTGGCTCCCCATCAAGAGGCTGGGCACCATCGCTGACACAGGTCTCAGGAGCGCTCATGCTTCTACTTTAGCCGATAGGCAATGCCGCCTGCCAACGAAGTCTGAGCGAGGCTCGCCCTCCCTGCGACGCTGTGCAGCGACCCGCAGTATACTTCGGGTCGATGCCCCCAATTGTCGATCCAGTCCCTATGGTCTTCGCTGTTCTTCTTGGGCTGGTATTCGGCAGCTTTCTGAACGTTTGCATTGTACGGCTGCCGGCAGGGAGCTCGATCGTTTCTCCGCGATCTAAGTGCCCTCACTGCGGCAGGGCGATCCGAACAAGTGATAACATCCCGGTCCTGAGCTGGCTGCTGCTGCGCGGACGCTGTCGCGACTGCGGGGAAAAGATCTCCGTCCGCTATCCAGTTGTAGAAGGAGCGACGGCGCTGCTCTTCGCTGCCTGCCTGTGGCGGTTCGGCCTGGAACTGCAGGCAGTCGGCATGGCCACGTTTTGCTGGCTGCTGCTGGGGCTGCTGTGGATGGATGCGGAGACCTTCCTGCTGCCTAACGCGTTCACAATCCCAGGCATGGCTCTGGGAGTGACCTACAGCACCTTCATGGCCAGAACCTTCATCATAGGCATGCTGAATGCCTTGCTGGGCGCAGCAGCGATCGCAGGCTTCCTGCTGCTCGTCGGCGTGGTCTACCGCCTGGTACGTCGACGCCAGGGGATGGGATTGGGAGATGTGAAGCTCGGCGCGGTGCTGGGGGCCTGGCTGGGCTGGAAGATGGGCGGAGTAGCACTGTTTCTCGCGATCATCGGCGGCGCGCTAGGCGGCATTTTGCTGGCTACGAGGCACCGCAGGCGCACAGTCACAGGTGAGAGTCTACGCACTCTGCGGATCCCTTTTGGAACGTTCCTGGCAGCAGCGGGAATCGTTACCGTGTTTGCCGGCAATCCCCTTCTCAATTGGTACCTTGGCTTCTATCCTCAATGATTGCGGCCTAGTTGCGGCTTTCAACTGCCGGCGTTAACCTACGCGACACTTGCCACGGGCTGCGATGCAGGATGCATGATCGGCGACCGCAGACCCTGGTGAAGAACGGCGATCGACCGGGTGAGCAGACGCAATTGCAGCACCTGGCAGCGGCGCCACTGGTCCACCCGCATGGGTCCGAGCAGCGGATGGTGCTCCACGCGTTCCATCCCGAAGGCAGCACGGCAATGATTGAAGAGTTCATCAAGAGCCGACAGTTCCATGGAAAGCTGCCGGGCCAGCTCCCTGCCATGAAGAGGGTTGACGGCATCTCGTTTGCCGCGCTCATAATGCTCGGTAAGCGGCATGTTTGCCGGCACGAAATTAAAGCTGAGAATCATCAACTGGATCATCCACTCCAGCTTCGTGCGCTTAATGGCTCGCGGGATCCGACCACGTCGAAGCCGGCGCTCCAGCAGGTCGCGTGAAGAACGCACTGAACAGATGACCTGTTCAACACTCTGTTGCACGGACGGGACATGAGGGAGACCCTCGGGATGCAACTGCGCGGTTGAAGTATCGATCACTTCAAGCTCTGCCAGGCAGGAAAGAAAAGCTTTGTGCAGCACGGGATGCATGTCCACGGTGTCATTACCTCTGTGATCGGATGTCACCAGCAAACATTGACATACAGAGCCGGAAGCCTCAATTACACCGATGGGGAGCAGGCACAACTAATGTGGGCGCATGGCCTGACTCAAAAGCATCAACAAGCGCTAAAGACATCGGCTTCCCACGGTAAAGTGACGAGTCAGCGTGCTTTCTCAAGCGAGCTGAGTGCCTTGCGCGCATCCCTGGCTTTGGAGCCGGTGGAAATGATGTCCAAAAACAGTTTGTAGTTGTTGAGGGCTTCGTCGTTCTTATGCAGATGGCGGGCTGCCTCAGCTAATCCAAAAATGGCGTCCGTGCTCTCGGGATGCAAGGTGCTGGCTTCCTTGAAGCGGCCATAGGCGGCGTTGTAGTTGCCGGATTCGAGATAGTAGGTGCCGACCTGCACATCTTCTTTCAGAGGATCTTTGCCATGAATGTGACTCATGGAGACATTAGGCGTAAAGCCATTATGGTCGTTGACCCGCCCGTCGTCATCGCCTGATGAACTGACCCCCGGCGAACTATTTGAACCTGAGGCTGCAGCCCTCGCATTAGCATCCGCAGCTGCTTTGCGGGATTCTTCTTCGGGAAAAGCATTATTGTCGCCACCGCTGCTCTGCGCATCGCCTGGCTTGGGGGCTTTAGGAGTACCCTGCTGGAGATCATCAGCAGCCGGCGGTTGCTGGGCGTCTTTCTTTTCCTGCTGCGCTGCCTTTTCAGACTCGGCCTCGGGAAAAGCATTGCTGTCAGAAGAAGACTGTGAGGATGAGCCGGACTGGCTTTGACTACCGTTTTGAGCAGGAGGCTTCTTATCGTTACTGCCAGCTGCCGTGCCTGACTGCTGGGCATGGCCGGGAAGCCACAGCAGGAAAGCTGCTGCCAGGAGCGCGCAGATGCGGAACCGTTTATCCATGGCACCTCTAGTATATCGCTCCGGCGGCTGGCGCCGCTCGCCGCAGCGCCAATGCGTTGCTATACTCTGGCAAATCTATTTGCACCGACAATAGGGAGTGGCGGCACCACATGAGTCTGATCATTCGTTCTTCCTCTATTCACGCAGCCGGCTGCTATACGACCGCTTTCATCGCGAACAAGTCGAGAGTCGTTGAATATACCGGGCCACGCATCTCAAAAAGACGCGCCGATGAACTGTATGCCGATTCGCCGACCACCTACCTTTTCGGGCTGGGAAAAGGGGCGACGGTGATCGATGGCCACGGGACGGCGATGTTCATCAATCACTCCTGCGAACCGAATTGCGAGACGGACGAGAAGAATGGGCACATCTGGATTCGCGCGATCCGGGATATCGAGCCGGGCGAGGAGCTGGTGTACGACTACAACTTGTACGACGGTGATGAAAGCCCGGCAACCTGCAACTGCGGCACAGAAAGCTGCCGTAAGACGATGTATTCGCACGAGGAGATAAAGCGACGTCAACGGGCAGCTAAGAAAACAGCCGAAGCTTAGTCAACCAGCGGCAACGTGCCTTCCAGGCCAAGTGCCTTACCGCTTGCCGAGGCGATACAATCGAGTTTCGCGGAAGCGTCTTCCGGCTTCGTTCGCGCTGAATTGGAAAAATGGCTTACCAAGTTTTAGCACGCAAATATCGTCCGCAGCGCTTCTCGGATGTTGCCGGACAGGACCATGTCACCCGCACCCTGTTGAACGCGCTGTCCCAGCAGCGCATCGCCCATGGCTACATCTTCAGCGGTCACCGCGGCATCGGGAAGACTACGATCGCGCGCATCCTGGCGATGGCTTTAAACTGCCGGCGAGAGATCGGCAGCCCCGAGAGGCCGACGCCGGAGCCCTGTGAAAGCTGCGAATCGTGTACCGAGATCCGGGCAGGAAACGCGGTAGATGTGATCGAGATCGATGCTGCTACCAATCGCGGCATTGATGAAATTCGCGAACTCCGCGACGCGGCGCGTTACCGCCCGGCGCGCGATCGATACAAGATCTACATCCTGGACGAAGCGCACCAGATTACCGACGCAGCCTTCAATGCCCTGCTGAAAACCCTCGAGGAGCCGCCTGATCATGTCATTTTCATGATGGCTACGACGCAGCCGGAAGACATACCGCAGACGATCCGTTCACGCAGTCAGCACTTCAGCTTTCATGCGGTTTCCTTTGAAGACATTCTGAAAGAGTTGCGCGGAATTGCCGCGAAAGAAAACGTCGATGCCAATGAAACGGCATTGGCGCTGCTGGCAGAAGCGGGCGATGGCTCCATGCGCGATGCCCTCTCGATCATGGACCAGGCGATCGCGAGCGCACCGGTCGAGCACGGTAAAGCAGTGCTTGACGCCGCGCAGATCCGCGAGTTGATGGGAACGGTACCCAATACCGTCTTCGAGCGCTTGCTTGAGAAGATCAGCGAAAACCAGAGCGCCGCGGTGATGGAAGAAGCCAATACGCTGCTGAATGCGGGCAATAGTCCCTCCCAGATTGCGCGCCAGTTTGTCCGCTACCTGCGCAACTGCCTGATGGCAAAACTAGGCGGCGACGATACGCCGCTGCTCGAGATTTCCGCAGATGAGCGCGTCCGCGCCGGCCGCTCGGCGGTCCTGTTTGGAGAAGAAGACCTCACACGATTTCTGCAGGTGATGCTGCGTACCTTTGACGAACTGAATTATCGCCAGGAGCCGCGCTTCCATCTCGAGCTTGGATTGATGAAGCTGGTGCACCTGCAGCGGTTGATCCCCTTGGAAGAATTGTTGAGCCAGGCGGGAGCACGAGGCGGACTGCCCGGTGCACGTGCAAGTGGTCCGGCAGGTTTATCTGCGCCGGCAAGACCGAGTGCTACGCAGTCTGGGTCAACCGCACGTGCGCCCCAGCCTGCGACGCGGACGCCTGCTCCCTCTCCAACTGCAGAGCCGGAGCGGCCGTCATTTTCACCGCCATCCGCCCCGACTCCGTCCTTCTCACCCTTTGAAGCTGACAGGAACCGCAAGCGCGGGGTGGAAGAGGCGCACGCTCAGCAGGTGAGTGTGCAAGGGCTGGCGAATGCCGGCCTGCCTGGTGTTCAACTGAGAGAAGCTGCGCCGCGTCGCGTTGTTGAGCCGAGGATGGAGGCATCGCCGGCCACGCAGGTTGTCCGTGAGCCTTCCGTTGCCGTGGCCGAGCCTGAGCCGCGTGGCGAAGCAGCAACCTACACCTCCCTGTTGGTGACAGAAAAAGCCGGAGTGCTCGAGGAAGAAGCTCCCGCTGCGGCGATTGCGGAAGCTGATGCTCCCGTGCCCGCGGCCAGCAGTTCTGGACAAGCCGAGAGCAGCCTGGATACGCTTCGCGACGCCATCGTGCAGGCACTCGATGACAAGGGACACCAGACTGCCTCGGCGCTACTCGGCGCAGGTAGCTGGCGCCGGGATGGCGACACGGTCGAAGTCCAGGTCGCGGTTAAAAAGCTGATGCTCGGCCTTGTTATGAATCCGGAAGCAGATAAGATTGCGCGTGGTGTCATGCGCGAGAAGGGTGTGCCGCCAAAGCTTTCTGTGATTCCGGGTGAAGGCGCTCCCGGTAGCGCGGCGGCAAGGCAAATGCCACAAGGCAGCGTGAATGCACAGGCACTTGAGAATCCGCTGGTAAAGCAAGCGCAGGAACTCTTCCGGGCAGAGGTGCGCAGCATCCTCGATTTGCGGGACAAACACTGACACGGCGGACGCAGGAACAACGCTTTAAGAAGATGAGGGACAGGACAGTGGACGCTTCAAAGATGCAGGAAATGCTCGCGCAGGCGGGTCAGATGCAAGAACAGATGCACCAGCGACTCACGCAGACAGTGACGGAGGCAACATCCGGCGGCGGCGTCGTAACGGTGAAAATGAATGGCGAAAAGCGCGTCCTGGCGCTCACGATTGATCCAACCGCAGTGGCAGGTCTGGGCGCAAATGCTGCCGATGTCGAAATGTTGGAAGACCTGATCATTGCGGCGCTGAATGAAGCTGGCCGACGCATTGATGACCTCGCCAAGGCCAGTTTGAGTGGGATGCTCGGCGGCTTCGATCTGCCTTCGAATCTGCTCGGTTAATTTCCGCTGTGTCTAAACGCCAGGTCAACTATTCCGTTCGTTAAAGGGCCATGAAGTGAAACGAAGAACGTTGTTGCGGTCCGCCGCCGCGCTCGCTGCCGGCCAGACGATATTGCCATCCTGGATGATCAGCAGTCCTTTGAATGCGGATGCCCAGGTGGTTCCCGGAGAGAAGAGCCCCGCCCCCAACCTGATCCAGACCATGAACGCCATGGCGCCCAAGACGCCGGTACAGGTGACCAGGATGCGCGACACACTTTTCCTGTTGCAGGGGGTGGGTGGCAACATGGTGGCGCAGATTGGCCCGGACGGGAAACTGCTGATCGATGCGAGTGTAGCGACGGCGGCACCGCGGGTGAAAGAGGCGCTTGCCGGCCTCGGCCGGCAGCCCCTGCAGCTACTCATCAATACGCATTGGCATTTCGATCACACGGACGGCAACGCCGCGATGCATGACGCCGGCGCCCTGATCCTGGCTCATGAGAATACGCGGCTTCGGCTCTCGCATCCGCAACGCATCGCAGCGTTGGGGCTGGATTTTTCCGCTGCTCCCACCAGCGGTCTGCCGCAGGAAGTTTTTGAAGACCGGGCGCACCTGTTCTTTAACAACGACGAACTCCGGCTGGTGCACCTCGCGCCGGCCCATACCGACTCGGACATCTACATTCTCTTCAAAGGTGCAAACGTCATTCATGCCGGCGATATCTGGTTCAACGGCACCTACCCGCTGATCGATGATTCGAGCGGCGGCAGGATCGACGGGATGGTGCGCGCCGCCAGCGAGTTGGTCACTCTGGCCGACACAGAAACAAAGATCGTTCCCGGACATGGACCATTGGGGAACAAAGCCGCTTTGGTCGAATACCACGATATGCTGGTCGCCGTACGCGACCGGGTGCAGGGACTCAAACGCAGCGGAAGGTCTCTGCAGGAGGCGCAGGAGGCCAAACCAACATCTGACCTGGATAAGAAATGGGGCAAAGGATCGATGACGCCTGATCTCTTTGTGCAACAGGTCTATAAAACGCTCACTGACAGCCGAGGCTAGCAAGTCATACGGCTTCACCCGCGACCACGAAGATGCAACCGTATTGCAAGGAAGAAACAAGTTGTCACGATTTGCAGAACCGATGGCCCGGCTGATCGAGGAGTTGCGCAAGCTGCCCGGGGTCGGGACAAAAACTGCCCAGCGCTATGCCTTTCATATTCTTCGTTCCAGTCATGAAGATGCTGATCAACTGGCCGGCGCTATCCGAGAATTGAAAGCCAGCCTGCGCTTGTGTAGCGTCTGTAACAACGTGACAGACCAGGACCCTTGCGTCTACTGCTCAAGTGCTACACGCAACCATCGCCTGGTATGCGTGATTGAAGAACCGACCAACATCGCGACCATTGAAAGGACTCGCGCGTACAACGGCGTTTTCCATGTCCTGCACGGAACGCTATCACCCTTGCATGGAGTGGGGCCGGAGCAACTGCGCAGCCACAACCTAATCCTGCGTGCCGAGAGCGGTGAGATTGACGAGGTGATCTTTGCTACCAGTCCTACGCTTGAAGGCGAGGCGACGGCCGGATACCTGGCAGACCTGCTGAAACGCACGAAGGTCCGGATAACGCGGATTGCAACGGGCGTGCCGGCGGGCAGCGACATAGAATACGCCGATGAGGTAACGATGACGCGGGCACTGGAGTGGCGACGGGAAATGTAAGCGATAGGACAAGGGCTGCCATGGCAGCCCTTCATTCTAGAAACTGGTTCAGCTGCGGAGGCGGGCGAGAAGGTCCTGCGGATGGACGGGCTTCGCCAGAATTTCAAACTCATGACCCTGCACGCGCGCCCGATCCAGCAGGTCGGCAGTCGCGGCCTGGCCCGAAAAAAGCAGGATCTTGCAGCTTGGCAGAAGTGCGCGAATCTTGATCGCAGCATCGATGCCGTTCATGTCGGTCATGATGACATCCGAAATCAGCATGTCGGGTTCGAGAGTTTTTGCGGTCTCGACCGCTTTTTCCCCACTGTATACAGCAGTTGCCTGAAATCCGCTTTGATTGAGGATGATGGCGAGGGTGTCGGCGATCACACGTTCATCATCTGCGACTAAAACTTTGGGCTTGATTTGAGCTTCAGACATTCTTTCCTTTGCACTCCATAGCAACACAGACAGGATAAGGCTGGTGTAAGGCGCCAACTCAGTTCCATCGATGACAACTAGATCATTTACGGCACAACCAGGGCAGCTACCACCAGCTTAGATGGTACGCTGCAAACAGAAGATGCTTTCATCGTACTGCCAAGAAAACAGTTTAGAGTAAACGTTCTGAGTGCGTTGCGGCAGCCCATCCTGGCTTCAACTGCGATCAGTCCAAGTCCCATTTCAGTGCTTTGAGGGAAGTCCATGGCCGAAGCGATTATCCGGGCGCATCAGGTCGAAAAATACTATGCGCAGCCGAGCGAAAACCGAATCCAGGTGATCGCACCGACCGACCTGTCGATTGTTCCTGGCGAGATCGTGGCTCTGCTTGGGCCATCAGGTTCCGGTAAGTCTACCCTGCTCAGAATGCTCTCCGGGCTTTCGACGCCGTCCGCTGGTGAAGTGTTCTGGCACGAGAAGCCGGTGGGAACGGTCGAGATGAGTGTTTCCATTGTGTTTCAGAGCTTCGCCCTTTTTCCCTGGCTCACCGTGCTTGAAAATGTCGAGGCGCCACTGCTGGCAAAGGGAATCTCTGCAGAGGAGAGGCGTGAACAGAGCCTGAAAATCCTTGATACAGTTGGCCTGGACGGCTTCCAGGCCGCCTATCCCAAGGAGCTCTCCGGTGGGATGCGGCAGAGGGTCGGCTTTGCACGGGCGCTGGTCGTCCAGCCGGAGGTGCTGTTTATGGACGAACCGTTTTCCGCCCTCGATGTACTGACGGCGGAGAACCTGCGCAGTGAATTGCTGGAATTGTGGCATAAGAAAACCATTCCAACCAAGTCGATTTTTATTGTGACGCACAACATTGAAGAAGCCGTCCTGCTGGCCGACCGGATTATTGTACTCGGTCGCAATCCGGGCCACGTTCGAACGGACTTCC
>CAZZXL010000119.1:0-15625 GCA_964658035.1 uncultured Acetobacteraceae bacterium
AGAAGGAGTACGAAGAATCACTGAACAAGGCACAGGCGGTGATCCGGGCGATTGAGCGGGCGAGGCTCTCGTCGTAAATCCTTGATCGTGGACCCTCCTCCAACTTCCCAGGTCTCAGGTGCGAGACCTGGGGCACCCTCCCTGCTGAACCTGGGGTAATCTCCTCTCACCTTGATCGGTGAAGATTCTGCGACGGCCGGGCCTATCTTGTTCCAGAGTGCATCCACCTAAGTACGACGTTCAAGCGTACGACGTTCAAGGAGAATACGGATGGCCGATTTAGAGATATTGAAACAGAAGTATGCGCCCGTGGTTGCCACTATCGAAGAGTTCAGCACAGAGGGCGCGAAGGTTGAAGACGAGAGCCTGTCCGGCGACAAGCTGCACCTGAAGGCATCGGTGCCGTCGCAGGTGATTGCCAATCGTGTGTGGGATTCGATCAAGGCAGTCGATGCGTCGTATGCCGACCTGCAGCACGAGATCGTCACGACGGGCGGCGCAGAGCAGCCGTACACGATTGCAAGCGGTGACAATCTTTCGAAGATCAGCAAGAAGTTTTATGGCTCGGCGAACCACTACCAGAAGATTGCAGAAGCGAATGGGATTGCCGATCCGGACAAGATCCAGGTGGGCAAGCAGATCAAGCTGCCGGTACTTTCGTAGGTTTGCAAGTGCATGTCCCACATCGCCAGGGTCGCGGTGTGGGATTTGTTTTTTCACGGCGATACACTTGAGACACGACCATGATTTTTGTCCTCGACAACTACGATTCGTTTACCTACAACCTGGTGCAGTACATGGGCGAACTGGGTGCGGAGATGACGATCCGCCGCAATGACGAATTAAGTGTGGATGAGGTCGAAGCCCTGTTGCCGGAGCGGATTCTGCTTTCGCCTGGCCCGTGCACGCCGCAGGAGGCGGGCATCCTGATACCGCTGATCCGGCGATTTGCAGGGAAGGTGCCGATCCTTGGTGTGTGTCTTGGCCACCAGGCGATCGGCGCGGCTTTCGGTGGCGACGTCGTTCGCGCTCCACAGTTAATGCATGGCAAGACCAGTGCGGTGGATCATGATGGCAGATCCATCTTCGCGGGGATTGCGAGTCCGATGACCTGCACGCGGTATCACTCGTTGATTGTGGCCGAAGAGACGCTGCCGGAAGAACTGGAGATTTCGGCGCGCTCGAGTGATGGCACCATCATGGGATTACGGCATCGGGCGTTCCCGGTAGAGGGCGTGCAGTTCCATCCGGAAAGCGTGCTGACGCAGGACGGCAAGAAGCTGATTCAGAATTTTCTCGAGCTTTGACGGCGAAACCGCCGGGTTTTGCAGGGTTAGGAAGATGCAGGTCCCTCCACTCCGCTCAGCTTCGGTGGGGATGACAAACCTTTGGGGCTGCTTCTTTATTGCTACTTCGTTGCCGCTACTTTGCTAACCCGCCATCCGCTTCGCGCACCTGCTCAGACCGGCTTACGGCATTCGACACCCAGGCAGTTTTCCCAACGCCCCAGGTCTTCGACTTCGTGGAACCTGGGGTCGGAATTGTCACGGAACTTCGCCCGACGGATGGCGGTGAAGCCGGCGGCTTCCAGTTCGTGGGCCATGTTTTTGTAGTCCCACATCCACAGGTGCGCACTGCGGCCGAAAATCATTTTCATGATGCCGGACGCGCCGCCTTTCTGCGCATCGACGCCAAGGTAGGAGTCGCGCATGAAGCGGCTGGCGGCTTGGCTGTCGGGTGAGTCGACATAGCTCCTGGCCAGCCATTCCAGATCAGGCAGAACGAAGCGAAAGGTGCCGCCGGGTACCAGGTAGGCGTAGACGTTGCGCAGTGTCTGGCGGAATTCATCCAATGCCAGATGTTCGAGGACATGCGAGCAGTAGACGCCGGCAGCAGAATTCGGCGCAATCGGCAGCCCCTTGATGACGTCGCCGTAGCGGATGTTCCGGGGGTAATCCGGGAAGCCGCGCTTGAGCAGCACGGGTTTGAGAAAGGGGAGGTTCTTTTCCATCCAGAAAGCAGGGCCGGCATCGAAATTCTGCCAGGTGGACGGGGCACACAAGCCGCAGCCGAACTGGATGTAGCTGCCCTGCACCTTACTGGTGGCTTCAATGCTGTTGACTTCGATCGTCTCGGCAGGTCGATCGCTGACCGTGGTCGTACCTGGTACCGTTCCCATTTACTTCTTCTCCATGCTGCGCGCAGCGGGCCTCAGGACTGCCGGATGACCCGCCGGCAGCTACAATAAAACCTGAGCATACCTGAGCATAACTGTTGAAAATGCGTCGACCAAATCCTGTTTCTGCAGCCAAGGTGTCAGATGACGCGTCCTGCCGCCGACACTTGTCCTGCGCAGCGGCGTCCCTGTTGCTCGTGGCGGCGGCTGCTGCCCAGCAGGGTACGCCGATTGGCCGTACCAGCGCGAAGGAAGTGCAGGTCTCCGGCGCCGTCGCAGTGCGCAACGGGCAGATGCTGCTGGGGAACGGGAGTGCCATCACAGCGGGTGAAGAGACGGTCAATATATCGCTGACGCGGGGTGGTTCGTTGCGCCTGTGTGCGACGACTGCCGTACATCTTTCACATGACAAGAGCATTGACGCCCCTGATTCAACGGCCCTGATGATGGCGCTCGACCGCGGCGCGATGGAAGCGAATTACGAGACAGGCAAGTATTCTGACGTACTGCTGACGCCCGATCTGCGCATCCTGATCTCCGGTCCCGGGCACGCTGATTTGAAGATCCGGGTGAATGCGAAGGGCGACACGTGCATCGACAATCATGGGACGAATGCGCCTTATATTACGATTACCAGCCAGATGGATGGCGGTTTGTACCGTATCCAGCCGAACCAGCATGTGACGCTCGAGCATGGCGGCCTGGAGGACGTGATCGACACGGAGACGGAATCGTGTGGCTGTCCTGCGCCTGCGACCTCGGATGTTGGCGATGCCGTAAATCCTGCCGCTGCGGCAAATCCTTTCCCGGTGGCGCAAAGCGAGGGCCTGGCCCCGGGGCCGGCCCTGCCAACGACGCCGGTGGTGCCGGCAGGCGAAGTGCATGCGCAGGTCAGTGTGCCGCTGGTCTTTAATGGGGATGCGAACGGGGATGCACCTGCAACCGTGCCTGCAGCGCATGCTGCGTCGGCAGCTTCGACGCCAACAACAGTACGCTCAAACGCTCCGACTTCCGCGACCAAGGCTGCGCCACAGCCGACGGGCTTCTTCCATCGAGTGGGTCATTTCTTCTCGAAGGTGCTTGGTGGCGGCTAGGGCAAATTAGCTGAGGGTGTAGAGCGAAGATACGATGAACACGGGCCTTTCGCCAGGAAAAGGCCCAACCTGTCTCCAGCCAGAAACACCATAGCATCAGGTAATTTGCTCTAAATGCAGAAGCCGCGTGGTCAGCCGAGCTTTGCAGTCGTCAGCTGGTGATTGTTTTCCGTCTTCACGGTGTCCGCACAATTAGTCATTGCGATGGTCTGCGCAGTGTCCGAGCGATTATTCGTAATTTCCGCGTTGGCAATATTTCTGAGGACGATGGCTGCTGCGGTTCCCGATGCCGCCGTGCCGCCGAGGAAGAACGCCGCGGCACGGCCGAAGATGTTTTCGTCGATGGCCAGATCGTCAACTCCGGACGCAAAGATGGCCGGGCTGAGACCGCGATAGAAGGTGTTGCCCTGGATACGGACGCCGCTGTGGATGGGTTGAGGGGTATTGTCGCTGCCAGAGGGAATGGTGGTGTGCGCGGGGTCAGCGGACGGGACGTCGATGGTAATCATGCCCGGATGGTCGTCAGGATGAACGGGCTTGCCGATGGCGCAGTTCGCAAAGGAGTTGGCGCGAATATGCACACTTTGTACGTTTGGCCCCTGCAGGGCGGTATGGTCGGCGGCAAGCGCGATGGCTTCTCTGCGACAGTTCTCGAAGTTGCTGTTGGTGATTTCTGCGCGGGAGTGGAGGGTAAGTCCTCGGCCGAGACTATTGCTGATGGCGGCCTGATCGATGGTGATGCGCGGGGCGTCAACCACGCCGCATACCAGGGTGCCGGGCACGATGATAGGTGAGAGCGTCTCAGAGAGCGACAATTTGGTGCCGCGCGGATGAGCCTGCAGTGAGGTGATGCCGATTTCGCCGATGAGCTGGAGATTGGAGGGCCTGGAGAACTGTATGAAGTCTCCGGCGTCCGGAAGCTCCCACTGTTCGAGGGTCTTTGCACTGGCTCCGGCGATCACGATGGTGCGGTCGTCCAGACGTTCAATGATCTTCCAGAATGGCTGGTAGATGTTAATGGCGTCACCGCCTATGCCCTGGAAGCGGACCTCTTTCAAAATGACCTTGCCGTGACCGTTGCTGCAGTGCAGGCCATCGCCGCCGGTGGAGAGCAGCGAGGGGGAATCGATGGTGATGCTATCCAGGCGCAGGTCGCGGCAGCCACGCATCAGAAAAGCGGTGGCCGGTGCGTGCCGGATGGTGATGCCCTCGAGCAGGATGTTTTGGCACGACTCCAGCTGGAAACAGGCGCTGGCCGTAGTGGCGTGCAGCAAGACCAGGCGCATGCCGGTGCGGAGCTGGGAGGCGGCCGGGGTGGTGATGCGCAGGCGCTGCGGCTGTACCAGTTGGACGGAAGCGGTAAGGCCGCGCGCATGGACACCGTTGGCAGCAGGCTGGGCTGTGGTCGGCTCGAACTCGGTAAATCCGATGATCGTCTCAGCACCGGTTACAGGGAAGGCTTCATCCACAGCTATGGTGAAGGATTGCGGGCCGGCGTCGCGGACCATTCCCTGCGAAAACGCGGGCCGCTCCCAGTCAATTTTCAGGTCATGGACGGCCACGTCTTTGCTGGAGCGGAAGCTGAAGGGATTGGTATCGCCGTTGAAGACAAGTTCTGCGTTATTGGCATAGACTTCGATGCCAGCGAAACCCGAGAACTGCATGGCTGCCTCAGACGAAGCAGCGAAGCGGTACCGGCCGGAAGGAAAGACGAGCCGGGCCTGCGTGCGGGCGAGTGAGGCGATGGCAGCCCGAACGGCATCAGTTGCGTCCTGTTTCCCTTCGGGGTCTGCGCCGAAGTCTATGACAGAGGCTCGACGTAGCGGGCCCGCGGCGCGCAGCACTGCCGGCAGCAGTGTTCCAGCTCCGAGGGCAAGCGTGGATTGTAGAAAAGTCCGCCGGTCCAGTTCGCGCCTGTTCGATGCCATACAGCTTCCTTGCCTGTTTCTATCCCTGGTGAATGGAGCGCACATTGAGTCCGCTCGTACCGCAGGCTCTACGCTGCAAGCGCTTTGATACCCATAATGTGTTAATGCTGCGACTTACAGGGATCTGGAGTCACGTTAACGCAGCCTTTGCTGCGCTACAATTTAACTTTGGTCGTAGTCGGCCGTTTGTGCAGATAGGCTGGCGGCGTTTCTATGCCGGGTGGCACCTGGTTCCCCCGGCTGGCAGACGCAATTTAGTGAATGCAAGGTAAGGAGCAACATCTTTTATGGCGATTCCCGCCACTCAAATGCGTCCCGGCATGGTCATCAAGCACAATAACGAACTGCACACGGTCTTTGCGGTGGAGCATCGGACACCGGGCAACCTGCGTGCGTTCATCCAGGCAAAGCTGCGGAACCTGCGTACGGGAGCGATGTTCGAGCACCGTTTTCGTTCACCCGATCCGATTGAACGAGTGATTGTGGACGAAGTGCCGATGGAATTTCTCTATAGCGATGGCGACGATTACTACTTTATGAATACCGAGAATTATGAGCAATTGAACCTGAAGCGCGACACGCTGGGGGATGCAGTCGAATTTCTCATTCCGAATCT
Organism: uncultured Acetobacteraceae bacterium; assembly: GCA_964658035.1. Lineage (GTDB taxonomy): Bacteria > Acidobacteriota > Terriglobia > Terriglobales > Acidobacteriaceae. The sequence continues at coordinate 5,815 of CAZZXL010000119.1, forward strand.
GCAGATCAACGTTTCAATTTTCGATGGTGTGCCGGTCGGGATTGAACTGCCGCAGATGGTAGTGATGACGGTGATTGAGACGGAGCCGGGGTTGAAATCGGCGACGGCTTCGTCAGTGACCAAGCCGGCCACGACTGAGACGGGGCTGGTGGTGCAGGTGCCCCCGTTCATCAATGAGGGTGAAAAGATTCGTGTGGATACGGCGGAAGGGGCTTACCTGAGCCGCGCCTAGAAGGGTATGCAACTGGACGAGATAAGACGCGGCTTCGGCTGCGTCTTACTTTTTGGGGTAGAAGCTGTGATTGCCTTACGGCGGCCGGAGGCCGCAGTACATCCATAGTCGCAGGGATGATCGTTGCCTGCGGCTGGCCAGGAGCCTATACTCAGCAGGTTTGGGTAAATCCAAACTTTGCTTTGGGGCTTGTGGTCCCGGGCTATATTTGCAGTCCTTGCCACACCCTGTCGTGTGGCTGCTTCCGAAGTACCATGCCGTACTCGGCCTAACGCTTTGCCGTAAAAACTGGAGAAATTCTGTATGCCGACACTTACACTTGAGCAGGAAATCAACCCCTGGGAAGCCCAGGCTGCCCGCTTCGATTTTGCTGCGCGAAAACTGAACCTGGATGAAGGTATCTGGAAAGTGCTGCGCTATCCGCAGCGGGAGATCATCGTTCACATTCCCGTCACGATGGATGATGGCCGCATTGAAGTCTTCACTGGTTTCCGGGTCCAGCACTCGATGGCACGGGGCCCGGGCAAAGGCGGTATCCGCTATTCGCCTGATGTGACGCTTGATGAAGTACGCGCACTGGCAAGCTGGATGACGTGGAAGTGCGCTGTGGTCAACATTCCGTTTGGCGGCGCGAAGGGTGGCGTCATCTGCGATCCGAAGAAGATGTCGCTGGGTGAACTGGAGCGGATGACGCGCCGGTATACGTCGGACATTATTGAATTTATCGGACCCGAAAAAGATGTGCCGGCTCCGGACATGAATACCAATGAGCAGGTAATGGCATGGATCATGGACACGTATTCCATGCACATGCGCCAGACCGTAACCAGCGTAGTGACGGGGAAGCCGCTGAATATTGGGGGCTCGCGTGGCCGGCGCGAAGCCACCGGCCGCGGCATCGGCGTCGTCTGCGACGAAGCGCTGAAGTACCTGAACATGCAGCGCGATGGTTGCCGGGTCATCATCCAGGGTTTTGGCAACGTGGGTTCAAACGCGGCGAAGTTGATGATGGAGAAGGGCTACAAGATCATTGGCATTGCAGAATTTGATGGTGGCCTGTTTAACAGCCAGGGTATCGACATTCATCAACTGCTGGAGTATCGCCAGAGGAATGGTACCGTGCTCGGCTTTAAGGGAGCCGAGGCTGCGGATTCTTCCGAATTGATTACGACGGAATGCGAGATTTTGATTCCGGCTGCGACGGAGAACGTCATCACCAGCCGGAATGCCGATCGGATAAGGGCGAAGATTGTCTGCGAGGGCGCGAATGGCCCGACCACGGCAGTTGCGGACGAGATTCTTGAGGACAAAAAGATCTTTGTTATTCCGGATATTCTCGCCAACTCTGGGGGCGTGACGGCTTCCTATTTCGAGTGGGTGCAGGACCGGCAGGGGTACTTCTGGAAAGAGGCGGTGGTGAATGAACAACTGGAAAGCATTCTGGCCGAGAGCTTTGATGATGTGGTCCGGTACGCCGAGGCGCATGCGGTGAATAACCGGATTGCGGCGTACATGCTGGCGATTGATCGGGTGGCGTTCACCATCAAGCAGCGCGGTATTTACGCTTAGCTGCTAAGTGCAGAAAGGGCCGCATAGATAACTCTGCGGCCCGCTTGTTCTGGCGATCGGATTAAAGAGCAAAAGCAGGTCCCTCCACTACGCTGCCCTTCGGCCGGGATGACAAGCACGGATTGCGTGCGGCTACCCCGCTGACCTTCTACCATGCGAACAAGGCTCTTGCAGGTGCCCCACCCCGGCGTGCTTCGGGTAGGCTGACAAGGCTCCGCGGAACAATCAGGCAAGCATGGAACTTCTAGAAGGCGAAGGCGACGCCGCTTGAAACGATGGGGAAGAAGGACGCGTAGTTGACGTACGTTTGATATTTGGCTTTGAAGGCGGCGAGGTTCTGTTGGAAGGAAGGATCATTCTGGACCTGCTCGCAGCCGGCAGGGCCGGGGAACTGCGCATCGCAGGCAGTGCCTGAAAACTGGACTTTGTAGACCGGACTGCCCGCATAGTAGAAGCCCGCTTCAAAGGGAAAGCTGAAGTGGTGTTCCCGCCGTGGGATCAGGCGGCCAAAGCCGACGGAGAGGCCGGGCGACACGCGCCGCAGGTCCACGGTGGCACTGCCATGCAGAGGGTCAACTGGACTGCTGTAGTAGGTGGCGTTGTTCAGGGTCACCGATTGGCCGGCGCCAAGGTTTACAGCAACGCCGAGGTGCGTGCTGTTGGCGAACACTAGGAGCGGGGAGACGCGAAAGGCATGATGCGTCGGATACCAGTCGAGCGCCGCCCGGGCGGAGCGCAGGCGTACGCCCACGTTGAGTTGATTGCCGCTATTGGCCACGATGGTCGAGTAGGAGAAGAAATCCGTGCCGGCGCGCACATCAAATTTATGCGCCACGGGAGCGGCGAATTCCGAACCGATGCCGGCAGAACCTACGTGGACATCGACGCCCATACGATAGACGCGCATCGGGTACGCGGGCACTTCCTGGTGGACCTCCTGGGTCGTGGGGCCGCAGGCACTCGACGAGACGCTGCCTGTGCAGGACGCATCCTGGGCGTAGGCGGGCAACATGCCACAGGCAGCAATAGCTGCCAGGGCGCTGAAACGTGCGAGGGATGACCCTGAAGACAAAGAAGCGGGATGAGATAGAAGCAGCAGACGCATGCAGAGACCCTCGCAATACCTGCCATATCGGCAGATCGAGTGCAGTCGTTTAATTGAATTTACCGGTTACTACGGTCAAGGCTGGTAAGGGAGTCCATCGTCCGCATTTGATTGAAAGTCATCGATCGAGGCATCAAGATGTTTTGGAACCGCGCTTTTCCTTGGCAGGGTCGGGCTGGCGACAGGTGTGACGAAGCGATGACGGCTGTGACAAATCCGGGTAGCCATCACAAATCCAAGACAAGAGCGTGCGATGCGCTTCCGGGTACTGCAGGCGTGAGGAGTCCTCCCGCTATCCGTTGCGACAAGTAGTTGAACATCAAGCGTTCTGCTTGACCCGAAGCGGCAATTGACCCGCTGTTCAGGCCATGCTACGGTCACGTTATGGCGATTTCTCTGCTTTGTTGTTGTTGCTCCGACCAGCCTTTCGTTGGGTGAGCCTCGACCTTTTCAGATAATCCTGAAACGCCTTTCCTTGAAGCTCATCCGCAGGACTCCATCGTTCACCTACAGGATCTGTTGACTGGCTGACCCCCTTGGTCTGGCTTGTTGGCGACGGTCCAACTGCGGAGTGTTTCCATGCTACTCGCTGCTTTCGCCAGGCGAACCATCGTAACCATGTCCTTTTTTGGGGTTTTTTCCCTTCCTGTTATCGCCCAGAGCGGCCAGTCGACTCGTGCGGTATCAGCGAAACCGGAGACGGAGGAGTGGGTCTACCGGATCCGGTATGGCTTCGGGGATGAGTGGTTCCAGATCTTTCGCAAGTACCAGATTGCCATCCTCGAGCGCCAGAAGCAGCTTGGCTATGTGCTTGACTACACCGTCTGGGCGCCTGGTTTGCATACGAGCGAAGAATCGCGCTGGGACTATCGCGTCGTTATTGTTAGAGCCTCGCACGATGCGCCGCCTGGACAGTCAGAGGGTGACGTCGGCAAGCAACTCTTTCCAGACCAGGCAGCGTTCCAGCGGGAAGAAAACAGACGATGGGAGCTGACCACGAACCACTGGGACCTGCCCATTCACCAGGTCACTCTGAAACAACCGGAGTAGCCGAAAGGGAGCAGCCATGAGTTTGATGTTGAAGGATGCCCTGGAAGGACATCAGCGGGACGCGAATAGCATCACCGGTGCAGTGGTAAGAACGCCTGGGGAACTGGCAAGCATTGTGGCTCAGTTCGCCTTGTCGGATGGATGGATGGACCGGGTGCGGCTGCGTACTGACCGGCGCTGGTATGAGCGCTTGCAGCACGGCCCCGACTATGACCTCTGGGCGATCAGCTGGCTGCCGGGGCAATCCACCGGCTTCCACGACCACGGGGTATCTTCGGGGGCCTTTGTTATAGCGGCGGGGAGTCTTGAGGAGCATTTTCCCGGCGAGGAACCCCGTGTGGTTCCTCCGGGAGAGCCGCGCGCCTTCGGTCCCGACTATGCTCACGATGTCCGGAATGTTTCGGCTGCGCCGGCGATCAGTATTCATGCCTATTCTCCACCGCTCAGCGAGATGAATGAGTATGAACTCGAGGGAAGTCAGCTGGTTCCACGCACGCCAGTAAAGACTGAGGTGCTGGATCGAGATTCGCCTGCGCCAAAGGAGACACAGCAGCAGACACTTCCGCATGCGACTGCGGCGTTGAGCATTGACCAGGTGCTTTCAGCAGCGCGTGGCCGCCTGCAACGGCTATCTCCGGATGAAGCCTACGAGGCAGTGGCCGATACGGGCGCGATACTTGTCGATATTCGTCCTGAAGGCCAGCGCGCGATCGAGGGCGGTATCCCGAACGCATTGGTCATTGAGCGCAACGTGCTCGAGTGGCGGTTGGACCCGGCTTCGAGCGCACGGCTACCGGTAGCGACCGACCATCATCTCAACGTGATTGTTTTCTGTTCTGAGGGTTATACGTCAAGCCTTGCGGCCGCTGCCCTGCAGGATCTTGGCCTCTACCGCGCGACTGACATAATCGGAGGGTTTAAGGCCTGGCGAGCAGTGGGTCTTCCAACTGTGCAGCCAAAGGAAGGTTCCTAAGTAAGTGGGTCCCGGGACACAGGCCATGCTTCGCTCGCCTCCTGCCTCCTCTAATGGAATCGTCGTCGATACGAATTCCTTACCGGATTTTCGAAGGGTAATGACCTGGACGGCCGATGGGAAGAAGCAGGTGCGCAGTCGGCTGAGCGGGCTAGCGGAGGCGTACTGTTTTGAGTCCGCGTTAGTGCAGACGACTTTCGCAGCGGCAGGAACTGTCACATTGGGGCGCTGATCAGGTTTGATCCGTGGCCCCGGATATTTCGAGCCGTTTGCCGAGGATGCACCAGACCAGGGCAGTCATCAGACCCATGGCTGTGCCTGAGCCGAATGCGATGACCCATCCGGTATGTCCGTAATGCTTGACGGCCAGCGGCACGAGCGAAGTGGAGGCAATGCCGCCCAGGATGCCTATGGTGTTCATGAATCCTGCGACCGCGCCGGCGTGCGGACCAGCGATGGCTGTTGCGGTCGTCCAGAAGGAAGACTCGGCCAGGTACATCGCGCCGAGACTGATGGAGAGCGCCAGGACGGCGGGGAGGCGGCCATGCACTTCAGCCGCGACCAGGAGCAGGATGCCAGAAAGCGAATAGCCGGTGATGATGATCCTCTGCGCGCTTCTGAACCGGCCGATTCGTTTTGTGAGGCGATCTGAAAGCAAGCCTCCGGCAGGGGTAGCGGCTATGGCTGCGATCCACGGCAGACTGGTCACGAGGCCGCCGTTCACCAGGCTGAAATTGCGGACTTCTACCAGGTAGATGTACAGCCACGAAACGAAGGTGAACAGCAGGTAGCCCTCGGACGCATAACTTAGCGAAAGCAGGCATACATTCAAGTTGAGCCAGCGGCCGTTTGGAGATGCAGCTTCCTGCAGCGGTAACGATGCTGGTTCACCTGGTTCGATATGCGGAGAGCTTTGCGTGAAAGAGAACCAGATTAAACCTGCGGCGAAGGCGACGAGCGAAGTGATGTAAAAGGAGGCCCTCCAGCCAAAGCGCAACATACAAAAGGCAACGAAGGGCGCAGTCACTGCGGAAGCGATGGAGCTTCCCATCAACATCATGGAACTACCGGTGCCACGTTGTGCAGGCTGCATCCATTGGTGAACAGCCTGGGCGGCTACAGGATAAGTGGATGCCTCAGTGATGCCAAGGAGAAAGCGCAAACTCCAGAGCACAAGTAGAGTTCCGGCAGTGGTCTTGAAAAGCACGCCCGGCATGAAAGCTGTTGCCAGTGTGAGCCCTCCCCAAAGTATGGCTGAGATGCCCAGGACAAGCCGCGGTCCGAGTTTATCGCCAAGCCAGCCGGCCGGCACTTGAAAGAGCGCGTAGCCGATCAGGAAGCCATTGAAGACAAGTGCGATGTCGCTCTTCGATAGAGCCAGTGCCGGCATCATTAACTCCGCCGCTACCGAGATGTTCACCCGCTCCACATAGCTGGCAAAGCTGAGACCGAAGAGCATGGCAACAATGATCCAGCGGTAGTGCTGTGAAGCAGCAAGGCGAGCCAACATCCTCTGGTTATACCTGCTAGTTTCAACGTTGCAGCAGTCACGATAGGTTTGTCTAGGGATTCGCTGGCGGTTGAGCGAGTTTTCTGATGAAGCTTCGCCGGGAAGTTTTGCACCCTTGCCGAAGGAATGATCTACAGTTTGGTCGGGAAACTATAATGCTCTGAACCATGGGAATCTGCAGAGGCCGACAGCTATGTCGACGATGGTTCCAGTGCCGGCTATAAGGGCTCAGCGTGTGGAGAAGCAGTTCGGTCTACCTATCGATATGATTTTGAAGTTGAGTTACAAAAGTTTTCGCCCCATGTCTCAAGTGTCAGCGGATTGTTTGCGAGGCAAAGTGAAAGCTATGAAGAAAACGTTCCTGGCCAGCCTGAGTGCGATGGCCCTGAGCAGTGTGGCGGCCCTGGTTCCAGTTTGCCTGCATGCGCAAGCTGGGGTGTCGCCATCCGTCGTCCAGGCTGCGCCGAATTTACCCGGGCCGGACGATCGTTACAAGGCTGATGTGCTTGTCGTCGTTGCTCATCCCGACGACGATACCGGCATCCTGAATTACATTACCCGCGCTTCTCTCGATGAACACAAACGTGTTGCTGTCATTTTTTCGACGCGTGGTAACTCGGGCGGCAATGCTGCCGGCATGGAGCAAAGCAAGGCCATGGCGGACGAACGCGAAATGGAAGCTCGCCGATCGCTGGGGCTTAGCGGCATTGACAATGTTTGGTTCCTGCACGGCACGGACACTGCTACTCAGGATGTGCTGCACTCCCTCGAAACCCTTGGTCATGGGGAGGCGCTGGAGGAAGTCGTTCGTCTTGTGCGCCTGACTCGCCCGGAGATCATCCTGACCTGGATGCCGGCGTATGTGGCGGGCGAAAATCATGGCGATCACCAGGCTTCTTCGGTCGTGGCCACGGAAGCTTTCGACATAGCAGGCGATCCGACCGTCTTCGCCGAACAAGTGAACGCGCCGAAACGCTACTATGACATTAATAACTACGGTGAAGGGCTTCATCCGTGGCAGGTAAAGAAGCTCTACTTTGTCTCCGATGCCAGTCACCAAGAGTTCCTCGCGCACCACGGCCCGACTTACCTGGCCAGCGATATCTCAAAATCGAAAGGCGTCAGCTACGCGGTCCTCAACAGGAAGGCGTGGGACCTTTACGCGACGCAGATCGATCCGCTCCTCGATTACTACTCCAATATGCCCGACCATCTTGTGCTCGCCAAGTCACTGGTCAAGACCACATCGCCGGAGGCCGATGTCTTTGACGGCATTGATGTCACGCCGATCGCCTATGTGCGACCTCCGGGCTATCGTGCAGAGGCTCGCTCCACAGTAAGTCTCGAACTCGGCGGTCCGTGGGCTTTCTATCAGCAATTTCAGTTAGCGCACGGCATTGCTTCAGCACTTAGTTTCGTCAAGCCACAAACGGCTTTCAGTTCCAACAGTTCGCTATGGGTCCCTCTGCTGATCCACAACGATACGGATCACCCCCGCGACTTGCTTCTGCAATCTGCCTTACCTGATGGCTGGACGCCGATTAAAGATACGCTTTACCATCTGCAGGCCCACAGCAGTTATCCAGCCCAGCTTTTTCTTACGCGCACGGCCCCTCTGCCGCAGTCGGCAGCCATTACCCAGACGCAAACCTCTGTGATGCCTGTTACCCCGACCCAGGATCTAGTCTGGAAACTGTCAGAAGACGGCAAACCAGCCGGAGACGTTCACCTGACGGTCTATCTTGAATACAACGGAGTGCCGCAGTGACCGCCTGCTCGCATCCGCCTGAGACGCAATGGCTATGACCAGCAGCGTCATCGTTCTTGGCCTGGGCGCGATGGGCAGCGCGGCGGCGCAGCATCTTGCCGAGCAGGGCCATGACGTGACCGGGCTGGACCGATTCACTCCGCCGCACACTTACGGTTCGTCGCATGGTGAGACGCGCATCATCCGCCAATCGTACTGGGAAGATCCGCGGTACGTTCCACTGCTGCTGCGGGCGTACGAATTATGGCGGCGGCTCGAGGCGGATACAGGCCAGTCACTGCTTCATCTCACCGGCGGCATTATGATCGGGCCAGCAAAGGGCGACCTCGTAGCGCGCAGTACCAACAGTGCCGAGCAGTTCAACCTGCCGCACAAAGTTCTTTCGCCCGCGGAGATTAGACGCCTCTACCCCATGTTTACCGTAGAGGATGACATGGCCGCCCTGTGGGAGGATGCGGCGGGCTTTCTCTATCCCGAGAAATGTGTGCAACAGCAGCTGAACCAGGCTACGCGTGCCGGGGCAGAACTGCACTACGATGAGCCGGTGACTGGATGGGCGGCGCTGGAGAGTGGCGGAGTTTCGGTGCGAACGGAACGGCGCGTTTACGAAGCTGACCGGCTGGTGATGACTGCAGGGCCGTGGGCCTCCGAGATGCTCGGCACGTTGAAGCTGCCTCTTGAAGTCACACGGCAGGTGCTTTACTGGTTTGAACCCTTGGCCACGCCTGAACTTTTTCAAGAAGGAAAGTTTCCTATCTTCCTGGTGCAGCCGAAGAGCAAGGACGTGGTGCTGTATGGCTTTCCATCGCCAGCGAGTTCTACCGCGCTTTATGCAGGCGGCGTAAAGGTAGCGTTGCATGGCAGTCACGATATCTGCACGCCCGGGACAGTCGTCCGCGAGGTACTTCCCGAAGACGAACGGGCGATCCGCCAACGGCTTGCCGAAACTATGCCGACGGTGGCTGGTCGCCTGCTGCATGCCGAGACCTGCCTGTATACCATGACGCCCGATGAACACTTTATCCTCGATCAGCATCCTGATTATCCGCAGGTGACGATAGCCGCGGGCTTCTCAGGGCACGGCTTCAAGTTCTCGAGTGTCATTGGAGAGATCCTTGCCGGGATGGCTACCGGGCAGGCGTCAACATTCGACCTGGAACTGTTCTCCATCCGCCGCTTTCGCAATCAGTAAGCGCTGGTTGCACCAGGACTCGTGACGGGAGTTTATGTGGGTGCAGACTTTACAGCTTACGTCCAATAAAGGATCCGGGCCTGTGGCAGAAGATTGCCGACTGTCCATGGACCTGGCCAACTGTGCGGCCAAAGCTGCTTTCTACCATGGCAAGATTGGCTGGTGCTGGAGGGCGTGGCAGCGCGGTAGTGCGACTATGCTGTTTCTGATCCCGATGGGCCACGCCATTATTCCTGCGCCGCCGACTGGATAAACTGGGCATCAGCTGCCGGATTGGCGGTGGCCGGCGACTTCATGCGGTCACCGATTGCTTCTAATAATTCATCTGTCCTGGTGAAGTCGGCTCTTGCTTCCGACTGCCGATGCAGCCGAGCCAGCACCTGGCCGCGCAGGTAGTGGGTACTCGCACTGT
>CAZZXL010000120.1:0-15552 GCA_964658035.1 uncultured Acetobacteraceae bacterium
TTGTAGACCACTTCTGGTTGATGGGCGTCAAGCGCGAGAGAGGCACGATATTGGGCGGCTGCTTCGGTCAGTTTGCCTTGCTGCGAAAGCGAGACTGCAAGATCCGCGTGAACTTGCGGGCTGCGGGGATGACTGGCCGCCAATGCGCGCCACAAGAGTTCAGCATCATGGAATTCGCCTGCCTGCATCAGGGCCATGGCCTTTTCTGCAACGTTGTCTTGTGCATACAGCGGCTTCGCGCTGAAGAGTGGCAGGAGCAGGAGCACCGCCGCAATGCCGAGTGAGCACCGGGTATTTGCAAGCCAAATCATCTACAGGATCATAAGCCAAAGCAGCAGTGCCTCTGCTGATTGCGAGAACGGCTGTAGCAGCGAGTCGTCGGTTCCAGCGGCAACCGTGACATTGTGTACATCTGCTTCAGTTGAACAGTACAGAATACTTGTTATCGGACATAGAGAGAAGTTCTACGCGCTCGTGCCCATGCGAGGCTGTTCACTGAACGACTGGTACTGAATGGCGGAGAGAGTGGGATTCGAACCCACGTTACCTTGCGGTAAACACGCTTTCCAAGCGTGCGCCTTCAGCCACTCGGCCATCTCTCCGTCCGTACGACGATTCAAGAATACCATCTCCGCCCCGAAGCAGGCATCGAGCGATAGACGAGTTGCGCAACTTTACAGAGGCACGGCAGACGACGTGAGACCATGGCAAAGCAACGCTTACGCTTGATGCTGTCTGTCCACCCTTACGCTTATGCGAATCTTCGAAACCATCCTCGTCATGGCTCTTTTTGCGAGCGTGCTGGCCGGCGCTTTTTCCGGGCGAGGAGCTACAGCGCACGCAACCTTTCTGCCGAGGCTCTCCATCGTTTTACTGGCAGTCGCCTTGGTGGCGCTGGCGCTGCATCTGGCATTTGAAGGGCCACACTGGCAGATGTTCGCGGCGTATGCTGCCTGTCTTCCTGCCGGGATACTGGCGTGGCTGCTATGGCCGCCCGCGTCCCGCGGTGGCATGATTGCAGCGGCGGCAGCAGGTCTGCTGCTGGCCATTAGCTGCGCCTTCTCCTCTATCGTTCCCATGTTTCGATTGCCACAGCCTTCTGGCCCCTATGCCGTCGGCACGAGCATTCTGTACATGGTCGATACCAGTCGAGTGGAAGATGCTTCCCCTCCGTCCGGCAGGAACAGGGAGCTTATGGTGCAGCTCTGGTATCCGGCCGGCACAGATACGGGCAAGCTGGCACCCTATCGTCGGCGGCAGGAAGTGACCTACGCATCTTCCTACCAGGCGGTTCTGCCAACGCACTCCCGCCTGGATGCACCTGTTGCCCGTGCAGCGTCACCATACCCTGTGCTGCTGTTCAACCCTGCCTGGACCGGGCGCCGTACCCAGGACACCTTCCTAACCGAAGAGCTGGCCAGCCATGGTTATCTTGTCGCTGCTATTGATCACACCTATAACTCGGAGCCGGTAGCTTTCCCCGATGGCCGGGTAGTTTGGGCTAACCACGTTCCCTCCATCGAGACGCTGGTCAACACAACGCCTGAAGAAGTCATAGCCGTCGGCAACAAGGAAGCGGACAAGGAAGCAGCCGATGACCGCTTCGTGCTTGACGAACTGTCGAGGTTGAACAAGCAGCAAGGCAGCCGCTGGTTCGGGAGCATGGACACGACGCTGGCGGGCGCCTTCGGCCACTCGCTGGGTGGTGCGGTCAGTATCGAAACATGGGCCACCGACCCTCGTGTGCATGCGGCTGTGAATCTGGATGGCTGGCAGTTCGGGACGCATTCCAGTCAGGGCGTGCGCGTGGCTCAAGAGGATGTTTCGTCGCCGTCCGCTTCCAGTTCAGTTGATACGTACCGGTTGCTTTTTCTCTATGAAGCACTTGATAACTCGTTCAACGCTCCACCCTCTACTCCGGAGCCGGGCAAGAAGACGTGGACGCCGGTTGAGGTAGAAGCCGCGGTCAGCGCGTGGGATGTCGTCCACGTCAAACAACTGCTTGAGCGCTACGGTGGACAGGCCCTGGTGCTGCAGGGATCCATTCATCCGACCTTCACGGATAAGCCGCTGACCTCGCCCATCAAGCGCCTGTCGGGTCGCAGTGACATCGACGCCATTCGCGCGCATGCGATCATCCGCGATTACGTTGTCCAGTTTTTCGACCTGGCCCTGAAAGGAACGCCTTCGCCATTACTCGATGGCAGGGGCGATGCTTATCCGGAAATGCAGGTGTTGCTGCAGGTGCGGAATCCCGCACAGGTGCAGCATTGACCGGACCGCCCTCAACGATAACGGTCAACGACGAAAAGACGCCGTTGGGAAAGCTGCTGCGCAACTTGCTCGCGCTGGCAATCCCGGTCGTCCTCTCTGAACTTGGCTGGATGGGCATGAGCGTCGTCGATACCATGATGGTTGGCCGACTGGGTCCGGTGGCGATTGGAGCGGTCGGTCTGGCCAATGCCTTCTACTACTCGCCGGCATTGCTCGGGATTGGCATTTTACTGGGGCTGGATACGCAGGTTTCGCAGGCATTTGGTCGCCGCGACTACGACGAATGCCATCGCTGGCTAGCGCAGGGAATTTATCTTGCCTGCCTCTATGTGCCGCTCTGCATGTGCCTGGTATGGCTGCTGCCGTTTTCCTTTGGAACACTTCATGTCAATGCTCAGGTCGCGCCGGCAACCACTCTCTATCTGCGCATCTTGAATTGGGGCACACTCCCGCTCTTACTGTATGCAGGTTTCAGGCGCTATCTGCAGGGCGTCGGCAAAGTGCAGCCGATCATGTTCGCGCTGGTTTCGGCCAACCTGGTAAATTGGGCCGGCAATTGGGCGCTGATTTACGGGCATCTCGGTCTACCGAGGATGGGTCTTTCGGGATCAGCGCTTTCTACCTGCCTGGCGCGTGTTTATATGGCCGGCGTGTTGATGTACGCAGCGTGGCGCAATGAGCGCGGACGCGGCCACCCACTCTTTGCTCACTGGCCGGGCATGCAATGGGAAAGAATGCGAAGCCTGCTGCAACTGGGTCTGCCCTCTGCCGGGCAGATCGTACTGGAGGTCGGCGCATTCGGGGCCGCTACCATTCTTGCAGGACGGCTGGCGCCGGCAGTGCTGGCGGCCCATCAGATCGTCCTGAACTGGGCCAGCGTCACCTTCATGGTGCCGCTGGGCCTCTCGGCGGCAACAGCAGTTTCCGTCGGCCAAGCCATCGGTGCCCGCCGTTTTGCGGACGCGCGTCGTGTCGGCTGGCTGGCAATTGTGTGCGGTGTTGCCTTCATGTCGCTTGCAGCCATAACTTTTATCGTCATTCCCATACCCATCTTGCATGTCTACACGCACGGCGCAGATGTCCTTAAAAGCGCCTTGCCGATCCTTGCCATTGCTGCCGCCTTCCAGGTATTTGATGGGGCGCAGGCGGTGGCAACCGGCGCCCTGCGAGGTGTGGGCGAGACGCGCCTGCCCATGCTGGCAACCCTTGGTGGCTACTGGTTCTTTGGACTGCCGCTGGGCTATATACTTTGCTTCACCCTGGGCTGGGGCGTGCGCGGCTTGTGGCTTGGTCTTACCTCTGCGCTCATCCTGGTGTCAGTAATCGTGCTCATTCGCTGGAGCCAGGATGCGAGGAAGATGGCAGCTAAGAGCTAGACGTCACTAACTGGATGAGGAGGCTGGAGAATGTCGCGCGAACTGACGATTCCCTTCCAGCGCGGGGTGAATTAGTCACCGCCGGGGATAAATGTTCTCTCAAGTTGCTGCAGGATGGCTTGGTCGCTCTTGCTTTGCATAGGCCAGACACAGTTTCGTCCACTCTTCTTAGCCGCATAGAGGGCAGCATCTGCTTTTCCAATCAATTCTTCCGATGAACTTCCCAGCGTGTACTCCGCAACTCCGAAGCTGCAGGTGACCGCCAGGTGCTCGCCGTTGAGGGGAATGTTGTGCGTTTGGATTGCTGCTCTGAGTTCTTCTGCACGTTTCAGAGTAGTCGACATCGAGCACTGCGGGAACAGGATCAGAAACTCTTCTCCACCGTAGCGACCGACACTTTCGTTTCGTCGCAAGCCTTGCCGGAAGCAACCACTGACAGTACGGAGCACAGCGTCACCTGCCAGGTGGCCCCAGGTATCGTTCACCAGTTTGAAGTGATCAAGATCAGCCATCAGGACGCAAAGGGGCTTGAACTCGTTCAGGCAGCGATCGATTTCGCCGTTGAGAATCTCGAAGATAGCGCGGCGGTTCCAGAAGCCCGTCAGGCTATCGCGTAACGCTTGATCCCGAAGCTGCTCTTTGGCGGTCTCAGCTGCGAGTAAGGCGAACCGCACCTCGGCCGTTCTTTGCAGGATGATCGTTTCAAGCCCCTGGGTCTTCCTTACCAGGTAGTGGACCCTGGAGACATAGACACGCCATCCCATGAGTCCGAAACAAAGAACAAAGACAGTGCGGAACCAGTATGTCTGGTAATAGTGTGGCAGGAGTTCAAAAGTTAAAACCGCGTCCTCCTTGCTGGCGCGGCCATCGTTGTTTGTCGCTTTTACCTCGAATCGGTATTTTCCAGGGCCCAAGTTAAAGTAGGAAGCACTGCGTCGCCCGGGGACGTCTATCCAGTCTCGGTCCACTCCCACCAGCCGGTAACGAACCAGCATCCGTTCAGGCGACACGAAACTGGGCGCTTTGAACCTGATCTCAACATTGCCGTTTCCCGGTCTGAGCCGCATACCATTCCTGGTACTCACTTCGCGAGTGCCATCGAGAGAAAGATCTTCGATGCGGACCACCGGTGGCACTTCATTCATGCGAATATGCTGCGGATCGATAATCGCCAAGCCGCCCGTAGTCGCAAACCAGAGAGCGCCGTTTCGAGCCTTCCAGATTCCCGGCTGTGCTCTCGAGTTGCATTCAATCGAGCGCAAGCCATCCGAATAGCCGTAGGACTCGCTATGCACACTCTTGATTCTGCCGTCGGCGTAGTCATTGAGATCCTGAAGGCTTACGCGCGAAATGCCCCTTGGACCAGAGAGCCACAAATTGCCACTGTCATCTTCCATCATGGCGCTCACGGTACTGTCGACGAGACCCTGCTCCATGGAGTAGTGCGTGATCTTTCCATTCTTCAAACGATTTAAGCCCGCCAGCGAAGTTCCTGCCCAGACCACTCCGGCAGGGTCGACATACACGGAGGTGAGAAAGGTACTGGAAAGCCCGTCGCTGACAGAATAAGTGTGCAGTACGCCGTCCTTGAATTGCGATAGACCGGAAAGATAAGACGCAATCCACAGGCTGCCATCAGGTGCGGCAGCAAGAGCTTTTACACGGCCTTGTATGGGTATCTGTTCGAAGTGCCCATTACGAAAACGAGCAAGTCCATTCGGCATACCGAAGCCAAACCACAGGTCGTTGCCGCGGTCCTCTACGATCGCAGCAAGCTCCGGGGTCAAAGAGCCTGGTGCATGAAACGATGTAGCTCGACCATTTTTTATCCGCGTAGCTGTTCCCGATTCTGATCCGACCCAGATGCTTCCGTCGTGGGCCTGCATGATGCCGAGAGCAGATCTTTCAGCCAGACCATTCGTCGCGGAAGCAGTTTGCACCTTGCCATCCACCACGTGATTCAAACCGCCATCAGCCGTTCCTATCCAGAAGCTTCCGTCTGCCGCCTGGATGACACTCGCGATTGAATCGGACGAGAGACCCTCCGGCTTGCCGACAACTTGGAATTTGGCATCACGGAACATGGAAAGCCCCGCATCGGCCCAACCGACCCAGAGATTCAACTCACGATTCTCAAAGATCCAGTCCGGATTGTTGCTGGGAAGTCCATTCGAACGGGTAAGGAGTTCTAACTTGTGATTCCGCAGCCTGCCCAGCCCAGCCTTTTCAAAGGCGATCCAAAGCGTGCCGTCGACATCCTCATGAAGGTTCTCAATGCGCGCGCCATTTCCCTTCCACCAGGTCTGGATCTTACCGTCCTTCCAGACACCGATGCTGCCATCGCGCGCGCCTATCCACACCTCTCCAGTCCGGCCCATGGCAATGGTGTTCAATGGTTGACCTTCTACACCATCCCAGCTTGCGTAGGTGGTAAAACGTCCTGATCGAAGGCTCACCAATCCTTTCAGTGTCGCAATCCACAGCGTGCCATCCGCGCCGACGGCCAGGCCGTTGATGCCATTGCTGGGAAGGCCATCCGCCATGGTGTACTTGCGGAGTACACCATTCTTGACTTGCCGCAAACCCTGGTCACTGCTAAACCAGACGCTGCCATCCACACCCACACAGAGATCGTAAATATCCATGCGGCTCTCTGGTTCGTGGCGGAAGCTCTCGAACATGCCATTGGCGTAATGTGCCAGGCCGCTCATGGTTCCGATCCACAAGCTTCCATCGGGAGCGGCCGCCAGACTTCGTATGAAGCGGTCTCCAAGACCTGGAGCGTTGCGCTCATCGAAGGTAACAAAAGTGCGTCCATTGAACCGGACCAGGCCCTCTTCCGTTGCCAGCCACAGATATCCATCCTCTGTCTGAGCAACTGCCATCACTGACTTCTGTGGCAAACCGTCCTCACTCGACCAGGACGAGTGAAGGTACTGGGTGAAGCTCTTCGAAGGATCAAGAGCGTACAGCGGGGCGACGAAAGCGCCTTCAATCAACAAAGTAATTACCAGCAAACAGTCGAGGAGCCGAGTGCGCCCCAGTCTGTTGGCAACAGCAACTGAGAGAGACGGCAGACCGCTTCCGCGACAAGGCCTTGACCTAACGAACAGGTTGCTCCTGACTTGCTTCATCAATAGCTGCTATCGACCAATTTGCGCCTTTGTTCGTACCACCTTCGATGTATGAGAGGCCATCCGTACCTTTAGAAAACCAGGAGTGTGCTCTGCAGGGCAATCTAGGTTTGAATGAACCAGGCTAGGTACAGACAAAATAGCTACATCGGCAATAGTACTTCTGTCTTCGCCAATTTTCTTAGTGTCTGTCTTTGCCAATGGGCTTAGTGTCGATCAGCACTCCCCTTTTCTTGAACCACTTACACCGTTGCCGAGGTGTCAATGGGAGCCTGATGCAACTTCATTTCAGGCTGAAGCATACTTGAACGACAGCCTCCCGGGCGGGCAAGTTTGCTGGAATCATCGACTGCGCTGCTGCCGTGAACGACGATGACTCTTCCTGTTTCAGTCTGCTCGCAGCTCCATGTTTCGAGTTGTGCCAGTTCCCTGTTTCGACTGTCCTCTGTCGACCGGGCGTGCATGGTAACAACTACCTTTTCGAGCCGCGGAGCTCGCTTTCAGTAAATTCAAAGCGGCGAGTTGATCTGCGCGGTATTCTCCGGCGGCTATCCTCGCAAAATTTTCAACGAGGCTACCGATCCATCGACCTGTAATGTAGTTAGATCGCATCTAATAGTTGGGGCGTGCACAGGATGAATCATGAGAACAAGCTTTCAGGAACCGGCGTGGGCCGAAAATCTATCAACATACTCTGTTTTTCACATCTAAGGTGGGAATTTGTCTACCAGCGCCCCCAGCATCTTCTAGCGCGTGCATCAGCCCGTGCAAAGGTATATTTCTTCGAAGAGCCGGTGTTTGAACAATGCGCAGAACCTCGTTTACAGCAGAAGCTGCAACCGCAAGGCGTTGAAGTACTTACGCCGATCCTGCCGCACGACTTCCAGGGCCAGGCATTGCTCACAATCCAAGAAACACTGGTTGATCGATTTATCACGGAACGCGGACTCAAGAATTTTATAGCCTGGTATTACACCCCGATGGCCATGCTCTTTACCGGTCATCTTCGACCACAGATCACGGTCTACGACTGCATGGACCAGTTGTCAGCTTTTCAGGGTGCGCCGGCGGCGATGGTGGAGCAGGAAGCGATCCTTTTTGCGCATGCCGATCTCGTATTTACAGGCGGACGAAGCTTGTACGAGGCGAAACGCACGCAGCATCACAATGTGCATTCATTTCCCAGCAGTGTAGATCATGCTCACTTCGGCCGCAGTCGCCTCTTCTGCAAAGACCCTGATGACCAGGCATTGATTCCTCACCCGCGGATCGGCTTCTTCGGTGTGCTTGACGAACGGCTGGATCGTGAGCTCATTCGCGATGTCGCGGCACGGATGCCGGAGTGGCAGCTTATCCTGATCGGACCCATCGTCAAGATCCGGGAAGACGAGTTGCCGCGCGCGGCCAATATCCATTATCTGGGTCCGAGACCGTATGCACAATTGCCCGATTACCTGGCACATTGGGACGTGACAATGCTGCCCTTCGCACTGAATGAATCGACCCGCTTCATCAGTCCTACCAAGACTCCAGAGTACCTGGCTGCCGGGAAACCGGTGGTTTCCACGCAGATTTGCGACGTCGTTGAACCTTATGGTCGGCTCGGCCTAGCCCACATCGTTGCCAGCGCAGAAGAGTTCTGTACAGCTGTGACAACGCTGCTGGATCAAAGAAACCCTGGCTGGCTGGCCTCGGTTGATAAATATCTCAGTCATACGTCGTGGGATCGAACCTTCGAAGCAATGTGGGATGAAGTGCTTAGCTGTAAGCATCGGGCTGCAAGGGTTGAAAGCGACAAGTCGGTTGACTTTGACTACCTGATTGCCGGCGCAGGGTCCGCAGGCAATGCTCCGGCGGAGCGGCTTGTGTCACAGTCTTGAGTTCTTCAGGCTGCCGATCGACCCTTCGCAAGTATTAAGATACGGGATGAAGCCTGAGGGCGGCTGTGATAGCCGCGCTCGGGCGACAACACAATCGAGGAGAGATGCAATGCGTTTTGCGCAAGATCATCGCAATACATCTGCGCCGGGCAAACTCGTCGGGAGTCGTCGTCATTTAACCGTTAACGAAGATAAAGCAGCTTGAGAAGGTTTGTGTCTACCCCTTCGTTGGCCAGCAAGGAACCAGGCATTCGCCCCTTTGCCGCTGCGGTGGAAGTGTGGGGAGGAGCGGAGTATACCTGTAATCGGGTGGGCGATCACTACTTCGACCAGACGGAGCTATCGGGTCACGCCTGGCGAGCCTCGGATTTAGAACGAATCGCCGGGCTCGGAATTCGCGCCTTACGTTGTGGAGTTTTGTGGGAGCGCCATGTTCACGATGCTGACTGGAAATGGTCGGATCAGTATCTCTCACAGGTACGTGCTGCCGGCATGTCGCCGATTGTCGGGCTCGTCCATCATGGGAGCGGGCCTAGAACGACCAGCCTGCTTGACCCGGCTTTTCCTGAAAAACTCGCGTCCTATGCCGGCGAGGTAGCAGCAAGGTATCCGTGGGTCAAGACCTATACACCTGTGAATGAGCCGCATACGACTGCCCGTTTTTCATGCAGGTACGGACTATGGTTTCCACATCACTTGTCAGAGAAAAGCTTTCTGCTAGCCTTCCTCCACCAGATGAAAGCCGTGGCTTTGAGCATGGAGGCTATTCGCAAAGTTCGTGCGGATGCACGGCTGCTTCAGACAGAAGACCTCGGAAAAACATGGGCGACCGAAGAGTTCGCGCCGATGGGTGATCTGCTGAGCGAGCGGCGCTGGCTGCCATTCGATCTATTGACAGGAAGAGTCGATCGCCAACATCCGCTGTACGAGTACATCGCACGTTCGGGCATACCGGAAGGTCAAATTATGTGGTTTCGGGACCATCCTTCTCCTCCGGATGTTCTAGGCGTGAATTACTACGTGACCAGTGATCGATTTCTTGATCATCGCCTGGATCGCTATCCTGCTTCGCTGCACTCAGGGGAAGGTCCATTCGCAGACCTGGAAGCGGTACGCGTCCGGCGTGAAGGCATTCAGGGCTTTGGACCCATCTTGATGGAAGCCCATCGGCGTTACCATCTACCGATTGCGATTACAGAAGTTCATCTTGGCGACCAGGTGGACGAACAGATCCGGTGGGCTGCTGAAGCGTGGCATGCCATGCAGAATGCTCAGCATGAGGGAGTTGACTGCAAAGCCTTTACTTTCTGGGCGCTGCTTGGTTCTTACTTCTGGAATGTGCTGGTCACCAGAGATAATGGCCACTACGAGCCCGGCGTCTTTAACGTGCTTGCTGGTAATCGAGACCGCGGCGAACCAGTCCCGACTGCGCTCGCAGAAATTGTCAGGCAATGCGCGCGGGGTGAAGAGTTGAGTCATACTGCCCTCAGAGAATCGGGTTGGTGGCAGCATTCCAATCGGCTTGAGTACAACCCTGAGGCTGAACTAGTCGCGTGATGCGATCAAGACGATCCGGCTGCCGGTGAGTCCATGCACAGTGGTTGCCGGCTCCATCAGACTGTGACACCATCCGGAACTTGTTCTTTGCCTGAGGTGGCTTGTGCCAAGGTTACCAGCGGCACTTTTGGGCTCCGATCCGCATAGAGCAGTCCGTTCGCCTCCTGGTAGGTATCCGTAAACTGTGTATAACAGAAGCCGGCAAGAGCAGGCAGAGAGCGCACTACCTGCAGCAGCGCAGTGTATCGCTCAAGTAATTGCTCCGGGGACTGGGTGCTTGAATATCCCCAGCTTTCCTGCTGTGCCTGCGATTGCTTAGCGAGGGCGATGCCGCCGAATTCCGTCAGAACAATCGGTTGCGTTGTGATGGCGCGTTCACCAAGCGTGAGCAACCTGCCCCCCGGTCTTTCACCTTTGAGCAGCTTGCTTTCGATATCGTTGATACCATACCGGAGCCCCAGCCGCGTCGGCTGATCGTCGTAATCATGGATGCCGATGATGTCCGTCGCAACGCTTTCCCATCCATCATTTCCGATGACAGGCCGGGTCGGATCCAGGGACCTGGTCAGATGGTACAGCGCTTGTACAAAATGCCTCTGCTCCAGTCTGTCCGGCAGGTCGGGCACTCCCCAACTTTCATTGAAGGGTACCCACGCCACGATGCATGGATGGCTCCTGTCACGCTGGAGGACTTCGAGCCACTCACGCGTAAGGCGCTGGATGGACCTGGTGGTGTACCGGTAAGCACTGGGCATCTCCTCCCATACCAGCAAACCCATCCTGTCTGCCCAATAGAGATAGCGAGCGCTCTCGATTTTCTGGTGTTTGCGCACCCCGTTGAAGCCGAGTTGTTTTACCAGTTCGATATCTTTGACCAGGGCTTCATCATTGGGCGCAGTCAAACCGCTGGTCGTCCAGTAGCCCTGGTCGAGCACCAGGCGCAACTGCAACGGACGGCCGTTCAGGACAAACCGGTCGCCTTGTACGCCGACCGATCGCAAGGCCGTGTAACTTTGAACCGAATCGAGGAGTATTCCCGCAGCGTCGCGCAGTTCAAGCTGCGCATCAATGATCGTAGGTGATGATGGCGACCACAGAAGGTTATTGCGATAATCATCGATACCGGGATCGGATAACGCAATGCGCCGATGCACCTCGTTCGCGATAACAGCATAGACATCATGCGCCAGTAAGTGACCATTGGCCTCCAGGCGCACAGAGAGCTGCAGGGGCAGGTTGTCTGTCCTGGTACGGTGTTCCCCGACGTCGATGATCTGCGCTTCCAGGGTAATTTCCCACCGATCAAGACTGCTCGACCATTGCAGAGAGAGGAGGCGGGTCGCGGGTACCATCTCGAGCCAGACCTCCTGCCATATGCCTGTTGTTCTCGGATACCAGATGGAGTGCGGTTCTACCTGCCAGTCCTGCTTGCCCCTGGGCTTGGCAAGGTCGGCCGGATCGTCCTCTGCGCGCACAATTACCACTTGTTCATCGGCATCGATCAAGACATCTGTTATGTCCGCTCCGAAGGGTGCGTAGCCACCTTCATGTGTGCAGACCTTCTTACCATTCACCCAGACGACGGTTCGCCAATCCACTGCCTCGAAGTGTAGCCACACCCGTTGACCGGCATCGGGCTTCGGCTGTTTCCACGTTCGCTTGTACCAAACGGTCATGTAGAAGCCGGTATCGTGAATGCCGCTGGCAGCGGTCTCCGGGCTGAACGGGACCATAATTTTCGCGTCCCAGATCACTTGTTCTGGCGATGTCCATTGAGCGTCTCTTCCGTTTGAAAATGCCCACTCACCATTAAGCGAGACCCACCCAGCGCGTTGCAGCTGCGGTCTGGGATGGTATGCAGAGGACGTGCCATCAATAGTCGGTGTCAGAATCTCAGTCAATCAAATGTCTCCCGGCTTGCTGCAATCCATTGCAAAGCTGATTGCTACTCCTGAGGGTAAACGATGGCCCAGGTTCCCTGGATCAAGGGGCGTGTATGTGTTTGCGGCCGGCCTTCAAAGCAGTTCCCCTCGAAAGGTTAGAGCAAATTACCTGATGCTAGGGTGTTTCTGGCTCGATCCGGGTTGGCCTTTTCCTGGCGAAAAGACCCGTGTTCGTCATATTTTCGCTCTAAACCTTCAGGTAATTTGCTCGAGCGGATGAAGCTAAGGGCCTACGAATTGCTGATGCAGCTCGCTTATCTTCAGATGGGGTTGAACAAGTGTCAGGAGTATGGTGGGACATCCTGGAGCGAAGCGGCGAGGCTACAGCGCAAAAGCAGAGCAAAGCAACTAGAAACTCTGACGGCTTGCTGCAGGAACCCTGCAGCAAGCCTGCGGACACTTACTACGATTCGGAGTGTAGTCGCTTGCGGATTGATGCCATCGACAGCACGCTGGCGACTGTTGCCGATACTCTTCGAAGATGCCGGGAGGCTTCCCGCGCGAATATCCTGGTTTCGCGGGGATGTTCTTTCTTCTCCGCCAGGTAGAGGACGTTGGACAAACTTTGCAGGGGGTTGTTGATGTCATGTGCAAGCTTATTGGAAAGCGCATACGCTGCATCGAGTGCCGCAGCCCGGCCAACTTGATCCAGGATGGTTTCTTGTTGCTTCTGTTGTCGTATGCCCATGGCGGTAAAATCCGCCAGCAGCTCCATCGTCCGAAGATCGTAAGAATCGAACGCCTCTGCCCTGCCATGCGCCATGATCCACATCGTGCCCCGGACCTCTTCGACTTGCCAGGGCAGCAGGATGCCATCAGTGATCACGGCCGCCTCGACCTGTATGGTGTCAAAGAATTCCTGGGAGACCTGAAACAGTTGAGGCGTCCCTCGTTCCAGGCAAATGCCGCAAGCGCTAGGAACCCGGGGCAGCATCGCATGCAGGAAGTGAGCATATTCGCCGGCGGTCGCGACCCACTCGTAATATTCGGATTCGCTGGTTGCCCTCTCCACGCTGATACCCGCACTGTCCGCTCCACAGATGTCGACAGCAGCGCAGACCAACTCCTGTAGTAGATCTTGAGGACGCTGCAGGAAGGTCTTGCCAAGGCGGAGCACGCCGTCGCACTGCATAGCCAGCTTTGGATGGTGCAGCGAGCGTAGCGCGAACTCAGCGTTGCTGCCGAGTTCAAGAACCTCAATGCCCGAGTCGGGCGCGTTCAAAATTTGACGATCATTTCAGCTCCGGCAAAAGTATTAAACACGGTCCCTGTTACATGTGAGACTTAAATCCACCATACACTCATGTTCAACTCCTTTCCAGCGACGCCTGTTTTGTGCGTGGCGTGGATTCATGCGTTGACGGGAAAACGAGCTCCCGCCAACTGCTCGCTGCGATGCGAGTTGGTCTTGTGCCGCCACACTTAGGGCAAATTACCTGATGTTATGGTGTTCTCGCTGGATACAGGTGGCCTTTCCCGGCGAAACGGCCCGTGTCCATCGTAGCTTCGCTGTACACCTCCAGGTAATTTGCCCTGGAAGCTGAGTTGAAGATCGATACTGCGGCTGGACGAGGGGTTGGACAAGAATTACCGTCCAGTGCAAACGTGAAAGGCAGCGGAACTTACGGAAACAGCCATCCGTCTGCCCGCACCGAGATCAGTGCGCAGAAGGGGCCTGCGCTGGTCTTACCATCTGTAACCTTGCCTGCACGTCGCATTGACACGACATTACGTTCGAACGCGCATGGTCGATTCGCGTTTGACCAGCGATGGAGCGAGCAGCCGGACAAAGGCTGAAACGGCTTCTGCCGCGTCAGTCTCCTTCATCTCTTCAAGCACAAAGGCCGCCCCCAGTCTTCCCATTTCTTCCATCGGCTGACGGATGGTCGTGATGCCGGGCGTCATCAAGGCAGCGGCGGGAATATCATCGAAGCCGATCACTGAAATGTCTTCTGGAACGCGCAAACCTGCAGCACGGATCGTCCGCAGAGCACCCAGCGCGGTCAGATCATCGAAGGCGGCAAGAGCCGTGAACTTCACGTTGGTCGACAGTAGTTTTCTGGTCAATTGCATACCACCTGCAAAGCCGGAAGCCGCATCCAGTGAACCTGGCAACTCCAGTACGGCTTGAGGAGGAATGTCCAGCCCATGCTCTTGCGCAAAGCGCTGGATGCCATCCCATCTTCGAAGACTGTCGTCCAGCTTTTCCGGACCGCGAATGACTGCGATCGTTCGATGACCCAACGCATGCAGGTGCTGCATGGCTGCATAGCCGCCGGCCTCATTGTCAACAATAACGGAATGGATGTCACTGCTGGTCAGATCGCGTCCGACGACGACCGTGGGCACATGGATTTTCTTTAGATCATTGAATAAGCCGCCTTCTTCGAAGAGCCAGTTTGCAACAACAATCACGCCCTCCACGCGACGCTCAACCAGCATCCTCAGGTAGCCTTCGAATTGCTTCCTCTCATTGCGGGCGTCCATGATAATCGGCAGGTAGGGCGTAGGATCAAGCGCTTCCTGGATGCCGCGCAGGATGAGGGTGCAGAAGGGATCGGACAGATCAAAAAGTATGACGCCAACCGTATGACTCCGACGGCTGCGCAGCGAGCGAGCGGAAGCGTTCGGATGGTAGCCCATAGCTTCCGCTGTTTGCTTCACCAGCACTTTGGTAGAGGCAGCGACATAGCGCGAAAGGGGCGCCTCGTTCAGAACAATCGATACCGTTGAGGTCGAGAATCCGCAGGCACGTGCTACATCCAGGATCGTTACATGTTTGGATTTTAAGTTGCGGCCGGTCATCCGCCTCTGCTTTCCATAACTGGCTTGCAGCCCGGATTATCTATCGTGCCTGCGACATTCCGGAAGACCGCGCTGCCGGATCGACAAGAAAAATGTTCAACTCGTTACTACTCTCGTTACTACTACCGAGGGCTATGCTGTGCTGCAGGTCAGTAGCGTGTCGCTGTAAAAAGCCAGGCCAGCCCCGTGATGCTGATCAGACAATTGCTTGGCCGCGGGCTGTGCGCCGGTCAGTACGCTATTGCGTCTTGAGATAGGCAACAAGATTGTCGATGTCGGTTGGGGCAAGCTGGGTCTTGAAGGCGGGCATGGTTCCGTTGCCGTTCATGATCGTGGTCTTTACCTCGGCCGGGGTCTTCCTGGGAGAAGCACCCTTCATCTCGGCATGAAGACTGGGGCCGACGATCTTCTTCCCGGGCTCGGTCGAATGACAAGCGGAGCAGTACTGCTTGAAAAGATGTTCGCCCGCGGCGGCATGGCTGGCGGCGTCTCCATCCTGCGCTACTGCATATCGGCATGTGACCAGAGAGACAGCAATCATGGCACAGCTGAGTATTCTTCTTTGCATGTAACTCCTTTGAAC
>CAZZXL010000121.1:0-4761 GCA_964658035.1 uncultured Acetobacteraceae bacterium
GCCGTGTTTTTCGCTATTTTTTCCTATTCGCTGTGCTTCTGGTCAGCCCAGGCCATTTACGCCCGCGCTTTCTACGCTGCCGGTAATACCTTAACGCCGCTGGTTGCCAGCACCGTTGTTACTGCCGTCGCCCTTGCCATTTACAAGCTGCTTTATGCAACCTCCGGACCTGTAGGTCTTGCCCTGGCATCGGACATCGGCATCGTGATCCAGACGCTCACGCTGGCCATCCTGCTGCACAGGCGACGCATGGTTTCGCTGACCGGTCTTGACTATGCAGAGCTTCTGCGCGCTTTGATCGCGTCAGCGGTCAGCTATGCAGGACTGGCGCTGCTGCATCGCGCCTGGCATCCCCATAGACGCATTCCTGAGCTGCTTCTGCTACTCGCAGCCACTTTGCTATGGCTATCGCTCTCAGGGGCTGTTCTATGGACTACCGGGTCTTCCCTGCCGAGCCAGCTAACCGCACGCTTCGCCAGAAAGCGGACTTCTGCTCGTGAGGCAGTCTGAAGCGTAAATTCCCAGCCATGAACCGCTCCCAACGAAAAAGGCCCCGGGTATTCCCGGGGCCCTTCTGATCCACTGGAACGACGACGAATCTAGACCTGGACGGGCTTCACTTCAGCAGCGACCCCGTTGGCCGACTTCTCTACCCCGCCTGGCTTGCGGATATCGATGCCGCCTTTGAAGAAGGCGCCATCCTCGATGCTGATCCGCTGCGCTGACACATCACCCGTCAGCGAACCTTCGCTGCGGATGTCTACGCGGTCGCTGGCATTGATGTTGCCGCGGACCTTGCCCAGCACCACAACTTCACGCGCAGAAATATTTGCGGCTACCTGGCCGTTGCGGCCCACGGTGACGCGGTTGCCGGAAAGATTGATCGCTCCCTCAACTTTGCCATCGATGTACAGCGATTCGGATCCAGTCACTTCACCCTTGACAACAAGGCTCTTGCCAATCGTCGCCTGGTCTGCTGCCGCCGGGGTGCCGGTCGCCGCACTGGGACGGGGGGTGGTTGTCTCATAACTGGAAGCTTGCGGCGTTGCCGGACGGGCAGGCTCGGGGGTGGGGGTGGCGTTTGGCGTGCTGCCGGTCGGGTTCGGTTTCCACATCTCTCTCGCGTTTCCTTTCTACTCAATCCTGATTGTAACTGTCCAAAACAGTCTGCTAGCCACGGCAGGATCGTTCACCCGCACGTTCGTGGACAAATGCAGCCGTACAAGAATCTCAATACTGTTCGCCTGACACTCTCGTCACAGCGCGACAGTCGTCTAATTTGCATCTTACCTATCTCCTCATGGAAATTGCACGCATGGCGTCAATCTTTTCAGAATGGGGAGACTCTTAAGCGATACGATACTCTTTGGCGCGCTCCCATTTCCAACCGACTGCCTCTCCCTCCGGCTCACAAGAAGATCGTGACCTGCTTCGACGCATTGAACGGGCTCCCGGTCAGCGTGCCGGGTATAAGCAACTTGTCCGCGAGCTGGGGCTGGGCGGCGGCCGCGAACGCCGTCTGCTCCTCGAGCACCTGGCGCGCTTAACCGCTGGCGGCAAGTTGATCAAGCCTGACAGGGACCAATGGATGATTGCGCCCTTGAAAGCAACCGACCTCCACAAAGCAGGCAAGTTTGCGGATAACGCCGAGAACGAGAACCTGGTAGCGGGCAAGCTTGATCTCCACCGCGACGGCTTCGGCTTCGTCCGCCCGAAAGACCGAGCGACCCTCGGCGCGGAAGATATCTTCATTCCTCCCAACGAGTTGAACGGCGCCATGCAGGGTGATACCGTGCTTGTCGCCATGGCTCCTGCTCGCGGCGACGGTAGACGTTTCGGGCGCATTCGACGTGTACTGCTCCGCAACAATCCGGCGGTCGTCGGGCGGTTTCACTATGCGCGCGGTCACAATCTCAATTTCGGCGGCAACTACATCACGCCCATGGATGGCCGCATGGCGGATGCCATCCTCATTCCGCCCGGCATGGAGCGGCCGCTCACGGCCCACACCCCGCACCGCGTCCTGGGGACGGAAGCTTCCAGGCAGGAAGAGCAGCTTTTCCGGGCATCTGAAGAAGACCGCGACCTCGAAGGTCTGATTGTTGACGTGCAGGTGACCGACTGGCCGACGCCGACACGTCCGGCAAAAGGGCGCGTCATAGAGATTCTGGGCCATGAAGACGATTTCGGGGTAGATGTCGAAATCGTCATTCGCAAGCATCACCTGCCGCACCAGTTCCCGGAAAACGTCCTCGCTGAGGCCCGCGAAGTGGCGCATCTTGACCAGGAAGAGATCGCCCGCCGCCGCGATTTCCGCGACCTGCCCATCGTCACCATTGATGGCGAAACAGCACGCGACTTCGATGACGCCGTGCTGGTTGAGGAGCATGGGGACGGAAGCTGGGAGTTGCAGGTGCACATCGCCGACGTCGCCGAGTATGTGCAGCCTGGCACGCCGCTCGATCTCGAAGCACGCATTCGCGGCAATTCTGTGTATTTTCCGGACCGCGCGATTCCCATGCTGCCGCAGGAGCTTTCGACTGATATCTGCAGCCTGCGACCGAACGAAGACCGCCTGGTGCTCTCCTGCCTGATGCAGATCGACGCACAAGGCGAGATCACCAGCTACGAAGTCACCGAGGGCGTGATCCGGTCGGCCCGGCGCATGACCTATACGCAGGTGCATGAAATCCTGTCTGGCAATGCCATTGTGCGGGCGGAATTTGGAGAGTTTGTTCCGGCGTTCGAGCAAATGGAGAAGCTCGCGCATATCCTCAACAAGAAGCGCGACCGGCGCGGTTCCATTGATTTCGATCTGCCCGAGCCGGTCATCCAGTTTGACGAACTCGGCGCCATGACAGATGTCGTCCGCGCCCAGCGCACCTGGGCCAATCGCCTGATTGAAGAGTTCATGCTGTCAGCAAACGAGTGCGTCGCTTCGTGGCTGGAGCAGCTTCACGTGCCCTCCATCTATCGCATCCATGAGATACCCGATCCGCGCCGCGTCATGGATTTTGAAGATGCTGCTGCACATTTTGGCTATTCGCTTGGCCTGGGTGCACTCCCGGTCAAGAAGTTTCAGTTCAAGAGTGAACGACGGGAACATCTCGCGAAAAAAGACCGCTTTTCCAATTATCGCGGGCAGGCAAAGACGCACGAGGTTCCCGAGCATATCCCGGTCACGCCACAGATGTATCAGAAGCTGGCACGTAAGCTGCAAGGCAATCCGGAAGAGCAAATTCTCGCACACATGATGCTGCGCTCACTCAAGCAGGCGAAGTACAGCGAGAAAAACGAAGGCCATTTCGCCCTGGCTGCACCGGCCTATACGCACTTCACGTCGCCGATCCGGCGCTATCCCGACCTCATCATTCATCGCATCAGCAAAGCGCTGCTGCGCGACGGCGTGAGTGGCCACAGTGACGCTTCCGGGGTGAAAGCAGGATATTCCATCGAGCCACCTATTTCAGAAACCGAACTGGTCGCGGTTGCCCAGGAGAGCAGTGAAACAGAGCGCAGGGCCGCCGACGCTGAGCGTGAGTTGATTGAGTGGAAGAAGGTCAAGTTCATGCAGGATCGGGTCGGCGAAGACTTCTCGGCGATGGTCCTGAACGCGACCAAGTACGAACTCTTCGTGGAAGGCCTGGTGCCGCTTGAAAGCCTGAGCGCCGCCGACCCGAACCACGAGAGCTTTACCTATCGCGAAAATACTCGGCAGATCATCAGTGCCGGCCGGCATGGCGCGCCCAAACGCTACTCCGCCGGTGACCGGGTCCACGTGGTGCTCGAACGAATTGACGTTGTGGAACGGCGTTTGCAATTCGGGATTTACGTCGATCTTGCAACGCTGAACAATGCCTTGCGCAAGCCCAAGAAAGCAGCCGCGAAGAAAGTGGAAAAGGCCGCTAAATCAAAGAAAAACGTAAGCTCTAAAGGAAAAACGGTTCGCGACAAGAACAAGGGCAAACGCAAGAAGAAATAGCTTTACCGATCAGACCGGGCTTAATCCCGGGCAGGCTTTTCGATGCCAGAGCAAGTTGGCCAATTGTCGACTGGTCGATGCGCAGGTCTTCATCCTCGCTTCAAAGACACGCAGCCTGCGGATACTGAGCGAACCGATCGCTACCGCGCCGAAGGCGAGGACACCGATAGCCATTGCTCCCAGCGCGAGTGCCCCGGCGCTGACTGTAAGAACAGCGACGGCACCAGCTTTGACTTCCTCGCGCTTCTGCAGCTTCTCCATAACCCTGGCGAAAACATACGCGGCGAATCACAACAGCTTCTAGAGAGTACGCCTGCCAGCCTGTCTTTCGGAGGGAGCGATAACCAAACCTGCTGATCTTACAATGGTTTTCGAACAAGTTTCAGCGAAGACAAGAGGAGTTACCTGCATGCGAACTGTCAACAAATTTGCCCTGCTGTTGCTATCTCTACCTTTGGCATTGCCCCTCGGCCTCACAGCCCAGACCAAAGTCATGGCCGACGAGAATGCCATTCGGGCGGTCATGGATAAACAGGTTGAGGACTGGAACCACGGCGACCTCAATGCTTTTGCCGCGGGTTATAAGAACTCGCCCGACATCCTGTTCATGGGCAGCAAAATACATCATGGCTATGCTGACATGCTCGCCAATTACAAGGCCAAGTATCCCAGCCGCGCGAAGATGGGTACGCTCAGCTTCTCTGATCTTGAAGTGCAGCCTTTGGATGAGCACTTCGCGACGGCGACCGGACGCTTCCACCTGGTTCGTGCCGAGACAG
>CAZZXL010000121.1:4771-15535 GCA_964658035.1 uncultured Acetobacteraceae bacterium
TTCTATTTACTCGTGTTTGAGAAGACGCCTGACGGATGGAAAATCGTCCGGGATGATACGACTGTTCCGCCTAAACCCAAAACTAGATAGTGGCGAAAACGACGTGCCGACCCTACAAATCAAGCTTTGTTTCCGGTTTTGGTTTACGGCCTTCGACACGGTCTTTCTGCCGCTTCAGGTTGTACATAAACATGGCCGCGCGGATAGCGATAATAGCGGTCAAACCACCAGCGAGGGCCAGGTTATCGCGCCCGCCACTGCGCAGGACATAGAACAAAGCCGCCAACGCGACCACTACGAACAATCCGAAGGAAACGACCTGTGCCCTGCTCTTCATCCCTTCTACTGTAGGCCGAAAGCCGGCCTCCTGTCTCTCCGCTCGCCCTATTGACAACCGAGACCATTTACTCTACTTTGCAGTACATGAGCGATTCCCTTGGTGAATTCGAGCAGATTGTACTACTTGCCATCCTTCGACTGGGCGAAGATGCGTACGGCGCTTCTATCCGTGGCGAGATCGAGACGTGCACTGGTCGCGAACCCACGCCCGGCGCAATGTACACCACGCTTGATCGCCTGGAGCACAAAGCGATGCTGACCTCGAGAATGGGCGAGCCCACTGCGGAGCGAGGCGGGCGGGCGAAGCGATTCTTCAAAGTCACGAAAGCCGGCACGGCCGCAGTCATGCAGGCACAACGCTCGTACCAGAAACTGCTCGAAGGATTGAAACTCATCGGAGGCGCAAATGCATAGCACTGCTCTTGCGGAATGGACGCTCGCACGCTTCACCGGCAAACCGCACGCCGCCGCCATCCTCGGCGATCTCGAAGAAACCTCAACGCATAAAGGCGATGCCTGGTTCTGGCGTAGTTATCTGCGCATCCTATGCGCGTGCGCATGGAGGCCATTGGCGGCGTATCTGGTCATCGTATTCACCAGTGACTGGCAAACCAGGGTCACCTGGAAGTTCACCGAATATAGCGTCAGGGCACACGGTGCAGCGCCCATCTACTCCGGCTGGCTTGGACTTTTTCTTACATTCCTTGTCCCGGCGCTGTTGACAGTCACCACTTATACCTTCGTCCGATTTGGACCACGAGACATGGTTTCAAAGCTCGCCGCCGCTTATTTGCTCTTCGCGTTTGGCGCAATCTTCCTTTGGTGGATGCCAGCACTGCGCATTGCGTTAGTAGCAGTGGCCGCTGCCTTCTTACTCTTCAGTATGTTTACCTCTGCAGGCCGACGTGGCATGGCATCACTCGCGATCATGGCTGCCGTTCAGCCGGTTCTCTTCGTGATCCTCATGATCATTGGGGTAGCGGCAAACTTAAGCGGCGTGGTCAAACCTGGCGGAGGCGTGCCTTTAGCCGGCCCAATGCTGACACTTATTGGCTGCATCATCTTCGGGCGCGTGCACCAAATGGCCGACGAGCGAAGCGCGGTCGTTAGCGGCTAGCAATCTAAAGACCCTCCGCGCAACCTTGAGTGAGGAACCGTGTTCATTCAAGTGCAGCATGGAGGATCATCATGAAAGGCATGAAGGCAATTACGAAGTGGCTTCTGGGCGCAGCTATGGCGAGTGCGTTCGTTCTCGCAGTACCTCACAACGCGGATGCGCAGGTTGTCGTGAGCGCCGGCTTTGGCAATTACGCGCCTGTTACTGTCGGCTACTATGGTCCGTATCATCATGATGACTGGCGTCGCCGCGCATACTTTCATCACCAACGCTGGGAAGGGGCTCGCTGGCGGCATGACCGTGAACACTTCCGGTACGATCATCGCAACTATCGCCGCTACTGATCGCTTTGCTCATCGTTGCCTGGAGAACACAAAGGCGCAGCTCATCAGCTGCGCCTTTTTACTGAGCTACCTTTCTAGTGCGCGGCAAACATCGCTTCTACATCTTTCACAAATGCCGTCTGGCTTGCCGCCCGCGTGTAAAACATGTGGCCGCCTGGATATTCATGGACAGCCACGCGCTGCGAATCGCCCATCAGCGGCATTTCATCCACGGTAAGTACAGAGCCCATGAACGGGCAGCTCAGGTCATCCCAGCCGTGCGCAATCAGCACACGCATCTTCGGATCAGCGGCAACAGCTTCGCGCAGATCACCGGCTGAGCCCTTCATCAGCGACCGGTCGGAACGGTCCCAGTCCTCGTTCACCTGCCCGGACAGAGCGTTGTAGCGGGCCGTCGTCTTCCAACCCACCACGCGCGTTACCCAATCGACCATCGCGGTTGTAGTCGGCGCAATGATTGATTCGAGGATGGGGTCATTCGACTGCTGGTCCGGCGAGAAAGGGTATGGGTCAGGAGAAGTAACGTTTGAATCGTAGACCGAGCCAATCTCGCCTTTTTCGCGGTGCACTTCGCGAAGGTACGCGCCGATGTCGAGACGACCCCCGGAATACTTGACGAAGGAAGGATCAAGTCCCGTCATGTCGGTCACCTTCTTGATCAGGCGCGGTGTCGATTCGGGATCACTGCGGCCGGCAAGCAGGTCGGTTACATACTGGCCTCGCGTATAGGCGATCACTTCTGCCATCTTCTCCGGCGTCAATTGGTTCTGAGTTTCAAGATGCGCTGCCGTAATCGAAGGCAGGCTCATCATCCAGGGCAGCGGCGAGATCTCGCCATTGCCATCGATCCATGGATTCAGATAAGGCGAAACCAGCACCACGCCATTCATCGCTACACCAAGCTGCGACTGCAGGAAATGGGTGACACGCGGACCGCGATAGCCGCCGTAGCTTTCGCCGATCAGATACTTGCGGGACTGCAGCCGGCCGTTCTTTACCAGCCAGTCATAAATGACGCGTGACAGGTACTCGATGTCGGGCGTCGGCGAGTAGAACATCTTCTTCGTATCGGCTTCAGAAACCAGCGAGCGTGAAAAGCCGGTCCCGATGGGATCGATAAACACCATGTCAGAGAAGGGCAGCCAGGTTCCCTGGTTGTCGCTCAGCTTGGCCGAATCCGAGGGACTGTCGCCCTGCACCGCGAACTGAATATGCTTCGGGCCGATCGCGCCCAGGTTCAGGTAGACAGACGAAGCGCCCGGACCGCCGTTCATGGCAAACGTAACAGGGCGCTCCGCTTTGTCGCTCACGCCGTCAAGGGTGTAGGCCGTCAGCACGACTTCGCCTGTCTTCACCTCAGGTTTGGCTGGATCGGTGCGCCCATAGACAGGAATAACGCCGACAGTCGCCGTGTAGTGCAGCGTCTTGCCATTGACTGTAACGCTCTGTTCTGTGGAAGCATCCGCAGGCAGGGGAGGCAGCGCATCTGATTTCGCGTCAGGCTTAGTGTCGGACTTGCTGTCGGCCTTTGCGTCGGCAGCTTTCGCAGGTGCGGCGGCATCGTGGTCCTGTGCGGGCGCAACTCCTGCAAAAACAAGCAGCAGACTGCAGGACAAAACGAGCGTTGCCGCAGGAGGGCAGGAACGGAAACGAAAAAATCTCATGCGCTGAACATATCGCAATCCGCTGCTGGAACAAAAATTGCGCGGGGAATCCGGCGTTGCCTTTACGGGGTGGCAGCGGCGGCAGCCTCCACCCAGTAACTGCTGCGCGCCGTTACGTGCAGCTTCTCGTAGCCTTTCAACTGCAGCTTGATCTCGTGCAGGCCCGGCTGCGGCGACTGCGGATGGAAGCTGAGTACGTAGCGGTTCGGAATGTGGTTCGAGATGGTCATCAAGCCCTTTTCAAAATTCTTTTCATTCTCAAACTTGTAGTACTCGCCACCGGTCAGCTGGGCCACCGTCTCAGGAGCATTCTTGTGCAGGCCATTCATCGCGGCCATCGCCAGCATTTTCGCCGCGCGCAGCGGGGGTGCCAGCAGGCTGGCGCAGTCATACGCCTGGGCTGCCCGGCTCTGCTTCTTTTTCGCAGGCGCTGGGTCGGCATCTGCATCAGGGTCTGGATCAGCATCCGGATCAGGCTTGTCACCCTGGCTCATGCAGCCACCTGCAGGCCCCGGGTTCTCTCGATCATCAAACTGGCTCGCCTCGTGCTTCATCTCCGAGCGCGTCGTCGAAAACCCCATGCTGTAGATTGCCGTGTTGGTGTCGCTGATGGCCCGCAGCGTATCTTCAAGCTTGGCATGGCTGCCCTGGTCGCGCGTCTCACTGATCAACAGGATTGCCCGCCGATAGGTCGACGGCTGTTTGCGCAACAACTCTACAGCAGCGTGCAGGCTATCAAAGATTGCCGCTCCATCATTGCCCGGCCTCATGTGATTGATAGCGCCGGTCACCTGGTCAAGGTCAGGTGTAAAATCCTGCGCCAGCAGCGGCTCACTGTCAAAGCTGATGACGGCGACCTTTCGGGGCACATCGCCGGTCACTGCGTCAATCATCGGTCCCAGCTTGCTGTAATTGGAAAGATGTTCTGCACCGGCCGCACCCACCTCCGCAACCACTACCAGGGCCAGCGGCTGGCTGCCCGTATCTTCTTCGAGCGACAGCTTCTGCACGGTGCCATTGTCAGTCAGGGAGAAGTCATTCGCGGTAAGGGAGTAGACCAGTTCTCCCTTGTCCGTGCGGACCAGAGCCGGCACCAGGACGAGCGTAGTGCCGGTACGAAATACCGGCTCCTGCCTGGCCGTTGAGGGAGTGGGCGGAAGCTGGCTCTGGGCGCGCATTCCCGGGAGAATCGTGCAGACACAGAGCAACAGGCATGGACAGCGAAGCTTCATCATCGGGCCTTTAAAGCTAGTGTAACGCGCTGATTCCAGGTATAGACTGGGTGCGCTTCCGCGACCTGGGATCTTCAGCCAGTGGACGAGTGCCTGTTCCGCCTTCGGCAGCCTTACACGACGCCATTCACAACTTCAGCCAGGGGCATCGCCATGCAATGGGTCCGACTCCGGTCGTCAGTGGTCTTCTCGGTAATCGCGGCCGTAATTGGCGGGTGCAGTCATGGAGCCGGCTTTACCGCACCCGTGCCTATCTCGGTCACGCTCGCGATAGGAACTGTTACTGTTCCGCAAGGCGGGACGCCGGTAGTCGTTCCTCTCAGCATCATCTCGACCAGCGAAACCGCGTCCGTGAACGTCATTAACCTGCCGACTGACCTCGCAGAGGACTATGCGGCTTCGGACACAAATCCTTCGGGCACCTTGAAGTTTACAGCGGGAAAGTTGACGCCCATTGGCTCTTATAAGCCGACTGTCATGGTCGTCTCTGCCGGAGAAACGGCGATGACCACCTTCACGCTGATTGTCACTGGAGCAGCCCAGGCCTCTTCTACCTTGCGGAGAGCGCCGTAGAGGCGGTTCGTTGATGCGTCAAAGCTTTAATTGCCGGGGATACGGGTCGCTGTCGTCTCCCAGTGATCCAGGATCTGGTGCAGCACTGTACTCCCGCACAGCCAGGCCGACTCCAGAGCAAGCCGTGAACCGATGTACGGAGCCGTCACCGACTCGACTGAGGAGTGGCCCGGCCGGGGCATGGAATAGTTGCTGCCCGTGCGTAAGACCATCACCCGCTGTCCATCCACACGATGCATTTTGTCCAGTCGCTCCAATGCTTCCATGAAGCCGGAATCTTCCATCTCCGTCATCACGAAGTTGCCTTGGCCGCCGGTATACAGTGAAACCCAATCATTTGCATACTGCGTCATGATGACGCCGTGCCAGTAGTAATCCGACGCGAAGGTATCGCCCAGCAGGACGAAGGGCGGCCGCTGCGCGTTGGGGAAGCCGGTAAAGCCGGCGCGAAAGTCCGCGACTACGGGATCATCTCCCAGCTTCAGGTTGCGCGTCTGTTGGAACGCCCACGTGGCCAGCTTTGGATTGAGCGAATAGAGATTTGATCGCAGCCACGGTGCAGCCGGAAGAGTAGCCGGCTTGGGCCTTTTCGCACCGTTTGGAAAAAGGCCATACGGCCAGTCTGCAGGAGCTTCGCGCGGATCGATTTCACGCGCCACGTCACCAACGACAAAGTCGGCCCAGGCAGCAGAGCCGATCGACGCATCATGCGGATCGACGCCTGCAATTCCATTGATCATGAAATAGGCGTGGCTTAGATCGAAGCGCGGATCAAGACCGAGCGCCATCATCGAGGCTGTCGCGTTGACCAGCGTCGTACCGCTCACCATGCCAAGGAGGGTGTGGTCAGCATTGGTGCGCAGGGAATGCACGCCTCCGGGAAAATCTATGATTTGGTCAAGGTGCTCGCGCTCCACCCAGAACTGAAACTCGCCGGGAGTGTCGCCTGTATCTGCGCCAACCTCGAATGTCGTTACGATGACTGCGCGTACCGGCCAGGGCTTGGCCGAAGTGCCGTTTGCCTGGGCCGTTGCAACCATCAAGAGAAAGAGCGTGGCCATAACCATAAGACGGCAGCGCATGGGCAAAAACGGGCTCCTTAATTGCGTTAGATCGTGGTGATGGTTTTCAGAGTCCCATATCAGTTGACAGTTTGCACGCTCGCCGCCATTGCCGCGTTCCCGCTCGAAGGCCCAGGCTCCCTCGACAATTTCCAGATACCTGCCGCGATCGCGAGCAGGATGATCAGCAGTTCATAAATGCCGTACATCAGCCTGGTGTGGATGACATGCGGCACCAGCAGGCAGGGCACATACAGCACGACCAGCAGCGCAATCAACTTCCAGCGATCCAGGGCAAGCACCGTGGCCAGCACGAAATATGCCGCAAGCAGTGCCAGGTAGGCATCGTAGTGCAGCATGCGCGGGTTGACCACCATCACCGTCATGACCAGCAGGCCCATCCAGAGACCGGGCTCACGGACGTCGGCTCCCCGGCTGCGCAGCCAGAAGAGCAGGACGAGGATGATGCCGGCGACCAATCCATGGATGGCATATGCTTCGGGACCTAGGGGCCGATGCAGTTTTTCGTCAAGCGAACCAACCACGCCGAAGATCCCATAGCCGTACTGGTGTTCCACCTTCACCTGCTGCAGCAAAGCCCATTTGTAGCCTGCATAGAGAGTAGGCAAAAGTCGCGCCTGGGCAGCATAGACAACAGCTACAGCTACGCCCGTCGCGATACTTCGCAGCCATTGGCGACGGCCGGCGAGCAGAGGAAACAGCAGCATGATCACAAGCGTGATCTTGATGGCGCCCGCCAGAAATACGACGAAATAGAACCATCCCCAGTGGTTTTTACGGAGGCCCGGCACAGCGGCCAGTAGTGCAGCCAGGTAAAGGCTTGGCGCTACATTGGCGCTGTACAGCGCCTGCATACCGGTGAAGCGTGATTCCGCGAGAAGTGCCAGCATGGCCAGGGCTGGCGTAAACCAGTATGCGCGCAGAAAGTAGCGGGCCAGGACAAAAGGGGCGAGCAGGACGCACGTCAGGTGGACGATTGCCACGAGCGCCCATTCAGATTCTCCCGGCATGATCGCGGCCAGTCCGCTCAAGGCAAACAGGGCGACCGGCGGATAGACGAAGCGCAAACCTTCGAACATCTCTGAGTAGTAGGGAGTGTTGCCGCCGCGGTAGAAGCGCACGGCTCGTGCGTACACGTGCAGGTCTTCCAGCCACGCATAAAGCAGGTCGTGGCGATGCTGGAAGAAGTACAGACCGGCGAATGCCACAAACGCGCAGGCGATCAGCCACGCGGGTGGCGGCAAGGTTCGCCTGGCACTCGCCTCAGGCAGGAATGGGTTCATTGGGCGAACTCTTGTTCGAAATCTATGGGTGCCGGAAGTGCCATTTTCGGATGTTATCGCAGAAAAGTTAAACAGCCCGACACCAAGGTACCTGCCACGGTATTGATGATTCAGCAGAGGATGGCTGAACGACTATTCGCGCACTGCCCGGGCCAGCCCAACCGGTTCGCCACCGGCTCAAGGAAAGTAGAAGGCAGGCCAGCAGAGCTGGCGTAAACATCCGCAAGTTCATGGGTCTGAGACTACTACCCGGTGCGCCCACGAACAAACGGCATCATTGCGAGAGCAGGGCAAGCTTTTCCGGCGCCAGGATGCGCAGTGAAACGCCTTTACGCACGATCAACTGTTCCGCCTCAAATTTCTTGAGTAACCGTGTGATGGTTTCACGCGAGGTCCCGGTCATGTTCGCGAGCTCTTCATGCGTCAGCGCCATGGTGAACCGCAACGCACCGCCGGCGTTTGGATGCTCTTCTGGACTCCCGCATGAAGCATTGCGCCCCCAGTCAAGCAGCAGCCGCGCAAGCCTTCCGCCGGCCGAACCGGAAAGAGCCAGGCGCCGTGCATCCAGGAACACTTCGTGATATTCCTTAGCCATCACCTGCGAAGTCTTCTCCCCAACTTCCCGATAGGTTTGCAGAAACTTTGCAAAAGCTTCGGCTGGAATGCTCTTTAGCAAAGTCGGGCCCAGGGTTTCCGCAGTCACTTCATGCGCCGACCGATTGAGCACGGCACTGAGGCCGAGCAGGTCTCCAGCTTCGGCTAATCGCAGGATCATCACTCGCCCGTCTCGCGACATTGCCGAAAGCTTCAACTGGCCTTCACAAACGACGTACACCGAGGAGGCCGGCGTATGTTCGTTGAATACGACGGTTCGCCCTGGTAGCTCGATCTGGCTTCCAATACTGTCAAGGGCCTGCAGGGCATCCGCTTCAAGATTGCAGAACAGGCGCAGACCGCGCACGGGACAGTCCTTGCATCTGCCGGCAACGTGGCGGAGCGGCAGGTCGGCCATCAAGCCTCTTCTCATCAGGCGCCGGAGTCGGGCGTCCTGCGTTAAGAATAGGCCGTAAATCAACCTTAGCCCAACAAATTATGCGCATGCGCGCAGAATGTCCGGATCGTCGCCGTACAACTGCAGGGCGGGACCGGCGCCATTGCCGGCTTCAGGCTGCTGCTGGAAGCACTTTAGGCCTGACCAGATGCTGACGCATCGGCCTCTTCAGCGGATCCTGCCAGCGCAGTTGCTGCCCGGGCTGACGCCAGGTCTCTACGATGCACCGCTGTGAACACTCCCGACACAACCAGATCATTTGTCGCTGCTCTCGTGCCGGTGACCCCTTGCCTTCTTCGTCATGCATGGCAACTTCGCGGTCGATACAGTAGATGCTGCCGCTCCGCAGGTAGAGCGCTTCCGCCTGGCACGCTGGATTCGCACATCGCATAGGTTCCTTCCTCTTCTTTGACGGCAACGGTTCATGGCTGCGCTGGGACTGCAGCAGGAGCACAGATGGTGTAACGAAAACCACTTCCCCAGACCGGCTGTTCCCCGGAGAAAGGCTCCTTCCGGGTCTTAGATCACATGGCACTGAAGTCACATGGCACTGACCGTGCTCCTGCTCTAAAAGCCACTTCCCACTGGCACACGTGAGAACACGATGCTCTCTTCATGCGCTGGTTCTCTTACATGCAGTTCATGGGGAGCTGTCATTACCGGGCATTCCGCACTGGCAAGTACTTTGTAGGCCGTATTCTGGGCAACTGGCGAAAAGCTGATCGCTCCGCTCACCCCAATCACAATCAGGTCGGCGGCCATCATCTTCGCCATAGTGCAGATCTCTTCATGCACTCTTCCGAACACTGCTTGAACGTGTACAGGCTTTTGCAATGCCGGCATAGACGACGTCAGCGCAGTCAATGCGTTGCGCCCCCAGGTAATCGCTCTTGCAGGGTTGACGTCATTCTTATCGTTGCGGTTCAGCACCAGCAACAGCGATAGTTCTGCGTTACTTATCCGCGCCATCTCTACAGCAAACGCAAGACCTCTTTCATAATCGCCTTCCAAGGAAACGGGGTGCAGAATGCGCTCCGGCGTGACGTGCAACTGCAAACCGTGCGCATGTGGACCCACGGCAAATACTGGCACCTGGACAGTGCGCAGCAGTTCACTCGCAACCGAACCAAGCGTGAGCCGGCCTAGTTTGCCGCGTCCATGTGTACCCATGATCAACCGACGTGCGCGCGTCCGGCGCAACTGGCTGCTGATCACGTCGACTGCCATGCCGCATTCAACATAGACATCACAAGGCACACCTTGCGCTTCTATGGCGGCAGCCTGCTCCCTCAACGACTTCCTGACTTCGTTTTCGACCTTCGCCATGTCGACATAGGGGCTGGCTGATGCGACCGGCACATTCGTACCTGGCGTGATGGCGCTGACGAGCGTTACATGCGCATGACTTGCCCTGGCTTGCGCAACGGCGTAGGGGACCAGCGATCCGGTGTCCGCGCGATCAGTTGCAACCACGATACTGTCGGGGCAAACGAGTGCACGTACCTCGAAAGTGTTTGTATCCAAACTGTGCATACTGCCACCTCTTTACAAACACGACTATCGAGCATTGCCGAAGGCGTTGCTGTGATGACCATCACACCTCTGTCAGCTATGCCCAACTGGCTTGTCACCCACTCTCCGCGCCATGGGCACAACCACGCAGGTAGCCCAGAGCAATGGCGCAGCAACACATGTGATCTGCACCAGGAACGGGAAGCAGATTCGATAGAAGGAATGCGCAAACACTGGTGCATTGCCATCGAACGCGGCTCCTGCGCGTGCAGAAGCGGGTGTCAACTGAAAAATGGCGTGCCCGGACAAGCCGCTGGTCAGCACACCTATAACGACCACGGTTACATTGAGCAGAGCCATCGACGGGCGAGCACAGCGCCGATGATCCAGGACGCACCTGCAAGCATCAACCACCAGCAGACCATCCCGCCGAGCAGCGGCAGCAACTCCGACCGGAACCAGCCTGCCTGCAGATACTGCGGCGTCCAATTATTCAGATACATCCACAAGAAAACGCTTTGCAGACGACTAATATGGTTTGCGATCGAACCAAGGATGAATCCAAGG
>CAZZXL010000122.1:0-15481 GCA_964658035.1 uncultured Acetobacteraceae bacterium
GAAGAAAGGAGCTAAGGAAGGAATCATCTCTGAACGAGCAGTACCGTCATCGCCGGCCCCTTGCCACTATCCACTTGCCACCCTGCTACCCGCTACCTCGCTACCCGCCATGCCCCTGTCATCATGTCTACTGACACCACGCTGTCAGCAGCACTCTTCTACCTTCTGACTACAGGCAGCACATCAGGAGGAACCACATGTCCACCGAAACAATCCCAGCAGCTAAGCCGGCGGCCGAACAACAGGCACGCCAACAGCAGCGCAACAGCAAAATCGTC
Organism: uncultured Acetobacteraceae bacterium; assembly: GCA_964658035.1. Lineage (GTDB taxonomy): Bacteria > Acidobacteriota > Terriglobia > Terriglobales > Acidobacteriaceae. The sequence goes on from CAZZXL010000122.1 coordinate 279, forward strand.
TGGTTCGAGATCCCAGTGGCTAACATGGATCGCGCCAAAAAGTTCTACGAGACCATCTTCAAGATCAAGCTGACTGTCGCGCTGTTCGGCCCCGAACGCATTGCCGTCTTCCCCTACGAAGCGCCGGCGATCAGCGGCTGCCTCATCGAAGCCGAAAATCTGAAGCCAGGCCACGGCCCTCTGCCCGCGCTGAACGCTGATCCTTGTCTTGATGAGGTGCTTGACCGCGTCGAAGCCGCTGGCGGTTCCATCTACCATCCCTGTACCCAATTGCCGGAAGGCATGGGCTGCTTCGCCCGCATTGAGGACACGGAAGGAAATCTCATCGGCCTCCACGCAATGCAATAATCAGCAATCAAGCCGCAAGAAAGCAGCGAGCAACGCGAGCTGTAAGCGCGCAGCGCGTCTGCCTGGATGGCAAATCCCCCGTCTGCCTGGATGGCAAATCCTATGAGGCGAGCCGACAGGCTGTTTCAAATCGTGCAACTCCTCCGCGGCAGGCGGGTCGTGACGGCGGCCAGCTATCCACTGCGCTGGCCGTTTCGTCACGCACACTTTACCGCGACATCCGCGACCTGTCGTTGTCAGGAGTTCCCATTCTCGGCGAAGCCGGCGTCGGTTACCGGATGGGCGCGGGCTTCGAGATTCCCCCCATCATGTTCAACTTTGACGAAGTCGAAGCCCTCGTTGCCGGCATCCGCGTGATGGAAAGCTGGGGAGGCCCGGGCCTGGCCCATGCTGCCCGCTCCGCTCTTGAAAAAATCAGCCATGCGCTGCCGGAAAACCGTCGCAAAGAGATACAAGCCGCTAACCTCTATGCTCCCGGCTTCCATGTGCCCGCCAGCACCTATGCATTTCTTGATCCCATCCGCAAAGCCACCGCCGAACGGCACAAACTTCATATCGGCTATCGCGATGCGCAGGAGATAGAAAGTCAGCGAATCATCTATCCGCTCGGCCTCGCTTTCTGGGGAATGCAATGGACGCTCCTCGCCTGGTGTGAAGCACGCAACGGCTTCCGCACCTTTCGCCTGGACCGTATCTCCACCCTCATCACGATCAGCGAACCGGTGCCGGATGATCCGCTCAAGTCGGTGGAAGAATTTCTTCGCCAGTCGGCACGAACGGCAGATTGAGGCCGACAGGCGCTCCATGAGGCCTGAACACCGGCCAACGATAAGGCGTCGAAAAGAGTTGAAAGAATTGCGACAAAAACGGCTGTAGCTGCTTCCAACAGTCATGCATACATCAGCGGCGCGCGCGTTGTTCCTCATGTCCGCCGCCGTTTTGCTGTCCTTTGCGCCTGGCGCCATGTCATCCGCTTCTGCCCAGGGTTTCGCCTTCACCAATGGCACGGGTGCAGCCGATAACTGTAAAGCCGCTTCATCGGACGAACGCGTCCAGGCCATCGCACTGGCTCAAGCTGCACTGCCCCGCTTCCCCCATCCCATGGTCCATGTGCATACGGATGGCCTGCTTCCGCATCAGGGCGCGCACGACGAAAGTGTTGATGCTGAGCGCGACTGGGAAGCTGCCCGCGACCTTGCTGTCGGTTACTGTGTCACCGGCGAAGCCGCGTATCTCAACCAGGCCGACGTCATCCTCACCGCCTGGCTGAAGACCTATCAGCCCAACTTCAACCCGAGCGACGAATCGAATCTCGAGCAGCTTTTTTTGGCAGCTGACATCCTCGATGAAGCCATGCCTGCGCCGCTCCTCGCCCAGTGGAAGGCCTTTGCCGCACTCCTTGCCGACGGCTACCTTGTGCAGATCGATCGACATGCTTCCGATAACGATCACCAGCAAAGCACCCGCCTCAAACTGGCTGCCATGGCTGCTTATGTTGGCGCGGATACCTCTGCCATCGGTCATGTCGAAGCGGCTTTCACCACGCAACTGAATGGCAATGTCGGATCTGACGGAGCAGTCGTCGACTATGCCAAACGCGACGCCCTCTATTATGTTGTTCATGACCTGCAGCCCCTGGTGACGGCAGCGCTGGCTGCGCACGACCATGGCGAAAACTGGTATGGCATCACCGCGCCCAGCGGCGCTACTCTGCAGTCCGCGCTCAACTGGCTCAATCCATATGCCACCGGCGCCGATACTCACCAGGAGTTTATGCGCTCCAGCTCAACCTACGACTTTGACCGTCGCGATGCCGGCCTTGCAGGATTCAATGGTACCTGGTCGCCGGCAGGATCGGCGCAACTGTATCTTTATGCCAGCGCCCTGGATCGCAAATGGGCCTACCTCGCCTTTCAACTCGGCGGCAAACCCAAACTCTGGCAGCGTCTTGCCATGGGCATGTCCTAGGAAACCAGCATCTGATATCTGTATCTTGAAAGAACCACCGCAAGGATGACCATGAAATTTTTAGATACTCGTACTTATGTTGCCAGTCTCGCCATCGCATTGCTCAGCCTTTCGGCGCGAGCGCAGCAAAAAGATATTTATCCAAATAAGGATGCCGCCCCTGAAATTCGCGCAGCCCTGCAGCAGGCGAAGCGCGAACATAAGAGAGTAATTCTCGACTTTGGCGGCAACTGGTGCCCCGACTGCCACGTGCTCGATCTCTATTTCCACCAGGCACCCAATGACAAACTGCTGAGCGACAACTACATACTGGTTGACGTCAACATCGGCCGCTATGACATGAACACTGACGTTGCCGAAAAGTACGGTGTGCCGCTGAAGAAGGGTGTCCCGGCAGTTGCCGTCCTTTCACCCGATGGCAAGGTCATTCACGCCCAGACCAATGGGGACTTCGCGAACATGCGCCACATGGAAGCCTCCACCGTCACCGATTTCCTGAGCCAGTGGAAGCCCAAAAATATGCGCGTAGCGTCTGCCGCAACAGCCCATACAAACGGTAACTAACCAACCTTCCCCTGTTACTCAAAGCCGCTGAACGGTGAATTGTGTTGTGCCTCTGGCGGTGTCCGGGTAAGGTCTTCGTCAGGGCCGTCTATGCTGACTGCGTTCACCATCTTGATCATCCTGCAGTTTCTGGTCGTCGTTGCTCATGACCTGGTCGAGATTCCCGGCTGGACGAACACCCGCCAGATGCAGGCCGTTGTCGGCAAACGCAAGCTTTACGCCGCCACCATGGTCAATGGCATCTTCCCCGGACTCGCCGTCCTCTTCGCCATCCTGTACTGGCATCGCACGCGGCCGGCCTTCGTCGGCACTTACTGGATGATCTACTGCGCCGTCACCGTGTTTTCAGCCATCGGTATGTGGTATCTGCCGTACTTCATGGGCGTCAAACCGGAATTGCAGCAGAAGTACGAACAGGCTTACGCACAAACACGCCAGATCCTAGGCGCGCGCGGCCATCATCCACGCCCCAACCTGCTCCATGTGCTCTTCCACGTCTTGTTTGTAACAACGCTTTGCCTGTCGCTCCTGTTGCACTTCAAAAGCGCGTAAACGACGTCGGATTAAGGCCTACTGCATCACCGTGAACTCCGCTTCATTGGTCGCAGCCGAGCTTCCACCGACCCATACCTTGAAGGTTCCCGGCTCAACCACCCGCTTGAGCTCGACGTTGTAGAAAGCCAGATCGTCAAAGCCCAGGGTGAAGCGAACCTGCTTCTGCTCGCCCGGCGCAAGACTCACGCGTTCGAAGCCCTTCAATTCGCGGATCGGCTGCTCCACGCTCGCCACCATGTCGCGCACATAAAGCTGCACCACTTCATCTCCTGCAACCGTGCTGGTGTTCTTCACCTCGACATCCACTTCCACCTTGCCCACCTGGCTGCTCGATCCCATGGTATGCGTTACGATCGGGGTGCCGTAGCTGAAGCGCGCATAGCTCAACCCCCATCCAAAGGGATAAACCGGCGCATTGGTTTCATCGATATAACGCGACAGGTAGCGCTCATCCGCATTTGCCGGTGGATGGCTCAGATCGACCTCGCCGGCCGGTCTGCCGGTAGGTAACTGCGCCAGGTATAAAGGCTCCTGTCCGACAGATTGAGGAAACTCGACCGGCAGCTTGCCCGAGAAGTTTGCTGCTCTGAATAACGTGTCAACGATAGCCGGTCCTGCCTCAATCCCCGGGAACCAGGCTTCAACAATCGCTGGTACATGCGCCGCGGCCCACGGAATTGCCGCTGGTCGTCCGCCAAAGAGGATCAGCACGACCGGCTTACCCGTAGCCGCTACTGCTTCCAGCAACTGCTCCTGGTTGCCCGGCAGCGTCAGCCGCGTACGCGACGAAGCTTCACCGGTATCATCCGCCCGCTCGCCCAATGCCAGCAACACCACGTCAGAGGTCTTTGCCAGTGCCACCGCGTCTGCAAAGCCATCATACGATGTGCTGACCGCGTCTGTGCCTTTCACGTAGCCCAGCGCATCCGAGGGTAGGCGCTGGGCCAATGCTTCGCGCAGCGTCACGGCGTCACTCGCATTCCCGCTGGCGGCCCACGAGCCAAGCATGTCATGCTTGGCATCCGCCAGTGGGCCGATCAGCGCGACTTTCATTCTCTTGTCCTTCACCGGATGCAAAGGCAGCACAGGCCCTGAACCTTCAAGCGCCTCATTCTTCAACAGCACCAGGCTTTCGATTGCGGCTTTCCGCGCAAGCACACGCTTCTCATCCGTCGCGACATATACAGCAGCATGTTCAGGCGCGTAAGGGTGATCGAACAAACCCATCGCATACTTGACGCGAAGAACACGTCTCACGGCTTCATCCACAACGGGCAACGGTAATTGGCCGCTCTGTACCAGTGCCGGGATGCGCGTGCGATACAGGTCGCCTTCCATGTCCATATCGACGCCGGCCGTAACTGCCTTGTTGGCAGCCGCCGCGCCATCCGCAGCGATGCCATGCTTGAGCAGTTCCGCCACCGCGCCATAGTCGCTCACCACCAGCCCGTCAAAGCCCCACTCCCTGCGCAGGATCTGCGTCAGCGTAAAAGGGTTCGCGCTAGACGGCACACCATTCAGTGCATTGAAGGCGCTCATCACTGTCGCCGCACCCGCACCGTCGCCCGTATCGATGGCCGCTTTGTAGGTAGGCAGATAGGTCTGCCGCAGCTGCATCTCCGACATTTCGACCGCGTTATAGTCACGGCCGGCTACCGGCGCCCCATAGGCGGCAAAGTGTTTGACGCAGGCCGCCACGGCATCCGGCGACGACAGGTCCTTGCCCTGGTACCCGCGCACATACGCCTTCGCCATCGCGCTGCCCAGCACCGGATCTTCACCCGCGCCTTCGATCATCCGGCCCCAGCGCGCATCGCGTGCAATATCGACCATGGGTGAGAACACCCAGTTCACGCCATCGGCGCGTGATTCGACAGCCGCCACATGCGCCGTCTGCTCGACCAGGGCAGGATCGAAACTTGCCGCCATCCCCAGCGGTACCGGGAAAATTGTCCGGTCCCCATGCACGACGTCCAGCCCGAAAAGCAGCGGAATATGCAGCCGCGATTTCTCCATTGCGACATGCTGAAAGTGGTTCGCCGTCTCGGCATTGTTCACGTTCAGCAGCGAACCCACTTCACCCTTCTGCAGCATCACTTCGTAATTCTCGCGATGCGTACCAGGCCCGGTTGCGAATCCGTAGGTATATTGCGCCAGTTGCCCAGCCTTCTCGGCCAGCGTCATCGAAGCCAGCAGCGTCTCTACTTTACTGTCCAGCTCCTTGCCCGTCAATTGCGTGTTGGGATGTGTGATCACGGGCGCCGCTGCCGGTGTCGGATGCTTCGCCGCGGCGGTGCTGGCGAGACAGGCGAGAGCAGCGAGAGAAAGGCATGCGGCGAAGCGCAACGAGGGGAGTGAAGATGAATGTGTTTTCATGGCTGATGCGACCCAACCATGCTACCCCAATCGTGTTCATTCGCGACGCAGCGTCTCCGCCGGATCCTGCAGCGCAGCACGACTGGCGGGCAGGCCAATGGCCAGCAGCGCCGGCACCAGCAGCAAAATGGCCGAACCCAACAGCACCGGCATAGTCGTTGCCTGAGCCTGGTAGAAGCGCGCACGCAGCCCATAACCTGCCGCTGCTGCGCCTGCCAGTCCGAGCACTCCGCCGGCCACCAGCCAACGGCCTTCTTCATGAAGCAGCAGGGCAACGATGCGTTCCCGTGACGATCCCAGCGCGAGGCGGATACCAATCTCTTTTTCGCGCAGGGAAACTTCGTAGGCCAGCAGCCCGTAAGTGCCTAGGATCGACAAAAACAGCGCGACCCCTCCGAAGGCGATAGCGACCCGCATGAGGAATGCCTTCTCCTGAACCTCACTCACCATCTCTTCCTGCATGGTGTGGACACCGAAGACGCGTGCAGCCGGCAGCTGTGCTTTGATCTTGGCTCGTACAGCATGCAGCAGCAACGCCGGGTCGCCATTCGCTTTCAGAATGAACATCACGGAATTGCGCGGTTCTTCCGCGCGTGGCACGTAGAGGTTTGGCCGAGGAGTCGATTCCAGGTCGCGGTCTTTCACGTTGCCGACTACGCCAACGACGGTTGCCCAACTCAGGCCATCCGGGCTGCTCCCCTCCGCAACCTTGATCTCGCCCGTGCGGACCCGATGCCCCAATGCGCTCTGGCCCGGCCACTCGCGCGCAGCCAGTGCCTGGTTCAAAATCACGACGTGGTTGCGCCCGTCGTCAGCGTCGTTAAAGTCCCGACCTTCGAGCACTGGCTGTCCCACGGTTGCGAAGTAATGAGGACTGATGGGCGAAGAATCCGGGCCTTCATTTATTGACTTGCGGCAATGCTCCGGGTGCAGATCGGTGCAGAAAGTCGATTCATCGGTATAGTGACCGAGCGGCGGATGCTTGGTGAGAGCCACCGACACCACGCCGGGAAGTTGATGCAGTGTCTCTGCCATCTGCTCAAATTTCAACTCCGCGACAGCGTTCTCTGCGCGGGTAGCATTGCTCGAACCCAGCGACGCCTGGGCCATGAGGAGCGGTCCTGGTGTAAAGCCGAGCGGCTGGTGCAGCAGCCGGTAGACGCTGCCGATCATCCATCCCGCGCAGGCCACCAGCACCAGGGTCAGCGTGATCTGCGCAATCACGAGGAGCCTTCCGGCGAAGCGTAGACTGCGTCCGGCGGAGCTGCGACCAACTCCCTGCAGATCGCGCAGCATGCCGGGACGCAGTGTCCGCCATGCCGGCAGGAGCGCCAGGAAAAGAGTGACTCCAGCCGAAAGTGCGACAACAAACGCGATGACCGGGATGCTCATCGAAGCATGGGCCAGCCGCGGTACGTGAAGCGCCGACGTACTTTTGAGGAGTTGTAGTATTGCCGTCGCCAGCAGCACGCCGCCGGTCGCGCCCAGCGCCACCAGGACCACACTTTCAACCAGCAGTTGCTGCAGGAGTTGCCCGAGCGTGGCGCCCAGCGTCGCCCGTGTGGCAAATTCGGCGCGGCGACGAGTGTTGCGCGCCAGCATCAGGTTGGCAAGATTTGCGCAGGCGATCAGCAGCAGCAGCCCGCACGCCGCAAATGTCAGGTAAAGAGTCGGCTTGGTCTCGGTGCCCACCATCAGCTCAACGTAGGGAATCACCTGGGTCGACGACCGGGCTGAAGCGGGACGGAAGAAGCTGTATTTCCCCGGATACTCTTTCAGCAGCATCTGGTCGATGCGCACCAGTTCGGCGGTTGCCCAGGACGTGGTCGCACCCGGCTTGAGCCGGCCGATCGCAGAGAAGTCGGCCCAGCCGCGCTTGTCCGGACCGGCCTGGGCATTGCAGCCAATCTGCACATAAACGTCGGGCTGACCAAAGCCGCCTGCGGCTTCCAACGCTTCTTCAAAAGGCAGCACTCCGGCGATCTGGAAGTCGCGGCCATCCATGTTCAACGTTCTTCGCCCGAGTTGCGTGCCGCCGCCCATGCCCTTCCAGTAGCCGGCGCTCACAACGGCGGTCGAAGAGCAGTCCGACTCATTGCCGGTCATCGGCCAGCCGCCGCCCATGGCAAAATGGCTGCCCAGGGTGGAAAAGAAACCCTGGGAAACAGTGAGAATCTTCTTCGGTGCGGTGGCGTCATCCGACTTGAGTGACGGCGACCATTCTCCATAGGCTGCCATGCTGGCAAAGCTGGTCGAGCGGGCCAGGTAATCCTTCATCGTCGGAATCGACACGCTGTTGTAAGGCTGCGACTCGATCGCTACCAAACGGTCGGGCTGCGCAAACGGCAACGGCTCGAGTAGTACCGCATCGAGCACGGCAAAAATGGCAGCCGTGGCGCCGATCCCGAGCGTCAACGTCAGAATGGCGGTGAAGGCGAACCCGGGATTTTCCCGAAGCTGGCGAATCGCGTGGCGAAACAGTCGGATCATGGCGGCACCTTGTCCGGAAGGATCGTAGAACGGGGAGCAATTCATCTGCCATCCTATTTAGCCGTGGATTAAGGTTTTCTTGCCTAACTGAAGCGTTCCCCCCAACCCGCATGTCCCTTTGTAGAAAACAGTGTTCGCATGCGGACACCGTTTCTTCGCGAGCATCTCGGTTTCGCGTCGGTAACCATGCCGCGTCATGTTCCAGAACCCTGCTCCCTCCATCATTCACTTTCCCTCCGCAAACCCATCGGTTACGCTGGACACAGCATGTGGGAGCATTTCAACCATCTACGGCGCGCCATCTGGAAGGCGCTGGCGCATGAAGTGCTCACGCTTTCGAAGTCGGCCGCCTATTCCGCCATCCTTGGCCTCTTCCCCGCCATCCTGGTGGGAACGACGGTACTGGCGCTCATCCCGCAGAATGAAACCATCGCCGGCGAAGTCAGCTCCACCCTGTCCGACTTTCTGCCCAACGACATGATGTCGGCCATCCAGGTCTATTTCCAGGCCAAGCACGGCCGCTCCGTCTCCGTGCTGCTTTCGGCAACGCTGGTCAGTTTTTTTGGCGGCATGGGCGTCATGACGTCCTTTATGGAAGGTTTCCGCCGCGCCTACAACCTCGAAAAAGGCGGCTGGAGCTTCTGGCGCGAACGCGTTGTGGCCGTCGGACTGATCCCGTTCAGCCTGGTGCCGTTACTCTTCGTCACATTGATCGTCGCCTTCGGCCACCAGATTGAAACGTGGATGGTCGACAACTCTACGCACACCCTGCAGCACTACATCCTCTTTACCTGGAGAATGGCGCGCTGGGCCATCGCCCTCAGTACCACCGCGATAGTACTGGCCATTGTGTATCGCTACGGTACGCCGCGTCCGCGTCCGTGGCGCTCCGTTGTTCCCGGTGCCTCCGGAGCCACCATCATCTGGTTTCTGGCCACCCTGTTTTTCGGCTGGTACGTCACCCGTTTCGCCGACTACAGCGTCGTTTACGGTTCGCTCGGTACCGCCATCGCGACACTCGTCTGGCTCTACATCACCTGTATGAGCGTATTTATCGGCGGCGAACTCAATGCCCAGGTTTTCCCCATGGAAAACGCGTTTTACGAGGCGCATCCCTCAGCCATCCATGCAACGCCGGCCGAACAGCTTGCGATGCATGAGCATTCGCCGCTCCGCTGATCCTCCATCATGTCTGCCGTCAAACCCTAAATTTCATGTCGCGGTGGTACCTTTCCTGACAACGCCTCCACAACCATGCTCGCTCTGCACTAGAATGAAGCCGAAGTCCGCTGCACCTATTCAGCACTGCGGGTTTCGGGGGATGGATGAGCTTTACAGTAGTGGATCAATCAGCAGTCGGCCCGGTCGCGACGCAGCGCCGCGCCAAAATTGTTGCAACCCTTGGACCTTCGTCAAAGACGGAAAACGTCTTCCGCGAACTGGTACGTGCCGGTCTTGACGTCGCCCGCCTCAATTTCTCGCATGGCACACACCCGGAAAAGCTTGAGCTGATCCACATGGTCCGCAAAGTTGCCAAGGAAGAGGGCAAGACCATCTGCATCCTGGGTGATCTGCAGGGTCCGAAGATCCGTACCGGACGTCTCAAGGACAAGACCCCCATTCAGCTTGAAACAGGACAGAAGCTGACCATCACGCCGCGTGATATTCCCGGCACCATCGAGTGCATCAGCACCGTATTCCCCACGCTCGCCGAGAACCTCGAACCCGGTTCACGACTCCTTCTTTCCGACGGCCTGATCGAACTCCACGTCGTTTCTGTCAGCGGCGATGATGTTGAATGCCTGGTCATCAACGGCGGCACCCTCGGTGAATTCAAAGGCATCAACCTGCCCGGCATCCCCGTAAAAGTGCCTTCACTTACCGAGAAGGATGAAATTGACCTGATCTTCTGCATGCAAGCCAAGGTCGACGCTATCGCCCTTTCCTTCGTGCGCACCGCGGAAGACGTGAGCGTCGTGAAAGACAAGATTGCCCAGCACGGCGGCGACGTATGGATCATCGCCAAGCTTGAAAAGCCGCAGGCGATCGAAAACCTCGACAGCATCCTCGCCATTGCCGATGGCGTCATGGTGGCCCGTGGCGACCTTGGCGTCGAAGTGCCGCCGGAGAAAGTGCCAGCCATTCAGAAGTTGGTCATCCGTCGTGCCGCCGAATACCGTAAACCCGTCATCACTGCTACACAGATGCTGGAGTCGATGGTCGAAAACCCCCGTCCCACCCGCGCCGAAGCGAGTGATGTCGCAAATGCTGTCTACGACGGCACGGATGCCGTCATGCTTTCTGCCGAGTCTGCTGCCGGGAAGTATCCAGTCGAAGCCGTCCGCATGATGGCGCGCATCGTCTGCGAAACCGAAGAGCAGCTGCAGTTGACCCCGCTCGCCACTCCCCACTCTTCGCGCGTGCAATTGTCAATTGCGGAGACCATCTGCGAATCGATGGCGCACGCAACCGAAGACCTCAATATCGCGGCTGTCGCGGTCTTTACCGAGACAGGCACCACTGCACGTCAACTCTCAAAGTACCGGCCCAAGCCGCCGATCTTTGCGCTCAGCAGCTCTGAGCAGGTGATCAACCGCATGCCCTTGTTGTGGGGAGTGCAGGCCATCCTTTGTCCCAAGCTCACCACTACCGAACAGATGGTCACCATAGCCGAACATCTGCTTGAAGACGCAGGCCACGTCAAAAAAGGCGACATCCTGGGGATTGTGGCGGGTACGCGGACGCTGTCCGGTTCGACAAATTTCCTGCGGCTGCATGTCACGGGTGACCAGATGCCGGATACGACCCGACCAGCAAAAGCTGCGCCGGAGCCGGTTCATGCCTGATTTGGGATTACCTTAGTACTAAGCCCCAAGATTTCAACCTCCCTAACCTCCCCGCACGATATACTCAGAACTGACTTCCGGTGGCCCTAACCACCGGAAGGTACTTCCCGGCCTACCTGAGAAGGTAGAACCAGGCTGCAGCAATCCACCGCAAGGGTAGATGAACTGCAAGGTCGAAGCGCATGTTTATTCGCAACATGTCTTCTACCTCCTTCCAATTGAGAGATGCGTCCCTGTTGACGCAGGGCCGTGTTGCGTTGGCAACCTTGGCCTTCCCCCCTGCATGCCAGACGCATATCTGTAAAAGCAATTCCCTGATGGTGTGGCATATCGAGTGAGTAGAAGCAGGCTGTTCTTGGCGTAAATGCCGGCCAGGACCCTCTCTCTTCGCTGTATGCCATCATGAGGACTGCTCTAACTCCCAACCGAAACTGCCTAGGTCGAGTCTACGGACCGAATCCGATATGCAATCTTCAAAGTTGCATTTACCAAAGAAAACGGGCCCAACACGGGAATGCAGAATGCTTTAACGTAAGACCGTGGGCCAGATTCACATTCTCTCCGACCTCGTCGCCAACCAGATAGCTGCTGGTGAGGTCGTCGACCGTCCAGCTTCTGTCGTCAAGGAACTGCTCGAAAATGCCATCGACGCAGGCGCAACGCGTATCCGCATTGAAGTTGAGGGCGGCGGCCGCAAACTCATCCGCATCACGGACAACGGTTCGGGGATGGTGCGTGATGATGCACTGCTCGCCTTTGAACGTCATGCAACCTCGAAGGTCCGCACCTCGAATGACCTTCTGACGATTGCAACCCTCGGCTTTCGCGGGGAAGCGCTGCCGTCGATCGCTTCCATCTCCCGTCTCGAGATGGCCACGCGCACCGCCGGGGACGCTGCCGGAACCAGTATCGAGATCGTCGGCGGCAAGATGCATCGTGTGGGGGAAGTGGGCATGCCCCAGGGCACCATGATTGCTGTGCGCGACCTGTTCTTCAATACCCCCGCCCGCCGCAAATTCCTGAAGGCGGAAACGACGGAACTCTCACACGTTACTTCTCTTGTTACGAATTATGCACTCGCCCATCCAGGCAAACATTTTGAATTGCATTCTGCAACCCATGCGCTGTTGATTGCCCCCCCGGTTGCGCAGCTTTCCGAACGCATCTACCAGATCTTCGGCAAGGAAACGCTGGATCAACTGGTGCCGATCGCCGCCGAAATCAACCTCGACCACATTGGTCTCCCGGAACCGCCCCCGTGGAAGCGCGATGCCGGCTATGCTGCGCCTGCACCTGGACATCTGCGCATGCACGGCTTCATCTCCAAACCGGAACTGCAGAAGTTGAATCGCAACTCGATGTATTCCTTTGTGAATGCACGACTGGTCCGCGAACGCGTACTGATTCATGCCGTCACCGAGGCATACCGCAACATCATGCCACCCACTTCGTTCCCCGTCGTGCTGCTTTTTTTAACGATGCCGCCCGGTGAAGTCGACGTCAACGTCCATCCTGCCAAAACAGAAGTACGTTTCCGTCAGCCCAGCCTGGTGCACGATTTTGTTCGCGATCAGATCCGTACCAAACTGGTCATGGCGCGTCCCGCCATGAGCTTCGGCGCCGCGCTCGAAAACAATCCGCATGCCAGTCCATCCCTCGGCTCTCACATTTCCCCCAGTGCCTCCGAACTCGAAAATGCTGCCAGGGAAGCCGAGCGTGAATCCGACCCGCCTGCAGACTACGTGGATGCCGGAGCTTTTCAGCTTGCGCCGCGCCCTCTCGCCCCGGTCGCGGTTCGGCTCGACTTCTCTTTGCCGGCTACTCCTACCGGTCCGTTGACGACCGCACAGAATCAGGAAGACAGCGAGCCTGGGGCTTCCACAGGCAACCCTGCTGAACACGCTGACGAAGACACGGCCACCCTGAAAACCCTCGGCACCCTCAAAGCATTGGGCCAGCTGCGCGAGTCGTTTATCCTCGCCACCAATGAAGAAGGGTTGTGGATCATTGACCAGCACGTCGCCCACGAGCGCGTGCTGTTTGAAAAAGTTTTGCGCGAACGCAAGGTGGAGAAAGTCCAGCGTCAGCGTCTGCTGATACCCATGCTGATCGAACTCACGCCGGCGCAGATGATCCAGTTTGCGCAAATTGCCGCTGAACTTGACCGCAATGGTTTTGAGGCTGAACCCTTTGGCCCGCGGACACTCGCCATCAAGGCGGCTCCTATTGGTCTCGAAGGTCGCGAACTCGAACGCATGCTGATGGAAGTGCTGGAACAGTCTGATCGCGAGGAGCAATCAGAGAACCTGGAAGCTGTCCGCACCCGCGTCGCCGCGTCGATTGCCTGCCATTCCGCCATAAAGATCAATACGCCGCTCGACCCGGCGCGCATGGAGTGGTTACTTGCGGAACTCGCTAAAACAGAGCACCCTACCAGCTGTCCGCATGGCCGCCCCATCGTTCTGCGGTATTCTTGGAAAGAGATCCAGAAAGCGTTCCACCGTATCTAGACTAGAGGCCGCACCTCTGCTCTCCCGTCCAGGTTTGTCATCCCGACCGAAGCGCAGCGAAGTCGAGGGGCCTGCTTTTTACGCAAGCCCGCCCGCGCTAAACACGGCAAGCGAACGATCTGGGAAGCGATAGACGGCAGCCACGTCGTCGAACGCCCTCGATCTCGAAAGAAGGATTCAAGTGACACCAGATCAACTCGCGTCGGCCCGTGCCACGCACTGGCGCGAAGACGCCCAGCCCATTCTCACGCTCGACGACGCCAAGGCCTGGCTCGAGCGCATGCAGCTTTGTCTTTATCTTCCGCGCAAGACGCACATCCTCGCGCCCGCGCCGTCGTTTGCCGGCGCGGTCCTCGGCAGCTCCAGTGCCACGCCGCCGCCCGAGACGATCCAGCAGGCTCATGAACTTCTCGTCCGCCTGGTCGCCGAAGGCTTCGTGGTGCCGCTGAATCTTTTCGGTACTCCCGGCGAGCAGCCGGATTTCCTCATCGTCACGACCGCCCTGCCGCATCTCGCCGCTTTGCAGGCCGATCGCAACTGGAAGAAGCCGCCCGCCCGTAGCGGCCCCGGCAAAGTGTCACCGCTGGCGGTTGAAATCTGGAAGCTGCTCGAACGTGAAGGTGTTTTGACGGCTACCGAAATTCGCGAACAACTTGGCCATGAACTGACTGAAGCTGCGACCATTCGCGGCCTCTCGGAGCTCTGGCAGAACCTGCGCGTGGCTCCGCTCCCACAACAGGGCGGAGAAGCGGTCCACTGGGAAATCCTCTCTGTCACCCACAAGAAGGAAATGGCTGCCGGCGGAACCATGTCGCAATCCTCTGCCCTTTCAATGATGGTGGCCAATTACATCCAGTCCGTCATCACCGCTACAGCAGAAGACATTGAAGCCTTCCTATCGCCGGTCGCCTCGCGCTCGCGTTTGCGCGATGTAGTCCGCGGCCTGAGTGCGACGCGTCAGCTGAAGAGCCTCTCGATGGATGCACAGACATTCCTCTTCATCGAAGGCACCTTGCCGGACATGCCCGAAGCTGCTGTTGATACATCTGCTGCAGAGAAGCCCGCCTTCATGGGTCGTAGCGCCTATCGCGAACGGATGCTCAAGAAGACGAAGGACGAGAGCAGGTCGGACGAAGAGAAAGCCGCCGATGCCGGCAAGGAAGATACCAGTCCGCAAACTTACAGGGCGCGTCGCGGCGACAGCGAACACGGCAGCGCCAACGCGAGCCAGGATCGTCCACGCCGCCCCTTTGCCGATCGCCCGCGGCCAGCATTCGACAGGCCTTCGGCTTCCCCGGCAGGGAACCGCCCTGCGCGTACCGGTCCTGCCCGACGCGATGCCGGCAGCCGCGAAGGCACCGCTGGCCGCCCTTCGCGTTTTGGAGCAGCCGGATCATCACGTCCCTCCTTTGGAGATCGCGCGCGCGGCGCATCGGCGCGTCCGCCCTTCCGCGGCAGCGCGACTGGAGATACCGCGCTTCCAGGCAGCAATCGTCCAGGTAACGATCGTCCAAATGAAGCCCGTCCGAATAATGATCGTCCATTT
>CAZZXL010000123.1:0-15329 GCA_964658035.1 uncultured Acetobacteraceae bacterium
ACTGAACATCTCCGCCGGTATCTATGGCGCCGGTTCGTCGTGTGGCAAGCAGGTGCAATTTCAGGGTGATGCCGCGCTCTATGTATCATTAAGCCCCAGGAGCGATTTCTACCTGTCAGCCAACCGCGGTTTGGGAGACGGAGCAATAGAACGCGCTGTATTCCTGGATACAGCAAGCGCCGGATTGCGCCATACTTTCAGACAGCAGGTGTCGACCAGGTTGAGCGCCACGGCTCTATACGGCGTCGATCCGAAAACCAGCCTGTCCATACACGGCAGTTTCGCCGAGGCCAGCGTCCGCTACCCCCTGCCTGGCGGCTTCTCGCAGGAGACAGCCATTCGTCACTACGCAGTATCAGGGTTCGACGCGCCCTCCAACCGAACACTGGGCGTTCTTACCCTTTGGTGGTCGCCGAAAAAGTATCACTCGGCATCTCAGTGACGGATCGCAGAAGGGAAATGAATGGCAGGTAAGATCAGGCCGGCCGCATCAGTCATCAGGTATCGAAAAGCAGCTTCTTTTGTCGCGGCTGGAAGCACTGTTGTAGCTGTTCTCCTTTGCGCATTTCTTGGCATGGGAAAGCCTGAATATGAGGCGCAGGCAGTGTTGTCCTACTCGCCTGATGATCTTTCACCTACCGGGGTGTCGACGCTGTCCGCCGAAACTGTCGCCGCGCGAGCACTCGACGATGCTCACCTGGCGAACCTGGTCAACGGGCTGGGATTGTATCCGGAAATGCGTCAGGGTGCTTCCCAGGCGGCGGCGGTGGCGCGACTCCGCTCCCAGGTTGCAGTCACGCAGACCTACATGAGTCAAACCAGCCAGCTGTATGTCCATGTAGCCTTTCGTGACCAGGATGCCCTCAAAGGTCCTGCCGTCGCAAACGCCCTGGCAGACGTACTTGCGACCTACGTTCCACCCGGCAGCAATGACCGTGAGAGGTTTGACGAGGCGGGCAATATCACCCCGCCACCGGCTCCTCAATCTTCATCAATTTCACCGGTCGCGCCCACTACGCAGGGATTGCCGGTCCCCTCACAGGCCGCTGCCAGTCGTCCAGCGCCGCCCTCGCCCCCTGCAGGTAATTTAAGCGATCTCAGCAAAGACCAGCTGCGGCGCAAAATGAACTGGGTCGAAGGACAACTTGCTGACCTTGAGACAGAGGAGTCTACTCTGCATGCGGCATCCCTCACCCTGCAGGGTCGCATCAGCCAGATCCAGAATGCCGGCCGCTCCGAGGCTTCGGCCCCGATAGAGCAAACCAGGCCGGTCGATCCATCCGCAGCAACCCGCGCCCAGTTAACGCAGGAATTGTCTGTAGAGCAAAAGAAGCTTGCCGCCCTGCGCGAACGCTATACCGACGCCTATCCTGACGTGCAGACATCGGAAGCCAATGTGGCCCGCATACAGGCGTTGCTGGCCCGCCTTCCAGCGGTACCCCGTGAACCGGCTGCCATCAAACGGGCCCCGGATCTGTACCAGGGCAGGGTCGACGAGTTAACCGTCCAGGAATCTCAAGTGGGTGAGAAGCTTAGAGATATCGAACGACAGGTGTCCAGTCTCGAACACCGGCGGGAGCAAATCCGGGTAGCAATACAGGCAGCGCCGATAGCTTCGACGCCGCAGACCGCCGCTCCTTTGAAAGCTCAACCCGACCAGACTGCATCCGGGCAGCCTCCGTCGGGTCGGCCTGCGGTTCTTCCTGCCGCCCCATCTTCTCAGGGCGGAAATCAACAGCCGACAAGCATGCCCTTTACGGCTGCCGGTGATTTCGACCTCGCCACCGTACGACCGTTCCACTTGGTCGAGGCAGCTACCAGCAGTGTCCGGATGAACCGCCTGAGTCCCAGGGTATTCACCACGGTGGGGGCGGTCCTTGCCGTCATTCTGCTGTTGTGTCTAGTGCCGCTCTTCCTTATGACCAACGCCATTGTTACGAATGAGGAAGATCTGCAAGCCCTGCTACCTCCCCGGATTGCGCGTCTCGGCAGCATTCCAAGGATCGAGCATTGATGGCAGCCGGCGAGGACAAGATCCCGAGGGTGGAGAGGATCGAGAACCATGAGAGCAGGGAGGTCAGGAGGGTCAATCCTTCCTCCATGCTTCTGCGCTCGTCGCTGGTTGGATTGCGGGCAAATCCGCACTCGTCCGACGAGCAGTACGGATTGATTTTGAAGAGACTTGCCGAACTGCCGTTGCATCGGCATTCCATCTTCATCACAGGCGTGCATGGCGGCGAAGGTACAACTACCACGGCGGCAAACCTGGCAGCAGCGCTCGGGCGGCGTGGCGCACGGGTGTTGCTCGTGGAACTGCGTCTGACCGAGCCATCTTTATTGCATACTCTTGGTGATCCAAAGGACGTCGTCGGGCTGGATGAGGCCCTGCTTGACAGCCTGCCCCTTGACGATTGCATTTTCCGTCTGGCGGATGGCGGAATGCACGTACTGGCAGTGAAAAACGCGTTGACCGAAGAGGAAGCCGCTCAGCAGTCCGGTGGACTGAATGATTTGCTGGTATGGGCAGAAGCACAGTTTGACTGGGTCGTGCTCGATTGTCCTCCCGTCACTTCTTCGGCATGGACGCGCTGGTTCGCCCTGAATGCCGATCCGTCGCTGCTCGTGGTGAGAGCGGGCGAGACTCCCATGCGCGCTCTGAACAAGGTCGTAAATGCGCTTAAGGACCATCTTGCCGGCGTTGTCCTGAACGACAGTCACTGAAGGTAAGTCAACGGTCCGAATGGATCGGACCGGCTCATGCACCTGCCCGCCTCGCCGATACAACACTTGTCCGCACTGATAACCGCGCAGCACTGCACATGACCTGGTGCGCCTGCGCGGACGATGCCTGGAAGAACAACCGGGGATTGGTGATTGCGTGCAGAGACAAACGGGGGAGTTGGCAATGGCGCTGAGAGTTCTTGTGGTCGATGATTCCGCAGTCATCCGTAAAGTGGTGATACGCGCCTTAACGCAAACCGGGTTGAACCTTGAGGACGTGCAGCAGGCCGCGGATGGCGCCGAAGCGCTTACTCTGCTGAAGGCCGGCACCTTCAACCTGGTTCTTTCTGACATCAATATGCCCAACATGGATGGGATCCAGATGCTTGCGTCCATGCAGGACGACCCGCGTCTGAAGGTGATCCCGGTCATCATGATCACGACAGAAGGAAGCCCGGCAAAAGTAATGGATGCCGCCAAACTGGGCGCCAAGGGGTTGGTGCGCAAGCCCTTCGTTCCGGAACAAATCAAACAGAAAATCTCCGAATGCGTTGAAGCCTCTCTACTGAATTAGGCGCATGCCTGCAGGTATGCGCGAAAGGTCTATCTCGGCTGGCCTTCTTGCGAAGAACAGGCCAGCTTGAGTGCAGAAGACGGGGCATAGCCACAGGGCAAATTTCCTGGACGTGTAGTCAGAAGGACAGGTGTCGGCCGGCCATTTCAGCAAGCAAAGGCAGCTGGAGGCTCTCAGGAAACACCATAGCAAAGGAAATTTACCAGGGAAAACTTGGTTGGGCGATGGAACAGGCGAGATTGGAGGCGCTGCACATGCAGGAAGAAGTCGCTATAGAAGCCATACAGGCTGCCACGCAGCGTGTGTTTTCGACCATGCTCGAAAAAGAGCTGATCTGCGAGGCCCCGCATGTTGACCCTGGGCAATCCGGTCCATCGGATGGGGTGACAGCGCATATCTGTGTCGTGGGGGCAACTTCCATCACCTGCCTGATCTGCTGCTCGGCCGATGTCGCGCGTACGATTGCCGGCATCCTGCTGATGCAGGAGTGCACAGAAGTCGATGCCGATGTTCTGGATGCAATGGCGGAGATCGCCAACATGGTTCTCGGAAGTGTCAAAACGGATTTGAATGCTCATCTGGGAGACGTCAACTTGAGCATTCCCACTGTGACGTATGGCCAGAACTTCATCATCCACAACCACAGCAAACAATGGGTACTGGTTCCTTTTGTGATGGATGGTCTGCGGCTGATGGTCAAGGTTTGTTTTGAACCGCCTTATGAGTCGAGGCGGCCTCTCTCCCAGCGAAAAGCTGCGATTTGAGAGCCCTGCTCCGGTCTGCAACTGATCTAGCTTAGATTTTTCTCAGAGAACGTTCTGCTCATTGGTGGTCCGATTGCTCTTTGAAGTCTTGTCAGCCGTTGGAGGGTTGGCTTGGATCAGGCGATCCGCGACCAATGTCAAAGAGCTTATCGCAGTCAGAGATCGATGCCATGTTCGGCGGCGCCAGTGCCGGAGCTTCGGATCCAGCTGTACTGGATGTGCAGGAACATTCATTTTCCTCGCAAAGGATGCTCAGCAGCGAGCAGACGCAGGAGGTGGGTGATCTCAGCGAGCGATTTGCCCGTAGTTTTGCCTCTAGCCTCAGTGCCTGGCTCAAGGCGGACGTTTCGGTGCGGCTCGGCGCCGTCGAACGTGCTCCTTACGGCGATTTCCTCGAGACCATGTCAGAAGGTGGCGCCTACTTTTCGTCCATCTCTTTTGAAGCGATCAGCGCCGTTTCTCTGCTGCAACTGGACATGCAGCTTGGTTACTGCATTCTCGACCTTCTACTGGGCGGTTCGGGTAAGCCATCGCTGAACACCGAGCTTTCCCATGTCGATGAAAAACTGTTCCAGGCAGTCATGATCTTCATTTGCGAAGAACTGACCAACACCTGGCGGGGTATCGGCCTGGTGGCGAAGCATCTTGATCGCATCCTTTATTCGCAGATCAACCGGCTCATGCCAATCGATGAACAAGTGATGTGCCTGACCTTTGAAATGCGGGTCGGATCGACCCAGGGCAATCTCGTACTGACCTTACCAGCGGCGGTTGCAAGCTTTCTTTTACGACAGCTGGCGGGTACATGGAAGGGACGACGCGAACACGCTCCGATTGTCCGGGAGCGTCTTACGCAGCTGAGTAAGAAGATTATCTGTCAACTTACGCTCCAACTGCCGCCATCACGCATTTCCTACAGCCAGGTCGCGCAACTTGCCGTCGGCCAGATCATCGAATTAAAGGTTCGGCAAGCAACTGCCCCGCGTCTATTACTCTCTGGCCGCGAGCTTTTTGACGCCAGCGCCGCCAGCAGCGGCTCCTCCCGGGCGGCATTGCTGAAGGAGAAGGTTACGGACGAGGTCTGATCCGCGATCCATCGCTCGATCGTTGGCATCGTTCGATTTGACTTCGCATTTCGCCGTTTGTCTTCAGGATTGGGACGAACTGTGAAGCATCGCTGACGGTTTCGGCGTTTTCAGAATATTGTGCCCGAAATGGAAACTTGGTCCCACGGAGTAGCGGAAGGTCCAGCGGCCGTCGGCCAGAATGTCATTGAAGGGGTGGTTATAGACAACATCCATTTGCGCCCTGATGCCAAAATGCTTCGTCACCCTGTAGTCACCGCCGCCGCCGACTCCATAGAAGCCGGTCCAATCAAGCTTTGAGCCGGCTGGAGCGAGCTGCTTTGTTACGGTGGTGGCAAACGAGTCCCCGGGGTGTGGAGTGGCCCGCTCCCGTAAAGCGCCAAGCGAAGGACGAATGAAGAAAGTGGCCTTGCTGTAGTGCCGGTACATCAACTGTGGGCCCGCCGCGAAGGTCTGCGTAAACGCATCTGTCTTGATGGCTAGTTGATAGTCTGCCGGCAGCAGCCCTCCGGCGATGTAGAGCTGTTCGGCTGCGGCAATCTGCGCCTGGAGAGCCGACGGCAGCAGATCGGGTCTCAGGACTTCGGAGCCGCTGGCGACGCTGTAATCAAAGCCCATCGAATACCACGGACGCATATTCATGCCTGCCTGCGTATGGAAGCCAGGCTGGCTGAGGCCCAGCGCCGGACTGTTGATACTGGCAAATCCTGCGTAAACGTCATAGCGGCTGATCGACTCCTGCTGCGCGTCGGCATGGTGGACGAGAAGTGCAGTCCCCGCCATAAGAAGGAAGCGGTACATGCAACGGCTAAAGGCATTGATGGAGTTAGTCTTCATTGGCTTTCTTCCTGGTGGGATTGAACTTCTTGCCCGCTTTGATCAAAAACAGCGGAGGAGATGAAATCAGCTACGCTTGCAGCGACAAGAGCAGGCAGTTCACGATGCAGCAGGTGCCCGGCATCGAACATGGCATGCTGAGCCTGCGGCAAGGATTGCTGAAGTGCTGTGAACTGAATTTCTGTTCCGAACTCATCGCGCGATCCCTGCATCACCAGCACCGGACAGCTCACCTGTTCCAGATATTGCTTCAAGGGATAGTTGGTAAAAAGGCTGGAGCGGTTACTGCGCATCCAGGAGTGAAAGACTCCGTCGGCATCGCGGTGATAGCGACGCAGTCTGCGGCTCAGGTCCCCGTTTTCGTAAGACGACTCCAGCAGGTTGATCGTTTGCACAGTTCGCTCTTCCTGTACCAGGATGGGGCATTCCGCCACGACGGCCTGCACCGTTTTGTTGAGTGCCGCATAGATGAAGGCGATGGCCGCACCCTCGCTGTGGCCATAAAGCACGGGCGATGGTGCCTGAAAATGATCCAGCACTGCGGGCAGAACCACTTCTACCTGCTTCTGGTAGTACGCGAGACTGCGTGGTTCTACCGGGCCATCTGACTCGCCATGCCCGGCACGCGAATAAGCTGCGACGGTGAAGCCAGTCGCAGCGCACAGCTTTTCAGGGAAATCTTTCCAGTATGTGACTGATCCAAGAGCTTCATGCAGCAACACGATGATGCCCCGCGCCTCCGGTGCTGACCACGAAGACACTTCAAGTTCTTTCCCGGCAATTGGCAGGCGCACGGATGCAGTGCCGATCACTTCTCCTCCAGCCAGATAATCCGCTTTCCTTCTTTTTCCCACGCGTCAAACCGCTGGCCATACAGGTCCTCGATTTTGGTGCGCCGCACCTTCAGCGTAGGAGTCAGAAGGCCATTGTCCGCAGTCCACGGCTGCGCGTCGATTACCAGGAAGCGAAGATGTTCGTGATGTTCGTGCTGTGCGTTGGTGCTTTCAAGGTCGTGAAGCAAAAGGGCTTCGATGGCACTGCGCCCTTCCGGTGATGCACCATCCGCCCGGGCTTCGGGTACCAGCACGACCATGGCGAAGGGTGCGGTCATCCCCGAGCCAAGTACGCAAACAGATTCGAAGTGCCGGCCCAGGCTCAGTACTTTTTCTATCTGGGTCGGAATGACATATTTGCCTTTCGAGGTCTTGAATTCCTCCTTCAGACGGCCGACGATGCGCAACCTGCCGAGTTCGTCGATTTCGCCGCGGTCGCCGGTATGAAAGTAGCCATCCTCGGTGAAGCAGGCAGCCGTCGCTTCGGGGGACTGGTAATAGCCGGTGAAATTCATGGGCCCCTTGATCTGGATTTCGCCGGCATCCGAGATGCGTGTGACCGCGAAGTCAAAACTTTCGCCCACGTACCCGACGCGATCCCTGCCCGGAGAGGGGACGTGGGTAATGCCTGTCTCCGTCATGCCGTAGCCCTCGACCAGGTTCAGGCCAAGTGCGTGGTACCAATGCAGGATCGAAACCGGGAGCGGCGCCGCGCCGGACGCAGCAATGCGCACATCACGCAGGCCGAGACCATGCAGAATCTTTTTGCGGATGATCTTCTTAATGACCGGTATACGCAACAGCGCATCCAGCTTTTTCTGCGATACCTTTTCGAGTACCCCCTGCTGAAAGCGGATGAGCAGGCGCGGAATGGTAAAAAAAACAGTTGCCCTCGATCGTTGCAAATCGGCCAGAAAGGTCGCCTGACCTTCTGTGAAGTAGACGTGGAGCTGGAGGAAGAATGTACTGGTCTCGACGATGGCGCGTTCGGCGATGTGGGCGAGCGGCAGGTAGGACAAAAGCCGATCCGCCTGGCCATCCTCACGACCCAGGGCGCGCTTGACCGCAATGGCCATCAGGCTCAAGGCGCCAAAGGTATGCATCACACCTTTCGGATGGCCCGTAGTGCCTGACGTATAGATGATCGTAGCGATTTCATTTGCCGGTCGCACCGGGTTCCCGGCCAGGGGAGAGTAGTCGCTGAGGATCGAGGCCCACGGCAGCATGTCCGATCTGTCGTAATGGGGGAAAGTGATCCATTGCATGCCCTGCAGATCGGGCTCCTCGATCGATGGCAAATGCTCTACGGCACCAAGGAAGCACGCGACTGGCCTGGTCTGCTGAAAGATGGCAAGCAGGGTCGCGTCCTGCACCGTGGGAAAGATCGGTATGCTGACGTGACCAGCCATCCAGATGGCAAAATCCGCCATGATCCACCACGCGGAATTCTTTGCCATAATGGCGATGTTGGAGGCTGGGGGAAAGTTCTGCGCCTCGAGGTAGCTAGCGACGCGACGCACCTCCTGCATCGCTTGTGCCCATGACCAGTCCTGCGTATCGCCTTGCCAGGGTTGCGTAAAAAGCAGACTGGCAGCGCGTTCCTGTTCAGATTTGTAAATCCTCTGCAGGGGCAGGTCTGCTGCGAGGACGGGGTTTGGCACAGTGGAAGTCACGTGCCCCACGCTGCTTCCCAAAGTCGTTTCATTGGCTACTGGATTCATGGTATTTTCTTACCGCAGAGTAAATTAACCGAACTTGTGCACAAGTGTCTATCACAAGATAAAAAGGAAATTTATGCGTCACGTACCGGCATGGAGAAGATGAAACAAGCCTTGGAGAGTCAGCGTAATAGCTCAACTTCAGCACCGGTCCGAATGGGCACATTCAAAGGAGAGGTGAATGCACGCGAGCCCTGGAAGGCTTTCCAGGTGCGGCAACGCAATGTCGATGAGAAGCGGGATGCGGTCCTGCAGACGGCTGCCCATCTCTTCCTGGAGCAAGGCTATCGGCGTACCTCGATGGGGGAACTCGCCAAACGCCTGAACATTACCAAGCCCGCGCTCTACTACTACTTCAAGAATAAAGAGCAGATCCTGGTGGATTGTTACGGCCACGGCATTTCAGCCATTGAGAGCGGACTTGACCAGGCCCTGGTAAACCACGGCACGGGTTTCGACAGGGTGAAGGCATACATTCAAGCCTATGCGACCACGGTTGTTTCTCATGAGTTCGGCCGCTGCGTGGCGATGCTGGATGATTCCGTTCTTTCTGCACCCGCGCGCAAAGAGGTGCGCGGTCTGAAGCGTCGCATCGATGCAGCGATCCGTCAATATCTTGAAGACGGCATCGCCGATGGCTCGGTAGCCTCCTGCAATGTGAAGCTTGCCTCTTTCGCGATTGCGGGCGCCATCAACTGGATTGGCACGTGGTACCAGCCGGCAGGGCCGCTGAGTGCCGCGGAGATCGGCCGGGAATTTGGCTGCCTGCTCACAGAGGGACTGCACAGCAGGCGCGACCACAGTGCGGCGCCTGCCAAAAGCGTCCCTGCTGCCCGGATTGCGAAAACGAAGTCGACAGCAGAGAAAAGGCAGCTTTCGGGAGCGGTGGTGGTTACGGGTAAGTCGAATCGGCGTTGATCGTTCAACCCCTGGTGTGGGCCATGAACTTGATGTTTGACTATCTGACCGATCGTTCAGTATTCTGCAGCCGCTGGACAATTCGATAAAATCGGGGTGCAGGAAGCCGTCTCAACGGCCATATGCCTGGCTCAGATCAAGTGATACGCGTTGGAGGAACAATGGGCACAGCAGTAGTGGCAGTTGCAGGCAAGCGGGTAAATGGCGGCAGCTTTCTGATTGAAGATTTGACCCCGGCCGACATTTTTACGCTGGAAGACCTGTCAGAAGAGCAGCAGCAGATTGCCAGCACTACCGCTGACTTCGCAGAAAGAGAAATCCTTCCGCAGGTGGAAGCGATCGAAGCCAAGCGCTTCGATGTGACCAAAGCTTTGTTGAAAAAATCCGGGGACCTGGGACTGATGAGCGTGGATGTGCCCGAAGAGTTTGGCGGTCTCGGGATGGACAAAGTCACTTCCGCATTGATCGCGGATCACATGTCCGTTGTCGGCAGCTTCTCGGTTGCGTTCAGCGCGCATACCGGCATCGGTATGCTGCCACTGGTCTGGTATGGCACCAAGGCGCAGAAGCAGAAGTATATCGCCAAGCTTGCCTCCGGCGAATGGATTTCATCCTATGCGCTGTCAGAAAGCTCATCGGGTTCGGATGCGATGAATATTCGCACGCAGGCGGTGCTTTCTGCCGACGGTAAGCACTACATCCTCAACGGCGAAAAGATGTGGATTTCAAACGCAGGCATGGCGAGTCTCTTTACCGTGTTTGCGAAAATTGACGGTCAGAAGTTCTCTGCATTTTTGATCGAGACAGGTACGCCTGGACTGACGATTGGCCCTGAAGAACACAAGCTTGGGATTCGTGGTTCCTCCACTTGCCCGATCCTCCTCTCGGACTGCAAGGTGCCGGTAGAAAACCTCCTTGGGGAAGTAGGAAACGGGCATCGGATTGCCTTCAACATCCTCAATGTCGGCCGCTACAAACTTGGTGCTGCTGCTATCGGCGGATCGAGAAACGCTTTCCGCAACGGGGTGAAGTACGGCAAGGATAGGATTGCCTTTGGTAAGCCCATCACGTCCTTCGGGCTCATCCAGGAAAAACTTGCGGAGAGTGCCGCGCTGATTTATGCCGGCGAGTCGCTGGTGTACCGGGTGGTGGGCGCCATCGATGCCTCGCTTGCTGAACTCGACAAGTATGCTCCTGACTTCAGTATGCAGGTGCAGAAGCGGATTGAAGAGTTTGCCGTCGAGTGTTCGATCATCAAGGTCTTCGGCTCGGAGATGCTGGAAGTCATCGTCGACCACATGCTGCAGATTCACGGCGGCTATGGCTACGTCGAAGAATTTCCCGCGGAACGCAGCTACCGGGACGCGCGCATCAACAAAATCTTCGAGGGCACCAACGAAATCAATCGCCTGATCACGACCGGCTGGATGATCAAGCGCGCGCTGCAGGGGAAACTCGCATTGCTGCCGGCGATCCAGAAGGTGATGGATGAAGTAATGGCTGGGCCTAGTCCGCGGGAAGAACAGAGTGGCCCGCTGGCAGCCCAGCGCGCTTTGCTGGCCAGTGCCAAGAAGATCGGCTTGTTCTGTGCCGGGGCTGCTTCGCAGAAGTTCGGCCAGGGTCTTGAAGAGCAGCAGGAAGTGATGGGAGCGCTCGCCGACATCATTATCGAAGTGCTGGCGCTCGAATCGACTTTGCTGCGTACCGAGAAGATGGGCGGATCGAAGCCGATCGCAATCAGCCTGGCAAAGTATTATGCAGCGCGCTCCTTCCGCATCGTTGAGGGAGCGGCGGAGCGGGTAATCGGCGCAGTCGCGGAAGGCGATATGCTGCGTACGCAGATGACAATCTTCCGCAGGCTCTCAAAGCATGAGCCTGAAAATACGGTAGCGCTTGGCCGTGAAATCGCGACGGCCATGACAGATGCAGGACGCTACAAGCTCTAAACTCTTACGAATAGCAGATGAAGGTCAAGGTTTAACGATGCGTGTGTTGACGTTGATACGCCAGGTGCTGGACGCAGAAGAAAGCGTTCGCATCAAGGATGGCGCGGTTGATCTGGAAGGCCGAAAGCTGGTGATGGACACGATGGATGAGTATGGCCTCGAGCAGGCCCTGCGCATCCGCGAGGCCGGTACCGATGTGGAGGTCGTTGCCGTGGCCATAGGCCCGGCGCGCTGCCAGGATGCTCTGCGCAATGCGCTTGCCATGGGCGCTGATCGTGCCATCCATGTCGAGACAGAGGTGAAGCTTGATGTGATCGCGGTCAGCAAAGTGATGGCGGCGATCGCCAGGCAGGAAGCAGCTGACCTGATCTTCAGCGGCGGCCAGCAAGCCGACTGGGACAGTCACGCGCTGGGTGCGGCGACAGCGGAGCGGCTGCACTGGCCGCAGGTGACTTGGACAAATGCCCTCGAAGTGAAAGACGGACTGCTGACCGGCAAGCATGATGTTGACGAAGGCAGCGAGACCTTCAACATGCCGCTTCCCGCTGTCGTGACCACGCAGCAGGGATTGAACGAACCGCGCTATCCAACGCTGCCGAACATCATGAAGGCCAGGAAGAAAGAACTGCGCAAAGAGTCGCTGGAGCAGTTTGATGTGTCACCACGGGTGAAGGTGATCAGTGAAACCGTGCAGGTGAGAGAGCGTCTAAAAAAGATGCTCGACACTAAAGACCCCGCTGCTGCCGCTACTGAGCTGGTACGCCTGCTGCGCAACGAAGCCAGGGTGATTGCGTGATTCTGCTGGTAGTCGAACATGACGGCAGTAAGGTCAGCAAAAGCACCTACGAGCTGGTGACATGCGCTCGCCAGCTTGGCCGCGAAGGCCCCGTAACGGCGCTTGTGCTTGGAAGCAGCATCACGACCGTAGCTGCTGAGATTGCCGGCGTTGTGGATCAGGTACTGGTAGCCGATTGCGCAGAGCTGGCGCAGTATGATTCTGAACTCTGGGCCGCTGCCGTCGCGCAGATCGCTATCCAGGGAGAGGCGACTACTGTATTGATCGGTGGAAGTCGGAGCGGCCGCGACTATAGTCCTCGGGTCGCGGTCAAGCTGGATGCGTCCTTGTTGGAAGACGTGACTGCGCTGCATAGCGAAGGAGCGAAGCTGGTAGCAGAGCACTATACCTATCTTGCGCGCGTCACCGAAAAAGTAGAAGTTGAAGGACTGGCTGTCATCACGGTCAAGCCGGGCGCCTTCGCTGCTGAAGCCCCGGGATCGAAGGCAGCCGAGCAGTTTGATGTTGACCTGGAACTGCCTGCGCGCAAATTGCAGGTGACGGGTAAGACAGGCGAAAAAACAAGCCGGGTTCCTTTGAGCGAAGCAGATGTTGTGGTGGCGGGCGGGCGCGGCGTGGGCACGGCCGAGAATTTCTCAGCGCTGGTTGAAGGATTTGCCGACCAGATCGGCGCAGCCGTCGGTGCAACCCGGGCGATCGTTGACGCCGGCTGGCGTCCCTACGCAGAACAGGTCGGCCAGACGGGCAAGACCGTCGCACCGAAAGCCTATATTGCGATCGGTATCTCGGGCGCTGTGCAGCACCTTTCCGGCATGAACAAGAGCAAGTACATCATCGCGATCAACAAGGACGGGGACGCGCCC
This sequence comes from uncultured Acetobacteraceae bacterium, assembly GCA_964658035.1. Lineage (GTDB taxonomy): Bacteria > Acidobacteriota > Terriglobia > Terriglobales > Acidobacteriaceae. The sequence continues at coordinate 13,056 of CAZZXL010000123.1, forward strand.
ATCTTCAAGATTGCCGACTACGGCATGGTCGGTGATGTAAACCTGCTGGTGCCTGCAATTCTAGAAGAGCTGCGCAAGTAAGCGGTATGCTGCCTCTCTCCAGCAGGATCGGATTCTTGGTTTTCGCGTTGATCATGCTGGGGATTGGCGCTCGCGGCTTTTATCGTGTTTACCTGCGCATTCGTCGCGGCCGGCCGGATGCCGATCTCAGAACAGACCGCTGGCCAAGTCGCCTCTGGTACGCATTGAGTACAACGCTCTCGCAGCGGCGGACCTTCAAGAAGCGCGGTATTGTCAGCGTCTTTCATTCCTTCATCTTCTATGGGTTCGTTTTCTACCTGCTGGTGAACCTGGTCGATGCGGTCCAGGGCTATGGCATTGAGCCCCTGCGAGCGCTCATGACGCTGGCGGCCTTTGGAAATCCAGGCATAATCGTGGCTTTTGTGTTTCTCGCGGGATACAGGTTCCTTGCGGATGCACTAAGCTTTCTGGTGCTGGTTGGTGTTGTCGCGCTGGTAGTGCGCAGATTCTTTTTGCCGGCACGAAGCGACTTCAAGTTCAATGATCGAACATTGCTCCATAAAGACGTCAATCGCGGATACATTCATCGCGATTCGATCATTGTCTCCGCATTCATTCTCTTCCACGTCGGCAGCAGGGCACTGGGCGCCGGCGCACGCATTGCTGCGATGCCAATGGATAAGTTCAACGCAGCGGGTAATGAGCCGGCAGAACCGTTTGGCAGCCTTCTCGCACATCTGTTCACGCCGCAGAACGCGCACGCCTGGCAGGTCTTCGGCTACTGGGGCGCTCTTGGCAGTGTGCTCGCTTTCCTCGCCTACTTTCCCTATTCAAAACACATTCACATCTTCGCCGCACCGCTCAAATATTTCTTCGCACGAAGGCCGCACTCCGGCGTGCTTCCACCTGTCGAGATCAATCTGGAAAGCGAAGACCAGAAGCTTGGCGCAGAGAAACTGGAGGACCTTGCGTGGCCGCGCCTGCTCGATGCCTACGCATGTATCCAGTGCAATCGCTGCCAGGATGTATGCCCGGCGACGGCCACCGGCAAGTCTCTTAGTCCTGCGGCCCTTGAAATTAACAAGCGCATGGAGTTGAACGACCTTGGCCGCCATTCTGCCTTTGACAAAGGCGTTCCGAGCTCGCATGCGTTGCTCAGCTTTGCGTTGACACCGGAAGCTGCCTGGGCCTGTACGACCTGCGGCGCCTGCATGGAAGTCTGTCCGGTGCAGGATGAGCAGATGCTCGACATCATCGACGTTCGCCGCCACCAGGTGATGATGCAGGGAGAATTTCCTGCGCAACTGCAGACTGCGTTTCGCGGCATGGAGCGTGTTAAAAACCCTTGGGGCATCAGCCACGATAAGCGGATGGAATGGGCTGAAGGCTTGTCTGTCAAGACGACGGAGGACAATGCAACTCCCGACGTTTTGTACTGGGTAGGCTGCGCGGCGAGCTATGATCCGCAGGCACAAAAAACAGCGCGTGCGGTCGTTGAGTTGCTCAATCATGCCGGGGTTGACTTCGCTGTGCTCGGGAAAAAGGAATGCTGTACCGGCGATAGCGCGCGCCGTGCCGGCAACGAGATGCTGTACCGGCAGCTCGCGGATCAGAACGTCGCCACGCTGAACGAAGTCAGGCCGAAGCTGGTGATTGCAAGCTGCCCGCACTGCATGAATTCACTGGGGCACGAGTACAAGCAGATCGGTGGAGACTACAAGGTGATGCACCACACCGAGTATCTGGAAACGCTCATCACCAGCGGTAAACTGCAGCCGGAGCAATCACAGCAGAGCATTACCTATCACGACCCCTGCTATCTCGGCCGTCATAACGGCGTCTACGATGCGCCGCGCAACCTGCTAAGGGTCCTCGGCAGCGAAGTCGTCGAGCTCGAGCGCAACAAGGCCAACGCCTTTTGCTGCGGGGCGGGCGGAGCGCAGTTCTGGAAAGAGGAAGAGCCGGGCGAAGAACGCATTTCTGAGAATCGCTTCAAGGAAGTGCAGCGCGTACTTGGCACTGCCGCGCATGAAGAAAGGACGCTGGCGGTCGGCTGCCCGTTCTGCAAGAGCATGCTGGGGAGTACGCCTGCCAAAGAGAACGGTCCAGCGGTCGCAATCAAAGATGTAGCAGAGCTGCTGCTTGAAGGAGTGCAGCGAGCGAAGGGAATTACGCCGTCCGCGGCCTCGATTGCCGTCACGGCGCCGCCAACGATCAAGCCCGTTCAGCCTGTGACCGAAGCATTGACCGCCG
>CAZZXL010000124.1:0-1363 GCA_964658035.1 uncultured Acetobacteraceae bacterium
CGGCACCCTCCTAAAGGCCAGCTCGTCGGCTACGTGCGAGTGAGCACCTTCGACCAGAACGAGAATCGGCAGCTCGAAGGCGTGCAGATTGATCGGGTCTTCCTGGACAAGGCATCGGGGAAGGATGTGAACCGTCCGCAGCTCGAACTTATGTTGAGCTTCGTCCGTGAGGGCGACACTATTGTCTGCCACTCAATGGATCGGCTCGGCCGAAACCTGGATGACTTACGGAGGATGGTTCTCGGCCTGACTGCTCGGGGTGTGCACGTCCGGTTCGTCAAGGAAAGTCTGACCTTCACCGGCGAAGACTCTCCCATGGCTAACTTGCTGCTGAGCGTGATGGGTGCCTTCGCACAGTTTGAGCGGGAGCTGATCCGTGAAAGACAGCGAGAGGGAATAGAGCTGGCCAAGAAGGCTGGTGCGTACCGGGGCCGAAAGCACTCGCTAACAATCGAGAAAGCTGCGGAGCTGCGGCTGCGGCTGGGCAAAGGCGAAAACAAGTCGGCGCTGGCGAGAGAGTTCGGAGTGGACCGGACGACAGTCTATCGTTATTCAAAGAGCACGAGCGGAGGTCGGGCATGATGCATCCTGGTCTAGCTGCACTGAAGCATTGGGATCGGGAAGAGTACGCGGCAGGCTACCGTGCCCGCTTCTCGGATTTACCGGATTACGAAACCGCTCATTATTGCTGGCGCTGCGGATGGGAAGACGCCGATACCGAAGCTTTGGAGTCGGCCCGCCACAAACAGGCCTTAGCAGAGGGCAGGGAAGATCACTTTAAAGACACTTGGGGCAATCTTTTCGATTCAGGGGAAGAGGCGAGAGCTAACGGTGTTCCGTTTGATGACGAACGGACGGAGCCCTGGAAAGAGGGCTGGATTGTGGTCGATATCAATCTTGGAATGATTGCGGAGCGAGAGCAGGGATGAAGAAGGGAACTCAGCGCGCTATGCATTGCCGGTGCGGAAACTCCAAGATTCTCGCAGTCGGGCTCTGTGGAACCTGCTACACGCTCAAACGGCAGGATGAGGAGTATTTTGGAGGGTTGCGTGAGGCTGTGCTGAAGCGAGACGGTCACCGATGTCGCGTGTGCGGTAAGCCTGGAGGCCGGAAGCGAAGTCTCGCAGTTCATCACCGTATTGCCGGCAAGTCTGAGCTAAACCTGATGATTACGTTATGCCTAGCGCACCACGCTATGGTGACACGCACTCTGGTTCTACTCGAAGACTGGCCGGAGTTGCTGCGAGTGCTCTGGCGTGAGCAGCACCCGGAAGCACACGAACAAACGGCTCTCAATTTCGCTACTATCTTCCCCGCCGCTCATCAAACGGAACTTTCGGGCGTGACAGGCAAGGCTAACGAA